>DATJFH010000080.1:0-11213 GCA_035495815.1 Bryobacteraceae bacterium
GCACTCCCTCGAAATACCACTCCCGCGTCCCGTCGGGGCGTTCGATGGCGGCGCCGGTTTCGCAATGAACAATTCCGTCCCTGTACCAGATTACGGTTCCATCCGGTTGGATAATGCGGCCGTTCGCAGTCATAGGGGCATGTTATCAGCAGGACGCCATACTATGATCCGCCGTTCTTCCCTCGAAACTCCAGCATCGAGAGGACCGCAAAGCCGGCCGCAATGACGACACGAACTCCGATGAGCCAGGGACGGTCTCTAAGAATGACACGATTGGCGGCCAGCAGGAAAAAGGCAAGAGATATCGAGGCGTACCACCAGGCGGTCCATCGAAAACGATTCGGCATCTGTTTGCGCCCGTTCCCGTTCGCAGGATCACACAATTACATTTTCCGCGGTCAACGCGCCGCCTTCTGATGGCCGGGCTGCTGTATGCCGGATAACTCCGTCGAGGATCTCCCGGTCACCTTCGACGCTCTGGTCGGCGTATCGGACGCCGGAGCGCGTCCCGGCGCCGCTCGGCTATTGCGTCATTCTGCGGAGAGTTCCCCGAGTCAGGCGCGCGCCGTGATCGCCTCCTGAGCGCCGCAGTCGCGGTGGACTCGGGACAGCCGTGCGCGATCACGAATTGGCGGTCTGCTACCACCCCATCACGTAGTCGTCTTTGGCCGGGCTGGCGGCGCCGGAGAAGACCCCGGACCGGGGGTCGATCAGCGCCATCTTCACCGCCCCCGCGCCCGAAGGCTGCTGATTGTAAGGCCCCTGAAGCGGCGTGACCACCACTCGATGACCCAATGCCGAGAGCGCGCTCCCAATGCGGTCCGCCAGGACTTTGGGCACGACGAGAGTGCCTGCCACCGGATGCGGATACACCGATTCGTGAAAGCTCTTGCTCATTACCGTCGGCCCCTCCACCGCCTGTTGCGCGTTCATGCCGAACTCGACGACGTTGAGAAAAGCCTGCAGCATCGCCTGCGGCTGATTGTCGCCGCCGGGCGTATTCCATGCCAGGAACGGTTTCCCGTCCTTCATCGCCAGCGCCGGACAGATCGTGTGACGGGTCCGTTTTCCCGGCGCCAGGATGTTGACGTTGCCGTCCTCCAGGTAAAAGCACGGCAGGCGATTGTTGAGTACGAAGCCGCCGCCCTCCACCACCAGGCCGCTGCCGAATGTGCCGTTGACGCTGTGGGTCACCGAAACAAGGTTGCCGAAGCTGTCCGCGATGGAGAACGAGGAGGTTTCTCCCTGTCCCCCTGACCCCGACCCGGAGGTGGCCGGGCGGACCGGCTGGTTGGATCCTTCATAGGTGATGCGGCGACCGCCGAGAATTCCCCGAACGCCTCGCGGATCGCCCGGGGGCGCCATGCCCTGAATGGCGCGATCCATGCGGATCAGCTTGCGGCGCTCGGCGGCATATGCTTTGGCGAGCAGTCCGGCGACCGGAATGTCCTTGATCACCCGCGGGTCGGCGATATATTGGTCTCGATCGGCGAAAGCCAGCTTCAGGGCCTCGGTAATCACGTGCACGTATCCCGGCGAGTTGTAGCCCAGGGATTTCAGATCCAGCCCTTCAAGAATATTCAGAGCGATCAGCAGCACGATGCCCTGCGAATTGGGCGCGCTTTCGTAGACCTCATAGCCTTTGTAAGGAGTATGGATGGGCTCGGCCTGCTCCGCCCGGAATCCAGCCAGATCCTCGTAACGAAGTACGCCGCCGGCTTTCTCGTAGGTCTCGGCAGTCATGCGGGCCAACCGGCCGCGATAGAAAACATCGGCTCCGTCGCGCACAATGGTTTCCAGCGTGCGGCCCAAGTCCGCCTGACGGAACAGATCGCCCGCGGAAGGCGGCGTCCCCGCCGGAAGCAACGTCCGCGCGGAACTGGGATATTTCTTGAGCAGTGAGAACACTTCGACATAGTTCGTCGCCGCCCACTCGGTGAGCACATGCCCGTTCGACGCCGCTTCGATTGCAGGCTTCAGCAGCGAGGCATAATCCTTGCTCCCGTACTTTTTCCACGCCAGGT
Source organism: Bryobacteraceae bacterium (assembly GCA_035495815.1). Lineage (GTDB taxonomy): Bacteria > Acidobacteriota > Terriglobia > Bryobacterales > Bryobacteraceae > DATJFH01. Next base: position 2,025 of record DATJFH010000080.1, read on the forward strand.
CGAACCCGGACACCGCACCCGGCACGGAGACCGAATACGGACCGTTGACCGGTATTCCCCCGAGCTTGCGGTAGGTTTCGAGGGTCGCCAGCTTTGGCGCCGGACCGGTTCCGTTGAAAAACACCACCTTCTTCTCTTTGGCAATATAGGCCAGAACGTAGCAATCGCTGCCGAGCCCGGACTGGTGCTGCTCGACCACGCTGGTCATGTAATACACGGACAGCGCCGCGTCGATGGCGTTGCCGCCTGCTTCGAGCGCCTTCAGCCCCGCCATGGCCTGCAGCGGATGTTCGGCCGCGACCATGCCGTGTGTTCCGCGTACGAGGGTGCGCCAGTAGGGACGCGCAGCCGGTTCCTCACCGGCGGCCGTCAGCGTCAGCGACAGCGCCGTGCAGGCGATCAACAGAAATAAACGGCCCATAGGCCCTCATTATAGGCATAGGCCCGGCCGCTCAGGCCGGCGATCATCCGCCGGACCCGGCGGGAGTTCCCGGATCCCATCACTCCATACGGGGAATTCGATACGGCGCGCGACAAGACCGCCGGCGCGATCTTGGCAATTTCGTCAAGCCGCGTGTTGCAGGCCATGCGCCGCGTAAAGGATCAGTCGGCGCCCGCCGGTCACGCCCGGGCAGGTGCGCCGGATTTCCGCGAAGCGCGCGGGCAGCCGGGGCCCGTCAGGCGCCGCCGCCGCTCACAACGTGCTGGCGTCATGGGCGCAAGCCGGAACTGACCCGATTCAAACCGCTTGTCTCCTCGAAAACGTACGATACAGCAGCAGCAACAACACCGCTCCGATCACGGACATGATGAAACCGGCGGACGAGCCCTCCGCATACATGCCCAGCATCCGGCCGATGGCTGTCCCCACAAACGACCCCGCTATGCCTATCAGGATCGTGATAATCACTCCGCCGGGGTCTCTGCCCGGCATCAGCAGCTTCGCCACCACGCCGACGATCAGGCCCACGATCAGTGTGTATAAAATATGCATCTCTCTAACCCCTTTTTTGCACGTTCGATTGCGCGCACAGCGCTTCGCACCTGAAAGGCGAGCAACTTCACAGCCATACGCCTCTGACCCCTGGAATCTAACCCGCCTGACGGAAAATCTCCGCCCGGATCCGCTCCCGCTCCTGATCGAGCTGCTCCGGCGTTGCCCCCAGCTTCCGCAGGATGCTGTCCGTCATCGCCAGCGCCACTTCGCCTTCGCCTGAAAACACCTCGTTCGCTCCAGCCTTCCGCAGAGCCCCGGTTTGTTCCAGAAAATCCGCCCTGGACACAACGTGGACGTCCGGGTTGAGCTGACGGGCGATCCGAATAGCTTCGATGGAATCGGCTGCTCCGGACGCGCTCACGATCAAACTCGCCGCGCCGGCGATTCCCGACTTCTCCAGAACCTCCCGTTGGTTCGCGTCGCCGTACACCGTCTTTTCGCCCTCCGCGCGCAGTTTGCGATGAGTTTCGATGTTCATTTCGATGATCGTGGGCTCGATGCCCCGCTCTTTCAGCAGCCGCGCCACTGCGCGTCCGATCGGCCCATGTCCCACGACCACCGCCCGATGGTGTGGACCCAGCCGGCTGCGGCTCGTCTCTTCAGCCCCCGGCGGCGCCGCTTCAGCCACCCGGCCCGCCGCCGGCCTCTCCCGCAGGCTACGGAACAGCACGGGATTCAACATGATCGACACGATCGCCGCCGCCACCAGCGGGTTCATAGCGGACTCCGGTAAAACCCCTACCTGTCTCCCCAGCGCGGCCACCAGGAACGAAAATTCGCCGATCTGCGCCAGCGCAACGGCTACGCCCATTCCAATCCTCGAACCGTAACCGAGCGCGGTGACGATCGCGAAGGCCGCCAGCGGCTTGCCCGCCATCACGATGGCAATGGTCGCCAGAATCGGACCCGCCGCCGTCACCACCTGGCCCGGATCGAAAAGCATTCCGATCGAAAGGAAGAACATCACCGCAAAGGCATCCCGCATCGGCAGCGCTTCCGACCCCGCCCGGGCGCTGAAATCGGACTGTCCCACCACCATCCCCGCCAAAAAAGCACCCAGCGCCATGGAGACGCCGAAGAAGTGCGCCGACCCAACCGCGATTCCGAGAGCCACCGCCAGTATGCTCAGCGTGAACAGCTCGCGTGAATGAGCGTCGGCCACTTTCTGAAGCAGCCAGGGGATCACACGCCCGCCGCCATACAGGACGAACGCCACGAAAGCCGCCAGCTTGAGCCCTGCCAGCGCTACCGAGATCGCCAGGTCCGCCGCGTTGTCCCGCGCGCCGGCCTCGAAGACCACCGGTAGCAGCACCAGGACGAAAACCGTGAAGATGTCCTCCATCACCAGCCAGCCGACTGCGATTCTGCCGGTCGGGCTCTGCAGTTGCCGGTTGTCCGAAAGCACTCTCGTCAGCACTACGGTGCTGGCCACCGACAACGCCAAGCCGAAGACGATCCCCGCCGGCCAGTCCCAGCCGAAAGAGCGGGCGGCCAGCGCTCCCAGGAGTGTCGCGGCTGCGATCTGGCACAGCGCCCCGCCGATCGCCACCCGGCCTACGGCCAGCAGATCTTTGAGATGGAAATGCAGCCCGACTCCGAACATCAGCAGGATGACGCCGAGCTCCGCCAGTTGATCGGCCAGCTCCTTATTGGCGACGAAGCCCGGGGTGTGGGGTCCGAACATCACGCCGGCCAGCAGGTATCCCACGATCGGCGACAAGCCCAGCCGGTGGGTCCCATAGCCCAAGACCAGGGCCCCGATCAGGCCGGCCGACAGGGTTACCAGCAGATCCAGGTTGTGCATTCTTTTCTCGAATCGGAGATGTCGCCGCCGATGTCCGCCAGCCCTGTATCCAATGGTAGCAGCCGCTTTCATCGCTTTCGCTTCCGTTCGCGCGAACTACCCGTCGCCAGGCACAGCCGGGGAGTAAAATGGGTTCAGAGCGTCCTTGACGCCGCAAGATGAGCTGAAAATTCCCCGGGAAACTCCAGTGACAGACAAGCCATCCAACGCCCGCCCGGACGACCCTAAAGAATTGCCCCGCCGTAAAGGCCAGTCGCGAAGCGAATCCGAAAGCGCAAACTCAGGACCCTGGCCGATTGTGGGAATCGGCGCCTCGGCTGGAGGGCTGGAGGCCGTCACCCAGTTGCTCAAGGAACTGCCGGCATCTACCGGCATGACGTTTGTCCTGGTCCAGCATCTGGACCCGAATCACCCCAGTGAACTTGTCAGTCTGCTGGCCACCCAAACATCCATGCCCGTCTTGCAGGCGATGGACGGACTCACCGTCGAGCCTAATCACTTCTATGTGATTCCGCCGAACACACAAATGACCATTCGTTCGGGGGTCCTGCGCCTTTCTCCCCGCGCTTCCAAAGATGGGCCCTTTCTGTCCATAGATTCTTTTTTTCGCTCCCTGGCCGAAGACCGGCAGTCTCGCGCGGTCGGCGTCATTCTCTCCGGAACCGGGACCGACGGCACCTTGGGGCTGGAAGCGATCAAAGGCGAAGGCGGCATTACCTTCGCGCAGGATGCCACCGCGCAGTTCGACAGCATGCCGCGCAGCGCGGCTTCAGCCGGCGTTGTCGACTTCGTTCTGCCGCCCGGCGAGATCGCCCGCGAGCTTGCCGCCGTTGCCCAGTCGTTTTACTTCGGCGCGTCCGGGGCCGTTGCTCTTCCCGAGGATGGCCATACCCTCGAAAGGATTCTCTCGCTATTGCGGGACGAGGCCGGAGTGGACTTCACCCACTACAAGACCCCCACGATTTATCGCCGTCTGGCGCGTCGCCTCGCCCTTCACCATCTCGACAGCCTGGAAGCTTATCTAGACCTGCTCAATCGAAACCCCGGCGAGATGCAGGCGCTTTTCGACGATGTCCTGATCACGGTCACCGAATTCTTTCGCGATCCTGAAGTGTTCGACGTGCTCGCCGACAAGATTCTCCCCGTCATTGTGCAGCAGCGAAAGTCGACCGAGCCGATCCGGGTATGGGTCTCCGCCTGCTCGTCGGGTAAGGAAGCGTACTCCATCGCCATTGTCCTGCTCGAATTCATGGAAGCGAAGAGACTCAAATTTCCCATTCAGATTTTCGGGACGGATTTGAGCGAGCGTTCCATCGAAATTGCGCGCGCGGGAAGATATCCGGAAAACATTCAGGCTTTCGTTTCCCCTGAACGCCTGCGCCGGTTCTTCCACAAGCGGGACGGCAACTACCTGGTTTCCGAGCGGGTACGCGAGTTGTGCATTTTCTCCCGGCACGACGTCACCCGCGACCCGCCCCTGGCCAACATGGATCTGATCAGCTGCCGCAACCTGCTCATTTATCTTGAGCCGGTGCTGCAGCGGCGGGTGCTGGCCATCTTCAGTTATGCGCTGCGGCAGCAGGGATTCCTGCTTCTCGGAACTTCCGAAACGCCAATCGCTCTCTCGGAGCATTTCGACGTTGTCGACCCCCGATACAAGGTCTACAGCCGCAACCTGAACGCCGTTACATCCGGCCTGGAATTGCCTCTGCGGATGCCGAGGCTGCGTGCCGCCGCCAGTGCCCTGCCGGCGGCGAGGATCGACCAGGCCACCGCCCTCGACGCGAGAGTCGACAAGCTGATGCTGGCCCGGTATGCGCCCGCCGGACTTTTGCTGAATTCCCAGTGGCAGGTGATGAAATTCCGCGGCGAAGTAGGCCCTTATCTGGCGCCCTCTCCCGGAGATCCTGTGCTCGACGCGCTCGGGCTCGTCCATCCGGACCTCGCCGTCCTCTTGAAATCCGGCTTGGAGGAGGCGGGCAAAAAAGATTCCGTCGTTCGTAAGGAAGGCGTCCAGTGGCGCCATGACGGCCGCCTCGACCGGCTCAACCTGGAAATCCGACCTATCGCGGATCCCGATACCGAGCGGCATTTTCTGGTGATGTTCGAGAACGCTGCGCAACCATCCGTCCGGCCACAGACTCAGGCCGGAAATGCCGGACCCAAGGCAGCGGAGGATCGCGCCCTCGAGCTGGAGTCCACCCGAAGTTACATGCAGCGCCTGATCGAGGAGCTGCGCAGCGCCAACGAAGAAGCGCAATCGGTCAACGAGGAATTACAGAGCACCAATGAAGAGCTGCAGACGGCCCGGGAAGAGCTGCAATCCTCCAACGAGGAGCTGCACACCACCATCGAGGAGCTGCAAAGCCGCAACCGTGAGTTGAACCAGGTCAATAACGACCTGATCAACGTGCTGAGCAGCATGCAGGCCCCCATCATTCTGCTCGACCGGGATCTGCAGATCCGCCGCTACACTCCGGTCTCCGAGAAGCTGTTCAGCCTCATCCCCGCGGATGTCGGGCGGCCCATCTCCGACCTCCAGCGGCGGATCAAGGTGCCCGATCTGGAAACGCTTCTGACGCAGGTGATCGCTTCCGGCCAACCGCTGGAGCGGGAGGTCCAGGATCTGGACGGCCATTGGCATTCGCTCCGTATCCAGCCGTACCGCACTTCCGATGATCAGATCGACGGCGTTTTGTTCGAGTTCCTGGATATCGACCGGTTGAAGTATACGCTGGCGCAGGTGGAACGGGCCCGGGATTACGCCGAGGCGATCATTTCCACGGTTCGCGAGCCGCTCTTGGTCCTCGACCGCGAGCTGCGCGTCCGGACAGCCAATCGCTCCTTTTACGAGACCTTTCGCGTCTCGGCGGAGGAAACGCTGAACCGGTCGATCTATGAGCTCGGCTCCCGGCAATGGGATGCCCCCAAGGTTCGTGCGCTGCTGGGCAGTTTGCAGGGATCGGGAGAGACCCGGCAGGAGATCGAAGTGGAACGCGATTTCCCGGGCCTGGGCTGGCGGACGTTTCAGCTGACCGCGCGCTCGGTCGATTCCGATCGCGAAGAAAAGCTCATTCTGCTCGCCCTCGAGGATTATTCGGACCGCAAGCGAGCCGCCGAGGCCAAATACCGGCGGCTGTTCGAGACCTCCAAGGACGCCATCGTCATGATCGACGCGGAGACGGGAGAAATCACCGATGTCAATCCCAGTGTTCTCGAGGTATTCGGTTATACGCGCGGCGAGCTGACCGGCAAACCGTTCTGGCAGGCGCCGCCGCTCGACCGCATTCCCGGAGGTCAGTCGGCGCTGGAGCGTCTGCGCCGGGAGGAGGTGACACGGTTCCCGCAGGGCGCCCTCACGGCAAAAGACGGAAGGTCGATCGAAACGGACATCATCGGCAACATGTATCGGGAAGGTGATAAGCGCGTGATCCAGCTCAATATCCGCGACATCACCGAGCGCGTGCAGTTCGAGCGGCAGCTTCAGCACGTCGCCAAGCTCGAGAGCCTGGGCGTGCTCGCCGGAGGAATCGCGCACGATTTCAATAACCTGCTCACGGCCATCATGGGCAACGCCAGCCTGGCATTGACTGCCGCGCCGGCGGACACGCCTTATCAGCAGGCGCTGAAAGAAGTCGTCCAGGCCAGCCACCGCGCCGCCGATCTGACCCGCCAGATGCTGGCCTACGCCGGGAAAGGCCGCTTCGTGATCCGCCCCATTGACCTTTCCGAGCTGGTCCGTGACATCAGCGCCCTGCTGCGCTCCTCCGTGCCCAAATCCATCGAGATGAAATTGAATCTCGACAAAAACCTGCCGGCTGTGGAGGCCGATGCCGGCCAGATCCAGCAGATCGTCATGAACCTGGCGATTAACGGAGCGGAGGCGATCGGCAAGGAGAATCGCGGCGTCGTCACCATCTCCACTAGCCGCGAGGTGCTCGACGAGGAGAGAATCCAGCGGGAATTTGTGGGTGAAGACGTGACGCCCGGCGTGTACGTTTGTCTCGAAGTCTCCGACACCGGGTGCGGAATGGACGCGGAAACCCAGGCCAGGATCTTCGATCCCTTCTTCAGCACCAAGTTTGTCGGCCGCGGCTTGGGTCTGGCCGCGGTTCTCGGAATCATGCGCGGACATCGCGGCGCGATCCGCATCACCAGCGCCCCCGGACGAGGTTCCATTTTTCGTGTGCTGCTGCCCGCGTCGGCGGCCAGGACAGAGGCGCCGCCGGAGATGGGAAAGAAGCCCGGCCCGAAGGGCAGCGGCCTGGTGCTGGTAGTGGATGACGAGGCCCATGTCCGGCGCCTGTCGAAAGCGGCGCTCGAGAGTCATGGCTACCAGGTCTTGACGGCGCCCGACGGAGAATCGTCGATCGGCGTGGTTCAGGAGCGCGGTCACGAGTTGAAGCTGGTCATCGTGGATCTCACGATGCCCGGCATCGGCGGACCGGAAACGGTCGCCCGCATCAAATCCATAAATGCCGGCCTGCCCGTCATCCTGGCGAGCGGTTTCGACGCCGCGAGAGCCATGAAGGATTTTGGAGAGAATGATCTGGCGGGATTTCTGCAGAAGCCCTTTACGGTAGAGAAGCTGCTCGAAATAGTGACGGCCGTGTTGCAGCCCGCTTGATCGGGGTCTTCTGTTGCCCGGCCCGGCCGATCGACCAATCGCTCCGGCAGAGGCACTCATAGCTCGGGTCAGCCGATTCCGGTTCTGCTAGAATCGGAGCAAGCGGGCATCCGTTTCGCCCGGAGGAGTCAAAGATGTTCGAATCACGGGAGCCAAGAGGCAATGTTGGAAGAATCATCGCGACAGTGGGGGCAGCCCTCGCAGCATTAGGCGGCCTGACCTGGTATTTCACGCGAGCCTGAGACGCCCAGGGCGGCGCTGCCCAGCATCGGCGATCACCTGAAGCTCGCCGTGCCCGGCCCGGAGGTGCTCCGTGTGATTGGCGACAAATCCATGGAAGCAAGGGTACGGAGATCATCGAGGCAACGCGCGCGTCCCGGCGCATTCGTGAATTGGCTCAGCCCAGCTTCGGAGGGGCAAATACGCGTCGAAGAGCCAGGATCACGCTTCCGCGCAATGCCAGCGCTTCCGGTCCGAACCGCGCCGGATAGACCTGAAAGCGGATCCGGTCGGGCGCATAGGCCGACTCCACGGTTTGTCCGATCAGTCCCCATGCCTTGGTGATTTCGCCCGCCAGGACGATGCGCTGCGGATTCAGCCCCATGACGATATTGGTGATGCCCAGCGACAGGTATTCCGCGGTCGCGCCCAGCGCGCGCCTCGCCGTGGCATCGCCGCCGGCGGCCAGCCGGATCAGGTCTTCGATCCTGTCCGGGGAATACGGCTTGTCCGCATCGTAACGGTTCCAGGTGGCCCGGTCGGATACGTACAGCTCCCAGCAGCCACGCCGCCCGCAACTGCACTGTTTGCCGTCCGGCTGTACGATCATGTGTCCGAATTCGCCTACCCAGGTGTGGTCGTGTCCCCCGTAAAGCTCGTTGCCGATGATCAGCCCGGCGCCGACACCGACGTCTCCGATCTGGACCAGAACGAAGTCGTGAACGCCGGCCACCTCGCTCTCGTTGAGCCACATTTCCGCCAGCGCGGCCAGGTTGCAGTCGTTCTCCGCCGAAGCGGGCGCACCCAGCAGTGACGAGACCTCCCGCGCGATTGGAAAATCCGCATATTCCCTAAGGGAAGGGACGGTCAGGATCTCGCCTGTTTCCGCGTTCACCATTCCCGGCACGCTGATACCGATTTCATGGAACCCGTTGCCCGGCCAGCCGATACCCCGGACGGCCTTCCCCAGTTCCTTCAACAGCCCGGCCGGTTCCCGCGGCGTGGCGAACGATACCGTCTCTTCGAAACCGCCCGTCAGCCCGGAGGCGGCCACGCTCGTCTGGAAGGGGCGGATGCTGATGCCCAGGACCCGAAACCCTTTGGGATTGAGAAACAGGTTTACGGGAACTCTTCCCCTGCCCTTCGGCGTGGCTCGCTGCTCGATGACCAGGCTCTCGCCGACCAGCTCGTCCACGATCGCCGAAACGCTGCTGCGGAAAATTCCCGTGCGGTCCGAGAGCTCCACCCGCGAGATCGGTTCGTGAACGCGGATCAGGCTCAGAATGATAGACCGGTTGACGTCGCGGACCGAAGCCGGAGTGGCGCTCTTGATGGCCCGTCCGTTGCGGACGCCCTTCGCCTCACGAACGCGGACGGGGGTTTTCAGAAGATCTCGATTCAACGGCTTGCTACGCCACCACGCCCGTCAACTCGTGCCCGCCGGTGGGGAAGTGGCCGATTCCGGCGCCCATGACCCGGTTGGCCAGCGTTTCGTAGAGATCGCCCATGGAACCGGTCATCTTCGAGTGCGTCCCGGTCACC
>DATJFH010000081.1:0-29203 GCA_035495815.1 Bryobacteraceae bacterium
ACCGGTGTGTCCCTGCTGACGCTGGCCATCGGGATCGGGGCCAACACCGCGGTTTTCAGCGTTGTGCAGGGAGTTCTGCTGAAGCCCCTACCCTACCCGCGTCCCGACCAGCTGATCACGGTGGCGCACACGGCGCCCGGCGTCAACGTCAAGGACCTTCCCGTTTCTCCGTCCTGCTATTTCATTTATCGCGAGCAGGGCCGCACGTTCGAGGACATCGGTCTTTTCGCGGGATCCACGGTGGGCGTCACCGGGCTGGCCGAGCCTGAACAGGTTCCGGCGCTCAACGTCACCGACGGCGTCCTCGGGATCCTCGGCGTACGGCCGGTTCTCGGGCGGAGCCTCACCAGAAGCGACGACACGCCGGGCAGCCCGGACGTGATCCTGATTTCGCACGGCTACTGGCAGCGCAAATTCGGCGGCGGGCGGGATGTCATCGGCCGGGCGGTCACGGTGGACGGGAAGACGCGCGAGATCGTGGGCGTCCTGCCGGAGGGCTTCGGTCTCTTCAACCGCACGCCCTCCATTCTTCTCCCTTTCCGGTTCGAACGGAGCAAGCTGACGCTGGGCAATTTCAGCTATCAATCCGTGGCGCGCCTCAAACCGAACGTGACGATTACGCAGGCGGGCGCCGACATCAACCGGATGATCCCGACCGTTCAGTCTACTTTTGCGCCGCCGAAGGGGGCGAGCGCGAAGATGTTCGAGAACACGCGCATGGCCGCCAACCTGCGCCCGTTGAAGCAGGACGTCATCGGCGACGTCGCCACGGTGCTCTGGTTGCTGATGGGCACGATCGGGATGGTGCTGCTGATCGCCTGCGCCAACGTGGCCAACCTGATGCTGGTGCGCGCCGAGGGTCGCCAGCATGAGCTCGGCATCCGGGCGGCGCTGGGGGCCAGCTGGTCACGGCTGGCGGGCGAGCTGCTGCTCGAAAGCGTGACGCTCGGCGTGCTGGGGGGCGCGCTGGGTGTGGCGCTCGCTTATTGGGCGCTGCGCGCGCTGGTTGCCGCGGCTCCGGCCGGACTGCCGCGGCTGAACGAAATCTCGCTCGATCCGCCGGCGCTGCTGTTCGCCCTGGCTGTATCGCTGCTGGCAGGGGCGTTCTTCGGGGCCGTCCCGATGTTCAAGTACGCCGGACCGGCGGCGTCCGGGGCCATCCGGCATGGCGGCCGCACGGCCAGTCAAAGCCGGGAGCGGCATCGGGCCCGCAGCACGCTGGTGGTGGCGCAGGTGGCGCTGGCCCTGATCCTGCTGATCGGCGCCGGCTTGATGATCCGCACGTTCCAGGCGATGCGGAAGATCGAGCCCGGCTTCACGCGGCCCGAGCAAGTCCAGACTCTGACGATCTCCATTCCGCAGGCGATGGCGGCCGAACCCGACCAGGTGGCGCGGACCCAGCGAGCGATCCTCGAGAAGATCGCCCTGATTCCCGGGGTGGCGGAGGTATCGTTCGCCAACGGCGTACCGATGGACGGGAACAGCAGCTTCGACCCGGTGTTCGCCGAAGATCACCCCACTCCGGAGGGGAAGACTCCGCCCATTCGCCGGTACAAGTTCGCGGCGCCAGGCTTCTTTCACGCGATTGGGAATCCGCTGCTGGCCGGCCGCGACTACACCTGGAGCGAGATCGAGGCGAAGGCGCCGGTGGCCATAATCACCGAGAACGTGGCGCGCGAGTACTGGGGCAGCCCCAGGGCGGCGCTGGGCAAACGCATTCGGGAGAGCCTGAGCGGGCCGTGGCGCGAGATCGTCGGCGTGGTGGGAAACGAGCGCGACAACGGCGTGGAGCGCCCGGCGCCGACCACGGTATACTGGCCGATTCTCTGCAGCAATTTCTGGGGCCAAGGCAACTACGTGCGGCGCACCGTCACCTACGTGGTGCGCAGCAGCCGCACGGGGTCGCAGGGTTTTCTCAACGAGATTCGCCAGGCGGTCTGGTCGGCGCACTCCGATCTGCCGGTGGCCGGAGTGAGGACACTACAGGACGTCTACAGCAGGTCGATGGCCCGCACATCCTTCGCGCTGGTAATGCTCGCGATCGCGGGGGCGATGGCGATGCTGCTCGGAAGCGTGGGCATCTACGGCGTGATCTCGTACTCGGTCTCGCAGAGGACGCGGGAAATCGGCATCCGGATGGCGCTGGGGGCGCAGCAGACAGCGCTGACGCGCATGTTCATCGGCCACGGACTCAAGCTTGCGGCGACCGGACTCGCCTTGGGACTCGGGGCCGCCTTCGCGCTCTCCCGGGGGATGTCGTCACTGCTGTTCGGGATCACGCCGGCCGACCCGCTCACGTACGCCGGCGTGTCGATCGGACTGGCCCTGGCGGCGGCATTGGCGAGCTATTTCCCGTCACGGCGGGCGGTCGCGGTCGACCCGGTGGAAGCGCTGCGGGCTGAGTAGGCGCGCTTTGGGCGCTCCCGAGCCGCTCACGAAACCGAATCAAGCCGGCGGTCCCACATAAACCTCAGATTGATGTATGTTGATTGAGAAACATCCATGTGGAGGGCTGCATCATGCGATCCGTGTTTCTGAAGTGCACGCCGTTAGCGTTGGTCATCCTCGCCGTCCTGTTTTATCCACGCCTCACGCAGTACGCGCAGGACAACCGGCCGAAAGCGATCTCGATGCCGGACACGGTCACTTTCCGGGTGCTGCTCGGGGTGGGCGACACCGAGCCCACCGGTTGGGACGGGAGCGTGAAGCTGACCGGGGGAAATATTACCAGCATCCAGGGCTGGCGTTTCTCGGACGGGGATTCGACCGATTATAAATCCAACTGGAAGCTTTCCACGCGGCGCGTACCGCCGGCCGGAGCGCAGAAAAAGAAAGCGGGCGCCGGTCCGATGCTGGACAACGGCGTGCTGATCAGCGCCGCGCTCAGCAGCCCGCAGGCGCGCTTCGAAATCCGGACTCCGCGCGGCGGATTCGCTTTCGCGGCGCAGGAAGTTCCGATGGGGACGAGCAAAACTTTCCTCGATGGGCGGGCGAGCGTGGAGCGAACCCCTTCCGCGGTGCAGCTCACGACGTCCGCCGAGGAGCAGGATTTTCCGGCCATCGCGCAGAGCGGCGACGACGTCTACGTAGCCTACGTGGAGTTCACGCACGGCGACCGGTCGCAGGCCCGCGAAGGCATCATGCAGCAGGAGCCGAAGAGCTTCGACTTCCTGACGCGTCCGGTGGGCGGCGACCAGGTGATGCTGCTGCACTACTCGAAATCCAGGAACCTCTGGGACCCGCCGCGGCCGGTCAGCGCCGCCAAGCAGGACGTGATGCGGGCGGCCGTTGCTGTGGACGGATCGAAGCGGATCTGGGTGTTGTGGTCGGCGAACGTCAACAGTAATTTCGATATCTACGCGTCTTCTTCCGACGGGGCTTCGATGGGCGCGAAATGGTCCGCGCCGACGCGGCTCACGACCGACGCGGGAACGGACGTGAACCCGGTGGCGGCAACCGATTCGAAAGGCCGCGTCTGGACGGCGTGGCAGGCTTTCCGCAACGGGAACCTGGAGATTCTGGCGGCCGTGCAATCGGGCGATAAGTTCAGCCCGGAGACGAAAGTTTCGTTTTCCGCGGCCAGCGATTGGGACCCGGCCATCGCCACGGCGGCCAATGGCGAAGTGGCGGTCTCCTGGGACACGTACGACAAGGGCGATTACGACGTCTATTTCCGGAGGCTGAAATCCGAGGGCGGCGGCGTGCAGATGGATCCGCCCACGCCGGTGGCCGCAAGCCAGATGTTCGAAGCGCGCAGCTCGGCGGCCTATGACTCGAAAAACCGGCTGTGGGTAGCCTACGAAGCGTCCGAGAAGAAGTGGGGCAAGGATTTCGGCGCTTACGAGACTACCGGGGTGGCGCTGTATCAGGGTCATAATTTAAAGATCAAATGCTTCGCCGGACGGGACGCGTTCACCAGCGCGGAAGATCTGGGCGACGCGCTGCCCGGGCCTCCGAACGCGGCGCAGCGCCGGGGCGGGAAGAAGAAGAAAGCGCAGCCTGTTTCCGACGGGATTCCGGTGAGTCCCGAAATGCCCAATCCGGCGCTGGCGGGAAGCCGGGCGCCGAGCCTGACGCCGCAGTGGGCGGCGCTGCCGCTGAACAGCTTTCCACGGCTGAGCGCGGACTCGCAGGGGACGGTGTTCCTGGCCTTCCGTTCGGTGGGCAGCCAGGCGCGCTCGCCGGTCGGCAGCACGTGGGTGGAGAATGTCTCCTACTTCAACGGCAAGGGATGGGAAGGCCCCCTGCTGGTTCCCCACAGCGACGGGCTGCTGGACGTACGACCGGCCATCGCGGCCATCGCGCCGGGGCGGCTGCTGATGGTGACGACCACCGATCACCGGCAGTCGGGGGCGGGCGGGGGAAGAAGAAACGCGGCCACCGCGATCAACTCCGACCTCTACGCGGCGGACCTCAAAGTGGATGCCAAGGCGGTGGAAGCCCGGCTGACGCCGCTGAATGCGGAGAAGGTGGCGCCTCCCCAACCCGAAGTGAAGCCGGAGCTCGATCAGATCGCCGGCATGCGAAATTACCGGGTGACGCTCGGTTCCACGAACATGCAGATCATGCGCGGCGAGTTTCACCGGCACACCGAGATCTCCGGCGACGGGGGGCGAGACGGCCCGCTGATCGACGCCTACCGCTACATGATCGACGCCGCCTACATGGACTGGGTGGGCTGCTGCGACCACGATAACGGCGGGGGCCGCGAGTATCCGTGGTGGATCGAACAGAAGCTGACCGACGCCTACAAGCTGGGCAGCAAGTTCGTCCCCATGTTCTCCTACGAGCGGAGCGTGCGCTACCCGGAGGGGCATCGCAACGTGATCTTTGCACAGCGCGGGATCCGGCCGCTGCCGCGGCTGGAGAAGATGGACGAGAATTCGGCGCCTACGCACGCGCCGGACACCCAGATGCTTTACAAGTACCTGAAGAAGTACGACGGCATCGTGGCGTCTCACACGTCCGGCACGGACATGGGAACGGACTGGCGGGACAACGATCCGCAGGTGGAGCCCATCGTCGAGATCTACCAGGGGGACCGCCAGAACTACGAGATGCCGGGCGCGCCCCGCTCCAATACATCGGGCGATTCCATCGGCGGATGGCGTCCTCTGGGTTTCGTCAGCCTGGCTCTGCAGAAGGGGTATAAGCTGGGGTTCCAGGCGTCGAGCGACCACATTTCGACTCACATGTCGTACTGCAACCTGTGGGTCACCGAGCCGACGCGGAAAGGCGTTCTCGAAGCGTTCCACAAGCGGCGCATCTACGGCTCCACGGACAACATCCTGGCTGACGTGAGATGCGGGAGCCACTTCATGGGTGAAGAGTTCGGCATGGAGGGACCGCCCTCGATCGCTGTTAAGCTGCGGGGCACGGCTCCGTTCGCCAAGGTCACCATCGTCAAGGACAACAACCTGGTGTACTCCATCGAGCCCAAAACGAAGAACGTGGATTTTGTCTGGAAGGACGGCGTCGTCGCCAAGGGGAAGACCAGCTACTACTATGTCCGGGGCGAGCAGTCCGACGGAGAGCTGGTCTGGGTCAGCCCCATGTGGATCACGTTCAAGTAAGAGCTTTCCGGTTGGGGGGCGATATGGAAGGCAATTTGCTCCCTCTCAATCGGGGGTTCTTACCATGCCAAAACGCGCATTCAAGATCTTTTTTCCAATCGCCTTGATTCTGCTGGCTTGTGGAGCTCAGGCCGCGGATCGCGATTACACTTTCGCCCGGGACGTGGTTTCTCGCGCGCAAAACGACCTCCGGCGGGCGGCCGATTTTGCCCGGCGGGGGGAAGCGATCAAGAAGGGCGATCAGGTCGACCGTTACAGCGATGCCCAGCGGAGTCTCTCCAAATTGGACCGGAAGCTGAGCGAGGGGAAGTTCGACAAGGGCGACCTCGACGAGGCTATCGAGGACGTGAAGAAGGTGGTTGAGCACAATACGCTGTCGAGCGAGGATCGCGACGCTTTGCAAAACGACCTGAGGGAGCTGCGTTTATTGAGGACGTCGAAAGGCAGACCCTATTGAGGCCGGCTAGACGGAGTACGTGCGCCCGCGGTGCAGTCCGAGCAGGATCTGAACGAGCCTGTGGGCGATCAGCTCGTGGAGCGTGAGCAGCTCGCGATTGGCGGCGGCGATCTGATCGGCGTCTCTTACGCCGGCGGCGCCGCCACCTGCTTTCAGGGCGTCTGTCGCTTCGCGGATGACGGCATCCGACATCACCTCACCGGCCATTTCCCAGAGCGTGATGAAGCGATCGACGGCGGAGGGGAAGCTGACGGCGAAAACGCCATGCGTGCTGGTGGTGCGCGGGGGCTTGTAGTCGAGGTTGAAGGGTCCTTCGTACCCGTGGCTGCGGAGCAGGACCAGCACATTCAGCCAGTCCAGCGGGTTGACCAGCCCGACAGCGATGTCGACGTCATGCTTGAGGCGGTAGCCGTCATTGATGTCGAAATGCCACAGCTTGCCGGCAAGTAACGCCCGGGCCAATGCCGCGCGGGGGGCAGCGCCCCACATGAGCTCGTGCAGGTACTCGGGATTGAGTCCTACCATCTCCGGGTGCGTCAGCAGGCCTGAGCCGATGAATCCCAGCATGGCGTCGCTGGTCGGCAGCAGGATTTCGGCCTGCGGCTCGAACGGCTTGGCTTCGAGGCAGTGCTTCAGCGGCGGCCGGTTCATTTCCTTGGCGATGCGCAGGTCGGCTTCGCAGGCGGCGTTGAGGGCGCCGGCGTACCAGCGCAGGGTCTCGGTTTCGTCGATAGCGCCCTGGACGTAGTATCCGAGCGACCCCGGCCAGTAAACGGCAAACCTGGCGCCGAGCTGATGGCCGATGCGGACGGTATTCTCCACGCGGAAAGCTGCGTAGTCGCGCACTTCGGGCGATTCCGCCGCCGGGCTGGCGGCCCACACAGCGTGGTAAAAAGTTTCGGTGGTCACCATCGAGCAGGCGACCTCGTTCTTTTTCAGGGCGCCGCCGATACGGCCCAGGATGTCGGCCTGCTGGTCCTTGCCGAGCGCTTCAGTCGGAATCACATCGGTGTCGTGGGTGGTCCAGTGTCCGATGCCGATACGGGCGTACTCTTCAATCACGCGCTCGAAGCCTACCGGCTCGCGGGTGGGCGCGTGGAATAACGCCTGTCCCTGGTAAGCGGCAGCCCATTGGGGGCCGGAGATGAAGTACTTGCGGCGTGTTTGCGGGCTATAAGCGCCTCCACAGGCGGTCATGAGTCTGTCGACGAGGGCTTGCTGCTGGCTGGGAGGAACCGGCTTCATCATTTCGATTAGACATCATATCGCACCGGCGGGAGACGCACTCCGGCTAAAGGCGCCGGCCGCATTCGATGCAGTCGGGCGCACGCGGTTCGAGCGCCATCCCGGTCCGGCGGCGCTGGCGGCCGGGTTCGCGAGGAAAAGACTCAGGCCGGGGCGCCGGGCTGAAGCGGCAGGCTCATCTTCTCGTACAGATCGGCCATGGCGATGCGGCAGCCGATGGAAGGGAGGTCCAGACTGTCCTCGGGCCTGGAGGCTTCGCTCAGCAGCCACCGTCCGTCCGCCTGGCGGGTGTACAAGTCGGCGTGGAGACGATCCTGGGCGACCACAAGATATTCTCCCAGCGATTCGATCGACCGGTAGTGCTCGAACTTGCGGCCGCGGTCGTATGCCTCGGTGCTGGGCGACAGCACTTCGGCCAGGAAGGTTGGATTGAGGAGAGTGTCCCGGCAGTCATCGGCAAACTTCAGGTCGCCGCACACGGCCACGACGTCCGGGTACGTGTAAAGGCCGGTCCGGCTGACCCGAACCCTCATGTCATGTGTATAGACATGACATGGCCGCTTCCTGAGTTGTTGAAACAGTAAGCCCGCAAGAGCCATGGAGACCACGTTGTGCTCGTGGCTGGCGCCGGACATGGCGTACATTTCGCCGGCGTAGTACTCGCTCTTTTGTCCGGCTTTGCGCTCGATTTCGAGGTACTGCTCCGGGGTCAGGAACGTGTTCGGCCGACTGGACATGCTATCCCATAAAGCTACCATCTACCCGAAGCCCGTTCAATCCGTCTTCGCTTTGTCTTTCAGGGCCGGTCTGGCCCTTTCGATCCGCACGACCGCCGCCGCGGCCATGTAACGCGCCGGCTCGGACCGGTCGTCCACAAGGGGCTGGAGTTTGGGGAGCAGTGAGCGGTCGGCGAATCCGCCCAGCGCTTTTGCGGCGGCCACTCGCACCAGCGGACTTTTGTCATGAAGCGCATCCTCCAGGTCCTCCCGGGTCTGCGAATCCTTGTGTTGCGCGAGCAGCGTGGCGGCCAGCGCGCGCGCCGGGGCCGAGCCGTCGTGGGTCATTCCCTCCACCATTCCCATGCCGTAACCGAGCGGCCCGAAGAGAAATCCGGCGCCCTCCTTGGCCCCCATCCACGCCATCTTTCTGGGGTTGCGCAGGGTGGATCTGGCGTCCTTCACCTGCTGCTTCAGGAAACCGGGAGATTGCTTCCGCTCTCCGGCGAGGACCTGCTTGAGAACATCCCGGGCGCCACGGTCTCCCATTTCCCACAGCGCCCTGGCGGCGGTAAAGCTGACTTCGGCGGATTCATCGTCGAGAGCCGACCGCAGGGCAGGAAGCGCGGCTCGCGATTTTCGCTCAGCCAACGCGTTCACGGCGGCCAGGCGCACGGCGGATTCCTTGTCCGACAGCGCGCCCTCCACCAGCTTGTCCGCCTGCGCGGTCCGGATGCTGCCGATCGCCGCGACCGCCTGGGCGCGCTTCGCGAAGTTCTCGTCAGCGGCTCCCTGCGTCAGTATCTCCCAGGGCGTTGCGCCCAGGAGGGTGGACGCCATGCACAACACGAGCGAGGTCGATTTCACCTGGTCTCCTTTTGCTTTTGCGCGGCGCTCCGGTAATCCGGGTAGGCCAATCTCAGCCTCTTCTATTTTCCACTACGGGCCGCCCGCCGGGAACGCCGGCGATGGCTGTCCAGACGAGACTCGATACGGCAAGCGCGGAAACCCGGGTGTTAACATCGAGCGTGATGAGCATGATCGAGAGAACGGCCGCGGTGTTGACCGAGCCCAGAGGCGCCGTCGTGGTGACGCCTCACAGCGTCGAGGAGCCGGGGCCGGAGGACGCGCTGGTGCGCATGGAAGCCTGCGGGATCTGCCATTCGGACGTTTTCGTGGCCGGGCTGGAGCGGCTGCCGCTCACGCCTCTGGCGCTCGGCCATGAAGGCATCGGCCGGGTGGAAGCGGTGGGTGAAGCGGTCGCCGGGGTCGCTCCGGGAGACCGGGTGGGCATCACCTTCCTCGCCGCCACCTGCGGCGCATGCGAGCTATGCAGGTCCGGGCGGGAGCGGTTTTGCGCGCGCCAGCTCAACTCCGGATACACCGCGCACGGAGCGCTGGCGACACGGGCCGTGGTCAGGGCACAGCACCTGACCCGGATTCCGGAAGCTCTCGACGCCGCCGAAGCCGCGCCGGTCTGCTGCGCGGGCTGGACGGCCTGCGGAGCGGTGAGGGAGAGCGGGCTGGCCTCGGGACAACTGCTCGGCATCTTCGGCATGGGCGGACTGGGCCACCTGGCGCAACAGTATGCGGCCGCCCGCGGACTACGGGTGGCGGCGGTGGACGTCTCGGAGGAGAAGCTTCAGCTGGCGGCGGCGCTGGGCGCGGAGATCGCCATACGGGCGGAAAATGCGGGGCGCACGCTGCAGAAGGAGCACGGCGGAGTGGACGCGGCCATCGTCCTTACGCCGGCAGCGGCGGCCATCGAGCAGGCTTTCCGGTCGGTGAAGCGAACCGGGACGGTGGTGCTGGTGGGACTGGCGTCGAGCCGGTTCGAACTGCCGGTCGTGGACACGGTACTCAAGGGAATTCAGGTGCGCGGCAGCTTCCTCGGAACCCGGCAGGACCTGGCGGAGGCTCTGGAACTGGCGGCGTCGGGCAAAGTCCGGCCGCGCGTCGAGAGGCATCCGCTGGAACAGGCGCCGGCGCTCCTGGACCGGCTGCGGAACGGATCCATGATCGGCCGCGCGGTAGTCGTGTTCTGATACGATAGCCCGTTATGGCCGATCGCAACGCATACCCACCCTCCGCCGAATTTTCCAGACGCGCGCAGGTCTCCGGAATGGACGACTACAAGGCGCTGTACGAGCGCGCCGCAGCCGATCCCGAGTCGTTCTGGGCGGACCTGGCGGAGAAGGAGCTTTTCTGGTTTCAGAAGTGGTCGCAAACCCTCGACTGGAAGCCGCCCTTCGCCAAATGGTTCGTGGGCGGCAAGACCAATGCCTCGTACAACTGCCTCGACCGTCACCTGACGACGCACCGCAAGAACAAGGCGGCCATCATCTGGGAGGGCGAGCCGGGCGACCAGCGCATCCTCACGTACCAGGAACTGCACCGCGAAGTTTCACGCTTCGCGAACGTCCTGAAGTCTCGCGGCTTCAAGGCGGGCGACCGGGCCATCATCTACATGCCGATGGTTCCGGAGCTGCCGGTGGCGCTGCTGGCCTGCGCCCGGCTGGGAATTATCCACTCGGTGGTGTTCGGCGGATTCTCGGCGGAAGCGCTGAAGGTCCGGATTCAGGATCTGGAAGCGGCCCTGGTCATTACGGCCGACGGCGGCTGGCGGCGCGGCAAAGAGGTGAAGCTGAAAACGACGGTCGACGAAGCTCTGGAGGAATGTCCCGGCGTGCGCGACGTGATCGTCTACCAGCGGACGGGAAGCGGCGCTCCGATGAAAGCGGGCCGCGATTCCTGGTGGCACGAGCTGGCGGCGCAGGCGAGCGAGGTCTGTCCCGCCGAGCCGCTCGATTCGGAACATCCGCTGTTCGTGCTGTACACGTCGGGCACCACCGGAAAGCCCAAGGGCATCGTCCATACGACGGGCGGTTACATCCTGCAGACCTCGATGACCATGAAATGGGTGTTCGACCTGCGCGACGAGGACACCTACTGGTGCACGGCGGACATCGGATGGGTCACGGGCCACAGCTATATCGTGTACGGTCCGCTGGCCGCGGGCGCGACCTCTCTGATGTACGAAGGGGCGCCCGATTTCCCGGAGCCGGACCGCTTCTGGCGCATCATCGAGAAGTACCGGGTCAACATCTTCTACACATCGCCCACGGCGATCCGGGCCTTTGTCCGGCAGGGCGCGGACTGGCCCAACAGGCACGACATGTCGAGCCTGCGGCTGCTCGGGTCGGTGGGGGAGCCGATCAATCCGGCGGCCTGGGAGTGGTATTACAAGACGATCGGGAAGGAGCGCTGTCCCATCGTCGACACCTGGTGGCAGACGGAAACCGGGGCGATCCTGATTGCGCCGATGCCGGGGGCGGTGGCGTGCAAGCCGGGATCGGCGACGCTGCCGATGCCGGGCATCATCGCGGACGTGGTGGATCTGAGCGGCGCGCCGGTAGCCGCGAACCGGGAAGGGTTCCTGATCATCCGCCAGCCCTGGCCCAGCATGCTCCGGACGCTGTGGGGCGATCCGCAGCGCTACGAGGAGAATTACTGGAAGCGGATTCCCGGCAATTACCTGACGGGCGACGCGGCACGGCGCGACGATGACGGCTATTTCTGGGTGCTGGGCCGGGTGGACGACGTGATGAACGTCAGCGGGCACCGGCTGAGCACGATGGAGCTGGAATCGGCGCTGGTGCGGCATCCGGCGGTGGCGGAGGCCGCTGTCGTGGGCAAGCCGCACGAGATCACGGGGCAGGCGGTGGCCGCGTTCGTGACGCTGAAGAAGGGCGACTGGAAGCACGAGGAGCTGGCGGAGGAGCTGCGGAAGTGGGTCGGACACGAGATCGGCAGCTTCGCCAAGCCGGAGCAGATCCGGTTCACCGACAGCCTGCCGAAGACGCGCAGCGGGAAGATCATGCGCCGGCTGCTGCGGGAGATCGTGACGAGCAACAGCGTCGCCGGCGACGTAACCACGCTGGAGGACCTGGGCGTGCTGACGAAGCTGGCGGCGCAGCAGGACGACGAAACGTAGTTCGGACTGCTCACTTGCGCCAACACTCGCGCGTGAACGGAAGCCGCAGGCAGGGCCGTTGCGTTGCTTTCTGACCCGGAGAGCCTACCCTGGGAAGTAATACCCCAAGTACTAGTTAGTCAACAGGAGAGATTCCCCGCGGAGCGTCAGGTACCTTGGGCAGAATGCCCGAAGGGCCTTCGATCGAAAGTATGGCGTCGTCGTTCGAACAATGCAGCGAGTGCGCGCGACTCTGGCAGGAGTTTGCGAACCGGACCAACGAGCATCTGAGGGTTCTGGGTCAACAGCAAATTGCCGTGATTCAGAGGGACGCGGATGCCTTGGAGCGATTCGGAAAAGCGTTGGCGGAATCGGCGGCGCGGCGGCTGGCTGCGCGAAACGCCTTCAAAGCCCACGCGGCGATACACGCTGAGGAAACGGGCGAATAGGCCCAAACCCCTCACTTCGACAGGCGCAGAATTCGATGGTTGTAGCTGTCGCTGATATACAGGTCGCCCGACTTGTGCACGTACACGCCATGGGGACGGTTGAGCTGCGACTGGAGCGGATCGCCGGGCTCCAGGTGATCGCCCTTCTTCCCGGTTCCGGCGATGGTCACGGTCGAGCCGTCGCGGGGCGAATAGCGCCGGACGAGGTGATTTTCGGCGTCGGCGATGATGACATTGTCCTGGAGATCCACACAGAGATGCTTCGGCCCGTTCAGATTGGGCGAAACGCTTCCCGGCTTGATGAGAGTGCGGATTTTTCCATTCGACTCCACGACGCGTAGAGCATTGCCCCGCCGTTCGAGGATATAGACCCTGCCCTTCGAATCGACAGCCACGGCGCGGGGATCCTGCAGCGGACTTTCGGCGGCGAGGGCGCCGTCGGCGGGAATGCCGTCGGTTCCGTTACCGGCGATGGAGCGGATGATTCCGGTCTTCAAGTCGATCATGCGGACGCGGCGGTTGGACAGGTCGGCGACATAGAGCTTTTGGCCGGATTTGGAGAGCGCGATTCCGAACACGCCGTTGAAAGCGGCCTTCGCGGCGGGACCGCCGTCGCCGGAAAAGCCGGCCGCGCCGGTACCGGCGATGGTGGATATCGCGCCGGTTTTCATGTCGACTTTGCGGACGCGGTGATTCAGGGTGTCGGCGATGTACATCACATCCCCGCGCGCGATGACCAGGCCGTGCGGGTCGCGCAGGGCAGCCTGTTTGGCGGGTCCGCCGTCTCCGCTGTAATCCGCAGTCCCCGTTCCCGCGTACAGGCTGGCGGCGCCGGACCGGTCGAGGCGGGTGACCTTTTCACCCTTGTACTCACAGATATACATGGCCCCGCTGTTGTCGAATCCGGTGGCAAATGGCTCGACCAGTTTGACCCCCACCGCAACCTGCTCGATGGTGGCGCCGCGCGCCGCCAGGGCGATCGCCAGCATGCATAAAATCCTGTTCATCGCTCGCTCTCCAAAGTGGAGTATCGCATAGATTCCGTTCTTCTCCGTGCTCTGGGCCGTCCGCGGTCGGTTTGGCGGTGGCAGTCCGCCTCGAAGCGACCTTTTCCCGAGGTCATCGCTGAATTCCGGGCAGGTGTTCGCCGATGTGCGCCGTCTGCGGGATGAAGCCATCCTGTAGATCACGCCGCCGGGTTTGGGTCATCACGACTCCCAGGGCGCCCTGCCGGAATAACCAGGTCAGTGGCCCGGGAAGCAGGCAAAAATGATATGCTGGTCGATCATCTTCAGGAGAGCCATGCGAAGCCTTGCCACGTATGCTTTGATCTTCGTTCTTCCGGCCGCCCAGGCGCTGGCTCAAAGCCAGGCGCGGGTGACCGGGACGATCACCGACAACACGGGCGCAGTGGTATCCGGCGCGACTGTTTCCGTCCGGAACGTGGATACGGGCGTAGTCACCACGGCGACCACGAACAGCGTGGGCATCTACAGCCTTCCTTTCGTGAATCCGGGCCAATACGACTTGACGTGCGAGATGTCCGGGTTCAAGAAATTCGTGCGCGCGGGGCTGACGCTCGAGACCGGCACGGCGGCGACGGTGAACGTGGAACTGCAGCTGGGGGCGGTTACCGAGACGGTGAACGTGCAGGCGCAGGCGGTCCTGCTGGAAACGGAGAGCGGGGCGCTGGGGCAGCTGATCGAGAACAAGAACATCGCCAACATGCCGGTTGCGAGCCGCCGCTCGGCGTCGCTGGTGCGGATGATGGGCAATGTTTCGTATACCAGCGAAGACGGAGCCGAGCAGGTGCCGAAGTTTTCGATGGCGGGGGGCCGGTCGACGAACCAGATGTGGCATCTCGACGGCGGCGTGACGCAGAACATGGCTATCGGCGTGCCGCAGCTTTCGCTCAATCCGCCGAACGAGTCTCTGCAGGAGTTCAAGGCGCTCACCAACAGCTATCCGGCGGAGTTCGGCCGGACGGGCGGCGGCGTGATCCTGATGACAACGCGCTCCGGCACCAACGAATTTCACGGTTCGGCGTACGAATGGCTGCGCAACGACAAACTGAATTCACGCACCTTTTTCTCGGACAGCAAAGCGCCGCTGCGGTACAACATATTCGGAGCGTCCGCGGGCGGGCCGGTCATCAAAAACCGGACGTTCTTCTTCGTGAACTACGAGGGCACGCGGCGGCGCACGGGCGTGACGGTACCGCGCATCGTACCCAATCCGGGTGAGGTGGACGGCAATTTTTCGGCGCGCAGGGATTTCGTGCTGCTGGATCCGGCGACGCGGGTGGGAACCACCGCCGCGCAGCCGTTTGCCGGCAACATCATTCCATCCAGCCGGATCGATCCGGTGGCGCGGGCCTTCGCGGCTCTTTATCCCCTGCCGAACCAGCCGGGGCAGGATCCAACGCGCGCGCCGGGAAACAATTTCCGCGCAAACGGCTCGGACGCGTTGACCCAGGACTACATCACCGGGCGCGTGGATCACACGTTGACGAACAAGGACCGGATTTACGCGCGCATTTCGTGGGTGCGGGCGCCGGAGTACGTGGCGGCCGTGTATCCGGTGCAGCAGATCGACGACCGGGCGGGCACTCGCCTCAACCGGCATAAGAACTACCTGGGGAACTGGCAGCGCTCGATCACGCCGACGGTGATCAACGAACTGCGCTACATGTACGGAAACCGGATGCACATCAACCGCGGCGCGGTGACCGGCAGCGGGTTGAACGAGAAGCTGGGGTTGAAAGGCGTGGAAGGGACGGCGGGGCCGCGCATCAACATCACCGGCCTGTCGCCGCTGGGGCAGACGCCGCATGAGCGAATTCAGGATCCGATCCTGACGCAGCAGGTCACCGACAACCTGCTGTGGGTGCGCGGAAGCCACTCCCTCAAAGCGGGCTTCGAGCTCCGCTACTCAAAAAACAAGGACATTTTCAACCAGACCTACGGCGGGCAGTTCAGCTTCAACGAGCGGGCCACCAACAACGGGCTGGCGGCGATGCTGATGGGCTGGGCGGCCTCCGGCGATCTGAACAAAGCGGACATTCTGGAGACGCGGACCGATTACTACGGCGTCTATGTTCAGGACGACTGGAAGGTTTCCTCCAAGCTGACGCTGAACGTGGGCGTGCGCTGGGAGCTGGATACGCCTCGCTGGGAGCAGAGCAATCGACAGAGCGGGTTCAACGGGACGGCGATCAATCCCGTGTCGGGCACTCCGGGGATCGTAACGTTTGCGGGAATGGACGGAGTGGGCAAGTACAGCCACAGCACGGACAAGAACAATGTGGGGCCTCGTCTGGGCTTTGCCTGGCAAGCCGTGCCGCGCTTCGTAGTCCGGGGCGGATACGGCATTTCCTACAACGGCGCCTACGCCGCCGCGGTTCCGAACTCCATGGCCCAGGGCTTCTCGCTGAACGGATCGTTCACCTCGCCGGATGGAGGGTTCACTCAGGCGCTGCTGTTCCGCGACGGCATGCCCGCGATTACCCGGGAACCGTTGGGTCCGGGCTACGGCGCGGTGCGGGTCGGCCAGGCGGTGCGGGCGGCGCCGGACTACATCGACTTTCACCACACCAATTCCTACTCGCAGCAATGGAACCTGACGCTGCAGAAAGAGCTGCTGGGAAACCTGCTCCTCGAGGGCGCTTACATCGCCAACGTAGCGCACAACCTGGGCGGGCCGAACGTGAACATCAACCAGATACCCCTGGTGAACGGCCGGGGTCCGGCCGTCCAGGCGCAGACGGCGCGGCCCTTTCCGCAGTTCGGCAACGTGACGCGGATTTCGCCGAACTGGGGCAACTCGTCGTATCATTCCATGAATCTGAAAGTGGAGAAGCGTTATTCGAACGGGTTGAATTTCCTCGGGAACTACACGTGGTCGAAGTTTCTGGACGACGTGGAGACGGGAACCCAGTCGGGCGGCCAGGCCGGAAACGGCTACCAGCATATCGACGCCCGGAATCTGAACAAGGGTCCCTCCGGAAGCGACATCCGGCACAGAGTCACCTTCAGCTCGGTGTACGAGCTGCCCGTAGGCAAGGGACGGAGGCTGGCGTTGAACAACCGGGTGGCTGATTTCGTGGCCGGCGGCTGGGGAGTGGGCGCGATCTTCGAGGTCCACACCGGAGTACCTTGGGGGGTGGTGGAGCAGACCAACCGCCTGAACACGTTTTCCGATTCGCAGCGGCCGAACCTTCTTCGCGATCCGACGCTCGACGGGAGCAGGCCGCGCGCCGATTTCATTCGCCAATGGTTCGATACGTCGGCCTTCGCCGCGCCGGGAGACGGCATCATGGGCTCGGCGGCGCGTATCAGCGGGTACGGACCGGGGCTGGTGGAGCTGGACCTTTCGGTTCACAAGCGGTTCGCGGTGACCGAGAAATCGGGTATGATCTTCCGGGCCGAGTTCTTCAATCTGCCCAATCGTCCGAACTTCGCCCAGCCGGCGTCGACGCGCGGCGCGGGACCTTTCGGGACGATCAACAACATCGTCGGCAGCGCCCGGGAAATCCAGCTTGGCTTGCGGTTCGAATTCTGATCGCGAGCGTCGAGAACGGGGGGTCGAGAGCGGCCCGGCGGGCGGAAACCTCTGCGACATCGGCCGGCGGCAAGCGCATCGTGAACCGGGAAATCGGTGGGGCAGGCGTTTCCGGCCGGCGCTGATACTGGCGGCGCTGATCGGCGGCGCGGTAATCGCGCAGGAAACCTACCCGGTATCGCCGAAGTATCAACGCCAGCCTGCCATCCAGGCGACTCTCGACCGCGTCGAGGCGGCGCGCGACGAGTGGACGGGAGAGCAGGACTTCGAAGAGCTCCAGAAGAAAGTCAAGGAGGTCGTAGCCGGTCAAACCGGGATCACGTCGCGCTTCCGAAAGCTGCGCCTGGTAGAAGCGAAGATCGTGGAGAGCGGGCGCGCGGCCGCCGGGGAAAAGGACGCCACGCTGAAGGTGCGGGTGGAGTTCGGCGGGGAGGCGGCCGATGGCGGACTGCTTTCGCTGCTCGGAAACTGGGACATGGTCTGGGAGCGCGGCGGGTCCGGCTGGAAGATGCGGGAGCTGCTGGCGCGTCCGCTGCGCGAAGCGCGGTCGGCGCGGGCCTGGTTCGAGGATGTGACCGAAGCGGCCATCGGGCACAACGAATCGTGGAAGCGGCAGCTTTCCCTCGGCGTGGATCACTTTCGCGGCCTGCTCGACGAGGCGTCGGGCATCGACGTTTACGGCCACCAGGGAATCGCGGCAGGCGATTACGACGGCGACGGCCTGGAGGATCTCTACGTGCTGCAGCCGGGCGGCCTTCCGAACCGCCTGTTGCACAATGACGGCGGCGGCCGGTTCAGCGATCGCACCAGACAGGCGGGGCTCGGCCTGCTCGACGATTCGCGCGCGGCGCTGTTCGCCGATCTGGACAATGACGGCGATCAGGATCTGATCGTGATCACCGCCTCGCGTGTGCTGCTGTTCCGCAACACGGGCGGCGTGTTCACTCGCTCGGCCAACTCCGGATTCCGGGTACCCGAGGGGGCCAGCCTTACCTCGGCGGCGCTGGCGGATTATGACGGCGACGGCCTGCTCGACCTGTATGTCTGCTCCTACGACTTCTGGTCGCCTGGACAGCGCTACAACAGTCCGACGCCCTACTATGACGCAACCAACGGGCCGCCCAACTACCTGTTCCGGAACAGGGGAAACCTGGTCTTCGAGGACGCGACGGAACGGGCTGGTTTGAATGTCAACAACAATCGGTACAGCTTCGCGGCGGCCTGGGGCGATTATGACGGGGATGGCTGGCCGGATCTCTACGTCGCCAACGATTTCGGGCGCAAGAACCTGTACCACAACAACGGTAACGGAACCTTCAGCGATGTCTCGGCTCGAGCCGGGGCGGAGGATCCGGGCGCGGGGATGTCGGCGTCGTGGGGCGATTACGACAACGACGGGCGTCCCGATCTTTACGTGGGCAACATGTGGTCCTCGGCCGGCCAGAGGCTGACGGGAAACCGCCAGTTCGCCGCGCAGACGGGCGACCGGAAGATCCGGGAGCTTTTCCAGCGGCACGCGCGCGGAAACTCCCTGCTGGCGAACCGGGAGGGCGTGTTTCAGGACGTGACCCTGGACGCCGGGGTGGAGATGGGGCGCTGGGCGTGGGCGTCCGGCTTCGCCGACTTCGACAACGACGGCTGGGACGACCTGTTCGTCCAGAACGGATACATCACGGGTACCGATACCCGGGACTTGTGAAGTTTTTTCTGGCGGCAGGTCGTGTCGCAAACGCCACGGGGAGCGGGGGGATCGCGGCGCTACGACGACGGATGGCGCGCCATCAACGAGCTGATCCGTTCGGGGGGCTCGTTCAGCGGGCACGAGCGCAAGGTGGTCTACCGGAATCTGGGGAACGGAAAGTTCGCCGATGTCTCGTTCGTGAGCGGGCTGGATTCGGACGCCGACGGACGCGCCTTCGCCGTCCTGGATCTGGATGGAGACGGAGCGCTGGACCTGGCGCTGAAGAATCGCACCGGGCCCCAGTTGCGGCTGATGCGGAACACACTGGGCGGGCGGTCTCTGATCATCGAACTGCAGGGCGTGAAAGGGAACCGGGACGCGGTGGGCGCGCGGGCGGAGCTGGTGACCAACCGGCGGACACGGGTGAAGGAAGTCCATTCGGGATCGGCTTTCCTGTCGCAATCGAGCCGCCGCCTCCATTTCGGGCTGGAGGAGGGCGAAGCGGCGCGCGAGCTGCGCATCCGGTGGGCCGGGAGCCGGAGCCAGACGCTCAGCGGTCTACCCGCGCAGGGCACGATCCGGATCGAAGAAGGCGGCGGGTGGCGCGAGATTCCGCGTCCCGCGCATCGGTCCGAACCCGAGCCCGCCGGTGAGCAGACCACGCGTCCGTGGCTGGTGAGCGCTCTTCCGGCGCCGGTTCCGTCCCAGGGAGCCACGCGCTGGACTCTGGTGAATTTCGCGGCGGACTGGTGTCCTCCGTGCAGAGCGGAGCAAGCCGACTGGAAAGCGAACGAACGCCACCTGCGGACGGCGGGTGTCTCGATCCGGACGATCGACGTGGATAACGCGGCTCAGCGGGATCTGGTGGCCGCGTACTCGCTGCTGTACAGGAACATTTTCGATTTGCATCGGGAGATGGGGCTGCCGATGTCTTTTCTGCTGGACGCATCGGGAGCGGTGGTGAAGGTGTACCAGGGTCTGGCGGCTGCCAGGGAGATTCTTGCGGACGTGAAGTCCGGAAAACGCCCGTCTCTGCCTTTTGACGGAATCCGCGCCGGTCCCGCGCGGGGACGGAACTGGAATGAGATTGCGGGCGCGATGGCGGAACACGGCTTGACGGCGCCGGCGCGGCTGTATTTCGAGACGGCGCTGGCGCGCGGAGACGGGTCCGACGAACTGCGCAACAATTACGCCGCCGTATTGATCGCGGCCGGTGACACGGCGCGCGCCGGTCGATTATTGGGCGAAATGCCGGAGCGGCCGGAAGCGCTGGTGAACCTGGGGCTGCTGTACCTGAGCTCGAACCGGGCATCCCAAGCGGTAGCTCCTCTCGAGAAGGCGACCGCGCTGCAGCCCGATGACGGCGCCGCCTGGGGCGCGCTGGGTATGGCATACAGCGCGTCGGACAGAAAGCGGGAAGCGATCGCCGCGCTGGAGAAAGCGCAGGCGCTCGGCGGGCGCGGTTCGAACCAGGCGAACGAGCTGGGAATTCTGTATATGGAATCGGGTCAGGCGCCGCTGGCGAAGATTCAGTTCGAAGCCGCGGTGGCGCTCGATCCGAATAACGCCGCGGCCATGCGGAATCTGGCGAGGTATGCGCTCGAGAGCGGCGACGAGGCGGAATCGAGGAAATGGACGGAGCGCGTCCGGCAAATCGAGCGAAAGTAGCGTTTCGGCCCGCGGCCTGCCGGGAGACAAATTCCTAGAGGGTGCGCAAGTAGGCGACTACGTCCTTCTTCTCGCCGGAAGTCAGGCAGGTTCCGAGCACGATGTCGAAGAATTGAACCGCGTCCTCGAGGGTCAGCAGGCGGCCGTCGTGGAAGTAGGGCGGAGAATCCTTCAGCCCCCTCAGCGAGAAGGTCTTCACCGGGCCTTCGGGCCGTCCCGCGTAGAAGCGCTCGACGTGAAGGTCATGCATGGAGTTGTCGGTAAACTGCTGGGCAGCGGGATGGCAGACCGAGCAGCGGGCTTTCCCATGGAACAGCTCTTCGCCGCGCAGTTCCGCCGCCGATGCCATCTCCGGGATCAACCGGTTGAGGACGTCGAGCTTGGGAGCGGGCGGAAAATCCAGAATGGCGTTGAAATCGCCCATGTGATTCGTCTGGGCCTTTTGCAGGTTTCGGCCACCCAGCGCGGCGAGCAGAGCGGTGTCGCCTTCGAAGTACTCTTCCACTTCCGCGAAGTGGTCCAGGGTGCGGATGGAGCGTTTGGCGGAAAACAGGAGGAAGGCGTAATTGCCGCGGAGGGTGGGCGTATCGAGACGCAGCCGGCCGTAGTTGGGGCGGGAATCGGGCGAGAGCTCGATGGCCCCGTTGGTATGGCCGTTCGGATGGCAGCTGAAGCAGGTGACGCCTTGCGAGGGCTCGGCGGTAACCCGGTGATGGGTGGAGTTGAACCAGGTGGTGGGAAAGGGCGTGACCATCAGGCGCAGGCCGTCGAGCTGCTCGGCAGTCAGCAGGCCATTGAACATGTCGAAGTAGTTTCCGTAGGTGATCTCGACCCCGCGGCTGACGTCGCCGAGCTCGGGATGGGTGGAAAGGTACATCGCCGGCGGAAATTCCGGCAGGAAGCAATCGGGCAGATCGAAGCCCGCGTCGAAACGCTCGTGTTCGGGATGGGTCTTGGTCCAGAAGCGCGGGAAGAGCATGTGCGCGGTGGACTGCAGGGGGTGGTCGAGGGGAAGATACGGGAAGTCGCCGGCAGCGCGGATTTTCCCGGGCGGCTGGGCGGCGTAAGCTTCCCAGGTGGGATAAGCGGAAGGGAGCCGGGCGGCCGGTCCGGCGATGAGGGGCTTGCCGCGGGACATGGCGTGCGCGGGGTCGGCCTTGCAGGTGAGATCGTAGCGGGCGCGCAGGACAGCCTGGGCGGCGGCGTCCACCCGGGGCCGCTGCGCGCGCATGCGGCTGAGCCATTCGCGGAATGGCATGCCGAGATCGGGGCCGGCAAACGATGTGGAGCCGGAGCCGCCGTATTGCGACATTCCGCCGGGCGGATTGGGATCGCCCGGTTTGACGGACGGATAGGGCTTCAACGAATGCAGACGTTCGGACGCCCTCCAGGCGTCGATATCCTTCGGGCTGTCGGCGCCGGAGCTTTGCCCGAGATACTTTCCCGTGGATGGCTGCTGGCCGTATGCAGCCGCGCAGAGAACGGCCGCGGCTGCGATTCGGGACAAATGCATCGTTGATCTGCCTATCTGACTATTCTAGGCGATGCGTGCGGGTTCAGCGCTCTGTGACGGCGCTTACCGTGGGGCAGGCAGCTGACTCACACTCTGCGGAGGTCGATCTTTTTCTCGTCCCACTCGCCCAGTCCCAGCGCGCCGGCGATCTCCACGTGCTCCGGCTGGCGGTGGACGAAATGACTGAATTGGTCGGGCTTGTCTTCCACCAGGATCCGCATTCCGGCGGCAACCCGTTTTTCATCGATCGCTTTCCAGCCGACGCGGTCGAGCGCCACCGGGTCGGTGGCGAAGTACAACGTGTGGTGCTCCCACACGAACTGCGGCTTGGCGCCCGGACCGCCGTGGTAGAGGGCTTTGATTCCGTCCAGAATGTGCAGCACGGCCTTGTTGCGGATCACCGGCATGGAGACCACGGCCGGGATGAACGAGCCGCAGGCGTTGAGGGTATAGCTGGAGTGGCTCCGGTTCACGTTGTTCACCAATCCGTGTGAAAGATTCTTGAGCGCCAGCGTTATGCCGGCGGACTGGTGATCCTTCAATACGGGCAGGTTGATGAGCTTGTTGACCTGCTGCGTGATGAATTTGGCGGCGTAGGAGCGCCGGGCTGTCAGATTGGAGGCGTCGTATCCGGGCGGGGTGAGGGCCATATCCATGTAGTGATCCGGGTCATAGCCTTCGATGCCCATCTGCATCTCCTGGTAATCTTCGGCGGCATGCGAGACGCGCACGCCTTCCGGCAGCCACTTGTCGAACCCGGCTCCGAAGAACTGTTTCCGGTAGCGATCGTAGACGACGATCTCCTTGGCCTTGACGCCGGCCGAGTTCAGCCCGGCGATAATTGTCCGAACCACCTCGGGCGACGAGATCACGTGGGGCTGGCCCACGGGATTCACCTTGATGCCGACCACGTCGCCGGGTCCGAAGAACTGACGCCAGGCGTCGGCGCCGCCGTCGGTTCCGGTCAGCTCCGCCATGCCCTTGCGGATCATCTCCCGGATCGGGCCGTCCTGAAATTTTCCGGACACGATGGAGGCCGGATTCCGCACGGCGATCACGCGGCCGCGATAAAGACCGGGCATGGCCAGCTTGCTCGCATCCGTCTTCGAAGAAACCTGCGCGGGAATCTGCGCGGCGGAAAGTCCGGCGGCCAGCGCCTTCATGCAATGCCGTCTGGTCGACATGAGTGATCTCCTTACAGCCACTATAGCAGCGCCTCGGGACGGCTACAGCGGTAGCTTCAGCTTCGCCTGGCAGCCGCGCGCTCCGGTTCTGTTTTCGAGGGTCAGCGCGCCGCCGTGCGCTTCGGCGATCTGGCGGCTGAGCGCGAGGCCGATTCCGGATCCGCCGGGTTTGGTGGTAAAGAACGGGACGAAGAGATTGGCGGTCGCCGCGAGTCCCGGTCCCTCGTCTTCGATGAGGATTTCGACCGCCGTGCCGTTCCTCCGCCACCCGACGGTCACGCCGCCGCCGGTTTCAAGCGCCGCGTCGGCTGCGTTGCGCAGGAGATTGATGAGCAGTTGGTCGAGCTGATCGGGATCGCCGGGGATGCGCAGCGGGGGACCCGGCGCGAGCGCGACCGCGAGCCGTGTCTCCATTCCGGCGCCGCGGCGGATCCAGGACTCCACGTCGACGGACTGAATGCGGGGCGGGGGCAGGCGGGCCAGCCGGCTGTATGCCTCCATGAAGCGGCTGAGGGCTTCGGAGCGTCCGGCGATGACGTCGAGACCGCGCCTGACATCGTCCTGCCAGTCGGCCGGGCGCGGTTCCCGGGCGAACAGGGTTTTGAGACTGCCGGCGATGGATTTGATCGGCGCGAGCGAGTTGTTGAGCTCATGTCCCAGCACTCTCAGCAGCCTCTGCCAGGCCAGCCGCTCCTCGTCCCGGAGCGCTTTGCTCAAATCCGTCAGGACCAGGAGCTGATGCGGCAGCCCATGCTCGCGGAAGGCGCCGCGGCGGACGCCCCAGCGTCCGATCCCGCCCGGAAAGGCGGCTTGCAGGGTGCGGGTCGGCTCACCCTGCAGGCAATCCTGGAGTCCCAACTCTTCAGCCTCGCGGCCGAGCAGCTGTTCGGAGGTGCGGGCCAGGAGCCGCTCGCCGGCGCGGTTGACCAGCCGCAGCCGATGCTGATGATCGAAGGTGAAAATGGCGACGTCGATCTCACTCATCACGGTCCGCAGGAGGGTGGTGGCTTCGAGCGCGCCGAGGCGCTGCTCGCGCAAGGTCTCGCCGAGCGCGTTGACCTCGTTCATCACTCCGCCCAGCGCGTCGTCGGTCCGGAAATGGCGTCCGCGGATGGAGTAGTCGCCTTCGCGCAGGGCCGCCAGGAGATTGGAAACGGTCTGCAGCGGGAACACCACGCGGCGGCGGACGGCGAAGGCGAAACCACACCATAGGCCGACGATGAGCACGGTGAGCGTCCACTGCAGCTTGGGCGCATGGTCACCGGTCCACAGCAGAATCAGCGCCACCAGCGAGCCGGGCAGGCCGGCGGCCACGGCCATCAGCAGGATGCTGCCTTCGTGCTTCACATTCCGTAACGCTGGAGACGGCGGTAGAGCGCGCTGCGGCTGAGGCCCAGCGCGCCGGCGGCCTGGCTCACGTTGCCATCGTAGCGCGCCAGCGCCTTGCGGATCAGCAGGCACTCCACGTCCTCGAGGCTCATGTCCTCGAGGCGCGGGGCAGTCTCGCGCCCGGAGCGCAGCGCGAGGTCGCCGGATTTCACCGCGTCCCCCTGGGCCAGCAGCACGGCCCGCTCCACGGCGTGATCCAGCTCGCGAACATTGCCCGGCCAGGAGTGCCGCAGCAGCGCCTGCATCGCCTGCGCATCGAATCCGGCGATCTGCTTCCGGTACTTGCGGCGGTGATTTTCCAGAAAATACATTGCCAGCGGAGGAATATCCTCGCGCCGCTCGCGCAGGGGAGGGATGTGGACCTCGATGGTGTTGAGGCGGAACAGCAGGTCCTGGCGGAAGCGGCCGGCGGCGACCTCCTCGTTCAAGCCGGCGTTGGTCGCCGAGAGCATGCGGACGTCGGCCCGCCGGGTTCGCGAGGATCCGACCCGCTCGAACTCGCCGGTTTCCAGAACCCGCAGCAGCTTGGATTGCAGATTGAGCGGCACGTTGGCGATTTCGTCCAGAAAGAGCGTTCCGCCGTCGGCCAGCTCGAAGCGGCCGACGCGGTCGGTCCTGGCGTCGGTGAAGGCGCCGCGCATGTGGCCGAACAGCTCGCTCTCGAACAGGCCCTCGGAGAGGCCGCCGGCATTCACGGTGACCATGGAACGGGCGGACCGGCGGGATGCGGCGTGCAGCGCCTGCGCGATCACGCCCTTGCCGCAGCCGTTCTCGCCGGTGATCAGCACGTGGGCGTCGGAGGGCGCGACGCGGGCCACCACGTCCAGTATGGCTTTCATCGCCGGCGATTGGGCGATCAGGTTCGGCCGGCTCTGATCGCGCAGGGCGCGATTCTCGGCTTCGAGCCGCTGGCCGATGCGCAGAGCCTGGGCGAGTTCGACCTGGGTCCGGACGATGGTCAGCAGGCGGTCGTTCTCCCACGGCTTCTGCACAAAGTCCCGGGCGCCGCGGCGCATGGCTTCGACGGCCAGGTCCACGCTGCCCCAGGCGGTCATCACGACGACCGGCAGCGTGGGGTCGAGGGCCTGAATCGGCGGCAGCAGATCGAGACCTTCGGCGCCGGAGGTGGTGTCGCGCGCGTAGTTGAGGTCCATCAGTACGCAATCGAAACTTCGCGCCTCGAGGGCGGCCAGCACGCCGGCGGGCGAGGTAGCGGACTCGATGCGGTACCCTTCGCCTTTCAACAGAAGCCGCAGGGCTTCGATGACGTGGGTCTGATCGTCGGCGATGAGGATGGAGCGGTCAGGCATCAAACTCGCAAGCTCATTTTGCGATCCAGCCATCGGATATTTCGATGACGCGGTTCCCGTAGGTCGCGTTCTTCTCCGAGTGGGTGACCTGGATGATGGTGGTCCCTTCCGAATTGAGGCGCTTGAACAGCTCCATGATCTGCTCGCCTTGAGAGGAGTGCAGGTTGCCGGTGGGCTCGTCCGCCAGGATGAGCTTCGGGTTGGCGATCACGGCTCGGGCCACGGCCACCAGCTGCTGCTGGCCGCCGGAGAGCTGGTTCGGGAACAGATCTTTTTTGGCGACGATCTGAAACCGGTCCAGGACGTCGCACACCATGCTCTCCCGCTCGGCCTTTTTCACGTTGCGGTAAGACAGCGGGATATCCAGGTTTTCGAACACGGTCAGGCTGTCAAGCAGGTGATAGCTCTGGAAGACGAAGCCGATGTTCTTGTTGCGCAAGTCGCCGCGCTTGTTCTTGTCCAGCTTGTGCACCGGCTGGTCGAGAAAGTAATACTCGCCGGTCCAGGAGCTGTCGTGCATGCCGATGAGGTGCAGGAGGGTCGACTTGCCCGCGCCGGACGGCCCCATGATGGAGACGAACTCGCCTTCCTTGATATCGATATTGATACGGCGCAGGATGAAGGTCTTTCCCACGCCGTGGGAATAAAACTTCTCGATGTTCCGAAGCTGGATCATGAATTCCTAGTGTAGTGCGCCTTCGCGGAAAGCGAGTACCGGGCCCAAGGCGGGACGGGCAGGAGCGCCCGGCCGCGAGGACTAATCCGTATGCAACACGCGGCGGCCGTCCAGGGTCGAAAGGATGCGGATGGCGCCGTTCACGCTGCTGAGCCTGATTTTCGCGCCGCCGCTGCCGATGCGCCCGGTGACCGCGCCGCCGGGCCTGCGTCCGTTCATGGCGGGAATTCCGAAGTCGCTCGAGATGGGGCCGCGCACGGTGCTCACGTGCAGGTCGGCGTTGCTGCGGTCCGGCAGGCTCAGGGCGATGGTTCCGTTCACGGTGCGCAGCGAAATCGAGGGCGTCCCCTGCAGCTTGTCGAAGCTGGCTTCGAGGGGGCCGTTCACGGTGGAAAGCCGGGCTTCCTGCTCCAGATTCTTCACCGTCACCGGACCGTTAACGGACGAGACCTTGACGGCGCCGGCCACGCCGCTGACATCCACTCCGCCGTTGACGGTCTCGACGGCGAACAGCCGGGCGCGCCGCGGCGTCTTGACGGTGTATTCCACGCTGGCCGAATCCCTGCGGAGCTTTTTATCGGGATAACGCGTGCGGATCGAGATGGAGCTGGAGGCGGCGTCGATCACGATCTCGGCCTCTTTCAAAGCGTCCCGGGTATCGGCCTTTTTGACGGCGCGCACTTCCACTTCGTTCCGGTCCCAGCCGGAGATGTGCACGGCTCCGTTGATATTCTCGAGCGACACGCGTCCATCGGCGTCGAGCGGATAGGTTTTCTGGAACTGTTCGGTGAGCGCCGCGCGCAGCGGCATTTGGCTGGCGATCGCCAGGAGGACGATAGCCCATCCCGCTTCCCAAGTGAGTTTGCGAGTCATCGATTGTCTCCTTTTTCAGTATTCAGTCGGATTTCAACGCCAGGCGCGGTTTGATTTTGGACGCGGCCCGGGCGGGAAAGTAACTGGCGGGCAGGGCCGCCAGGGCTAAAATCGCCGTCACCGCCAGCAGCGTCAGCGGATCGGCGGGGTTCACTCCGTAGGGCAGTCCGGAGAGCGATTGCGAAGCAAAGACGCCGGTGACCAGCCCGACGCAGCAGCCGATACCGACGAGCAGCATGGCCTCGCCGGCCACCATCCGCACGACTTCGCCCTGCCGCGCTCCGAGCGCCATGCGGATGCTGATCTCGCGGGCGCGCCGGCCGACGGTCTGGGACAGCACGGCGTAGACTCCGGCCATGGCCAACGACAGGTTGATGGCGGCGAAGACGGCGAGCAGGGTGGTCTCGAAGCGCATCTGGTCCCGCATGCGGAATTCGGGATCGGCCCGGAGCGCGCGGGCGAAGCTCTCGAACATCATGCCGGCCCCGATCAGGAGGGACAGCGCCATGGCCACTTGCGCGATGGCCAGCAGATTGGCTCCCCGCAGAAGCTGGAGCTTCGGCTGCGCGGTCGAGGCGGGGCGCTTCAACAGCAGCTGATTTCCGTCGCTGCGGATCGACTCCAGCGCCGGCGCAAGGCCGAACAGGATCCCGCTCAATACCGAAATCGCCAGCGTGAAGCCGAGCACGCGCCCGTCAATTCCGGCGCCCAGCCCGGACACGGCCGGCGGACCCATGGACACCAGCAGGTCCACGCCCCACCATGCCAGCAGCACGCCCAGGCCGCCGCCGAGGATGGCCAGCAGCACGCTCTCGGTAAGCATCAGGCGGAACACGCGCAGCCGTCCGGCGCCCATGGCGGATCGCACGGCCAGCTCCTGACGCCGCATCAGTCCCCGGGCGATGAGCAGATTGGCGCAGTTCACGCAGGCGATCAGCAGCGCCAGCACGACGGCGGCTCCGAGCCAGATCAGCACGGAGCGGGCGCCGGCCGGCGCGGGACGACGAGGGCTGAGCAGGAGAGCATTGGCGACGCTGAAGACGGCCGTGTTGGCGCCGATGCCCAGCCCCAGCGTGGCGGCGATCAAGGCCGTGAAGCAGGGGCTCCGGGCCATCATCCGCAGCGCGTACCGCAGATCCTGCCACAGGATCTCCATCTAGGCTGCGCCCGAGCTGGAGGTCTCTTCCACCACGCGTCCGTCGAACAGGTGGATCGCCCGGTCGGCATGTTTCGCGTAACGCTCGTCGTGGGTGACGATGCAGATCGTGGCGCCGCTGCGGTGCAGGTCGCGCAGCAGGTCCATTACCGCCTCGCCGTTGGCCGAGTCCAGGTTCCCGGTGGGCTCGTCCGCCAGCAGGATGAGCGGCTTGCCGCCGAGTGCCCGGGCCACGGCCACGCGCTGCTGCTGGCCGCCGGAAAGCTGCGACGGGTAGTGCTTCATGCGATGCGACATGCCGACTTTGTCGAGAGCCTCCTGCACCTGTTTTTTCCGCTCGGAGGACGGCATGCCGCGATACGTGAGCGGCAGCTCCACGTTCTCGTATACGGTGAGGTCGCCGATCAGGTTGAAGGCCTGGAAAATGAAGCCGATCTCCCGGTTGCGGATCCGGGACCGCTCGGACATCTTCAGCGACTGCACCGGCTTGTCGTTCAGCTTGTACACTCCGTCGCTGGGCGAATCGAGGAGGCCGAGGATGGAAAGCAGCGTCGACTTCCCGCAGCCGGACGGGCCGGAGATGGCGACGTACTCGCCGCTCTTGATCTGCAGATGAATCTGGGACAGGGCGTGGGTTTCCACTTCGTCGGTGACGAACACCTTCGTCACGCCGTCCATTTGGATCAGAACTCTTCCGTTGTCGCTCATGGTCACTCCCGGCCCGGCAGCCAATTCCTCACAGATCGTTACTTCAACTCGATGCGGTCCTGGCCGTCGTAC
>DATJFH010000082.1:0-4960 GCA_035495815.1 Bryobacteraceae bacterium
GCCTGGCGCCGCCGGGCCGGCACATCATGGGGATCTTTCTCCAATATGCGCCCTACAAGCTGCGGGAGGGGAATTGGGACGATCTGCGGGATCCGTTTTCCGAGCGCGTGCTGGACGTGATCGAGGAGTATGCTCCGAACATCCGGCAGCTCATCGTCCACCGCCAGACGCTGACGCCGCTCGACCTGGAGCGCCGGTTCGGCATTACGGGCGGCAACATCTTCCACGGTGAGATGAGTCTCGACCAGATGTTCTCCATGCGTCCGGTAGCGGGCTGGGCGCGCTACAGGACACCGGTGCCGGGCCTCTATCTGTGCGGCTCGGGCGCGCATCCGGGCGGAGGAGTAATGGGCGCTCCGGGATACAACGCCGCCCGGGAAATCCTCAAGGACTTATGAAAATCATCTCTTCCAAAGAGGTCTACAAGTGTTCCCTTTTTTCGGTGGCCGAGGAGCGCGCCACAGACGGGAAGGGGTACGAGATTCACCGTTCGATCGTCAAGCACGCCGGATCGGCCGTGATGATGGCGATGGACGCGAAGAAACGGTTCCTGCTGGTCCGGCAGTTTCGCCTTCCCGCCGGCATGGCGATGTGGGAGCTGCCGGCGGGCCGCCTGGACCCGGGCGAAAGTCCGCTGCAGGCCGCAAAGCGCGAGCTGGTTGAAGAGACCGGGTTGCGCGCCCGCCGCTGGAAGAAGCTGGTCAGTTTCTACGCCAGCCCCGGATATGTGGCCGAGAAGATGACCCTTTTTCTGGCTACCGGACTGACCGAAGGCGAAGCGCAACCCATGGACGACGAGCGTATCGAGACGCGCTGGTTCACCTCGGCCGAAATCGACCGCATGCTGCAATCGGGCAAGATCATCGACGGCAAGACCATGATCGGCTATCTGACGTGGAAGAGATTCGGCTAGCAGGAGCCCCTGCATGCCGGCGCGGGCGGACGCGTACTTCGGGTCCGCGTACAGATTCGTCAGCTCGTGCGGATCCTCGGCCAGGTGATACAACTCCCCGTATTTCGCCTTGGGATAGTGGACCAGCGTCCATTCCATGGTTCGCGCCATCTTGATCGCGGGAATACGGCGAACACTAATACAGGGTCGTGACGGCGTCCGGCAGTCCATGGTCAGCATGCGTGTATTTGCGTTAGCGCTGCAGCAGGGTCCACCCGGGCGCCCGCCCGCCAGGAAATGACACAAGCATATGGGCACAGCCTCGACGGAAAGTCCGGTTGCAGCCGGATCATTTCCTGTAATACAGTGGGAGTCGTTTCAAAAAAGCAGCCCTCCAGGGCTGCACAGGCGAAGGGCGCTCACCTCTGACCGCCCGCAAGACAGGGAACGATGGCTCCTACCTCCGGTAGGAGTTTCTGTTTTTAGCACAAGAGATGAGGGTAGCAAAGCAGGTGGATTCCTAACGTGCGACGATTCATTCAGCTCGCCATCCTTTGCGGTCTCGCGCACGACGCAAGAGGCCAAAGCACACCTTTGACTCTGCCGGACTGCGTCCGGCTTGCGCTGGCGGCGCCGTCCGCCCTCACCCTGGCCCGGCAAGACGCACGGATAGCCGGGTACGGAGTGCGCGCCGCCCGCGCGGGATTTCTGCCGCAAGCGCAGCTCGGTAATGCCTTCACCTACAACAGTCCTGCATCGGGCTCCGCGAATTTGCCGGGAACCGGCAGTTTCGTCGCCCTCAACGGCGTTCATGAGTACCAATCCGCGCTCGGCGCGAGCTGGGAGATCGATACTTCGGGGAGGCTTCGGGCCGCCCTCGCGCGAGCGCGCGCCGATCAGCAAATCGCCGGAACCAACGCAGCGCTGGCGGCTCGAGATCTAAAGCGCGCCGTGTCCGGCGCCTATTTCAGGGTCCTGCTGGCACGCAGGCTTGTCAAGGCGGACCGGGATGTGCTGGCCGAGGCGGAGAGTTTCGCGGAACGGACCCGGCTCCTGGTCGAAGGCGGCGAAGCGGCTCGAGCGGACGTCGTCAAGGCGGCTTCGCAGGTTTCCTTCTCGCAGCAGGCCCTCCGGGCAGCCGAACTCGAAGCGAGAATCGCCAACGCCGAACTGGCGTCGTTCTGGACCGCGGACGTCGAGCCGGAACTCGACCTGGTCGACACTCTCGAAACGCAGCCGCCGCCCGAACCGGCGCCGGCGGCGCCGCAGCCCTTCATGCGCCGTCCGGAATTCGATCTCTATGCCGCCCAGCGGCGAGGTTTTGAGGCGGATTACCGGCGGGAGCGGTCGTTTCTGCTCCCACAGCTCACGTTCAACTTTCAGTACGGACTCGATTCGAACCGCGTAACCCTGCGGGACCGCGGGCAGGCAGCGTTTTTCACGTTCAACATTCCCCTTTTCGACTGGTTTCGCACGCGCAGCCTTGCCGGGCAGTTCCAGGTTCGCTCGCAGCAGGCCGATACGCAGCGCGACATCTCGACACGATTTTTTTCCCGCGAATACCAAACGGCGCGGTCGAGGGTACAGCTCATCTACGAGCAGATTCCGATGACCGAAGCCCAGGTAAAGACCTCGGAAGAGAACCTGAAACTTGCCCGGGTGCGCTACGAGGGTGGAGAGGGGCCGGCGCTCGACGTGGTCGCCGCGCAAAGCCAGCTGGCGCAGGCTCGCACCAATTACTTCCAGGCCCTGGCGAATTACGCCAGCGCCAAGTCTGATCTCGAGGTGGCTGCAGGCCGATGAAACGTTCCCTGATTCTCCTCTGCGTCGTGTATTTCGCCGGCTGCGATCAGAAGAAAGACGAACCACCGGAAAAGCCGACCGTGGCGGTGAAGGTGGCACGGGCTGAAGTCACCGACCTGCCGCAAGTGATCGCGGCGCCGGCGACCGTGTTTCCGCGTGAACAGGCGAGTATCGCGAGCCGGATCGCGGCGCCGATTCGGGAGCTGAAGGCGAAGAAGGGCGATAGCGTCGCCGCCGGGCAGGCGCTCGCCGTCCTCGAGAACCGGGATCTTGCCGCCCAGCAGCGGGAAGCACAGGCCGCAGTCCAGGACGCGGAGGAAAATCTCAAAAAGACCGTGGGCGCCATGCTGCCCGCGGATGTCGAGCGGGCGCGAGGCCAGGTGGAGACGACCCAAGCGGCTCTCGACCAGGCGCAGAAGAACTTCGAGCGCAGGCAGCAGCTTTTTCAGCAAGGGGCGATACCGCAGCGGGATCTCCTGCAGACACAGACCGAGCTGGCGACTGCCCGCGCCAATTTCAATGTCGCGCAAAAGTCGCTCGACCTCCTCCAGAACCAATCTCAACAGCGAGACGTCGCCATCGCGAAGAGCCGCGTTGCACAGGCGCAGGCGCGGCTCGCCGGCGCCAGCGCGGGGCTACAATACACCGAGCTGCGCAGTCCTTTCACGGGCGTCATCACGGAGCAGTTTCAATACCCGGGAGACATGGCGAAACCGGATACTCCCGTGTTCATCGTAATGGACCTCTCGACCGTGATTGCGCGGGCCCAGGCGCCGGACGGGCAGGCTGGAGGTATCCGCAGGGGACAACCCTGCTCGTTCGCGGCCGGCGACGCAAAAGAATCCGAAACCGCGGGACACGTCACGGTTGTCAGCCGGGCAGTGGATCCAGCGCGCCGCACCGTCGAGGTGTGGTGCGAGATACCGAAGCCTCCGCTCGCGTTGCGCGCGGGAATGTTCGGCACGGTTCGCATTCAAACGGGGTCCATTGCCCAGGCAATAATTGTTCCGGAACCGGCGGTGCAGTTCCAGGAAGGAACCAGGAACGGCGTCGTGTTCGTGGTGGATGAAAAACACATCGCGCACAAGCGGGATGTCGAAGCGGGATTGACGTTCGGCGGAAAAGTTCACATCCGGAAGGGAATTCAGGCCGGCGAACAGGTTGTCACCGAGGGCGGCTACAGTCTTCCGGATGGAGCGCAAGTGCAGCTGCCAGGCGAGAAGCCGGAAGGAGAGAAGAAGAAATGACGGCGGCGGTCGCCAGCTTCGTCCAGGCTCACGGCCGCGCCCTGGCGCTGGTTCTTCTGAGCTTCGCGCTGGCCGGGCTGATCCTCGTGTTCCAGATTCCGATATCGATTTTTCCGCAGACCGATTTTCCGCGGATCATCGTTCTGGTCGATAACGGGATTGCGCCGGTGAACGTGCAGATGCTGACGGTGACGCGGCCGCTCGAAGAAGCCATCCGGCTGGTTCCGGGGATTACGACGGTGCGCTCGGTGACGGGCCGGGGCTCGACGGAAATCAGCGTATTCTTTCGCTGGGACGTGGATATCCTGAACGCTCTTCACCTGGTTCAGGGCCGCGTTTCGCAGATCACTCCGAATCTGCCGCCCGGGGCGCGCTTCTACATCAATCGTCTGACATTTTCCGTTTTTCCGATGGTGGGGTTCAGCGTGACTTCGCCGAAGCGCCCGCTTTCCGAGCTATGGGACTTGACCTACTACAACCTGGCGCCGCGCCTTTACCGGCTGCCGGGCGTGGCTGAAGCGCGCATCGTCGGGGGGAGGCCGCCGGAATTCCACGTCGTGGTCAATCCGGAAAAGCTGAACGGCTACAACATGCCGCTGACCAAAATCGTGGACGCCCTGCGCAACAGCAATACCATCACCGCGACCGGCATGGTTCAGGAGAATTACCACCTCTACCACACCACGGTTACCGGTCTACTGGAGAACAAAGAGCAGATCGAGAACACGGTCGTGGACGTCGTAAAGGGAACGCCGGTTTTCCTGAAGACGCTTGCCGACGTCGTCCCGGGGGAACGCCCGACTTACAACATCGTCACGGCGAACGGCCATCCCGCGGTTCTTGTAAACGTCCTCCAGCAGCCGGACGGCAATGCGATCCAGGTTGCCAATGCCGTTAACCGGGAACTGGCGGCGATTCGCAAGACATTGCCGGCCG
Source organism: Bryobacteraceae bacterium (assembly GCA_035495815.1). Classification (GTDB taxonomy): domain Bacteria; phylum Acidobacteriota; class Terriglobia; order Bryobacterales; family Bryobacteraceae; genus DATJFH01. Next base: position 4,879 of record DATJFH010000082.1, read on the forward strand.
ATATCGAACTTTCGACATTTTACGACCAGTCCATCCTGGTTCGGCAGTCCATCGCCGGAGTAGCCGAGAGCATCGTGATCGG
>DATJFH010000083.1:0-52043 GCA_035495815.1 Bryobacteraceae bacterium
GTTCGGTAAAGGCGACATACACGGGCTCGGCGCGGCGACCGATACCGGCTACAGCTTCGCCAAGGCGAAGTTCAGCCCGCGCCTCGGATTTCGGGCCAACGTCACCAGCGGGGACAAAGACCGTATCGATCCCGATACCCAGACCTTCAGCGCGCTGTTTCCGGGAACCGCCTACGCGGGCAAAATCGGCCTGCTCGGCCCGTCCAACCTGATCGATTTAACGCCCACCCTGAGACTGCGGCTGCACCGGCGGGTCTACTTTCTTCCGGAGGACAGCTTCTTCTGGCGGAATAGCCTGAACGACGGCATCTATGGGCCCACCGGACCGTTAACGCGCACCGGGAGCCTGAGCCGCGCGCGCTTTGTGGGCAACCAGCTCTCGCTGCCCGTCCAGCTGCAGGTGGACCGTCACCTGACCTACACGATCTTCTACAGCCGCTTCTTTGCCGGACGCTTCCTGAAGGAAACGCCCCCGGGACGGTCGGTTACTTACATCAGCAGCTTTCTCACCTACAAGTTTTGAGTGGCTGCCGCAGCCGCGGTTACTCCGGACCGCGCAGGTGCAGCTCCATAAACTTCAGAAACTGGTCCCAGTCCGAAGGTACCGTCCCGTGTTTCCCGGCGTGCATCAGATAGCCGAGAGTGTGGAAGAGGGGCTCGCCCGCGGCCGGCATCCGATCCGTCCCCAGGTCCTGTTTACCAAGCAGCCGGAAAACCGGCCCGGCGGCGACGGCGGCCAGAAACTCGCCCTTGGGATCGGACCAGCGGTCTTCGTCTCCCGTCTGTAGCAGCACCGGACGGGGCGCGATCAGCGCCAGCAGCATGTGCGAATCCACCGGCAGCCGATCCACGTGATCGCCGAAATTCTTGTAATTGCCCGCGAACTGGTACCCGTAGTTGGTATTCAGATGCTTGATCGTCTCGCCATAATAACGCCGGCTGAGCGACGCGCCCCCTTCGCCGGAACAACTCGCGATCACCAGGGCGAAGCGCGTGTCGCGCGCTCCTGCCCAGAGCACCGTCTTTCCGAGGCGCGAAACACCGAGAATGGCCACGCGTCCGGCGTCCACGCCCTTGTCTGTCTCCAGATAATCCATGGCGCGGCTCAGTCCCCACGCCCACGCGCCGATGGCGCCCCATTCGTCCGCCGCCGGTTCCGTCTGGCCGGGCTTCAGGTACAGCCCGCGAACTCCGTACGGCGCTCCGCCCGGAAAATCCGGCTCGATATCACCGTAGTAGACGGCAGCCACGCCAAACCCGGCCGCCAGAAACGGTTCGATCTTTATCTTTCCGAAGCTCCGCCCGCTGGAGGCCGGAACACGCTGCTTTTCGCGATTCCAGACCTCCCCCGGCTTGATGCCCGGATCGTCGATGCTGTTTGAATTGGCCGAAAAGTTCAGGCAGAGCAGCACCGGCGCCGGCTTCCGCGCCTGCGCCGGCAGGTACAGGACCATGTCCATTTTCGGCCCGTCCTGCTTGGCGGAGAAGCGGACCGTAACCTGCCGGCGGATGGCTTTTCCGCCGAAAGCCGGTGTTCCCTTGTCGAACACGTCGAACGTCATGTCGGCCGGCCTGCCCGGCGCGTGGCCGTGCATACTGTCCTCGAACATCCGCAGGATCTCCGGCCGGCGCTGCTTGTACCAGGCGCCGGCGTCTCGCACTGTCCCGCCGTTCGAAAGCGTGAGCGGATTCGGCAAGGTATAGGTCCCTGCCCGAGCCTCGTCATAGTTGGCGGGAATGGCAGGAGGCTTGGCTGTCTGCCCGCGGATTGTAAACCCCGCATCGAGGAGCGCGAGAGTGAGGAGCAAGCCGCCGATTTTCATGCATCCATCCTATCTCCGCCGGATTTGATTTGTTCGTCTTTCTGTCCTCCGGCCGCCGGTTGCTACAATGAATCGAAAATGATCCAAACCCTGTTTGGCTCCGTGGAACAGGAGCCGACCCTCCTCGAAAAATTGAAGAGCGGCGTCGCCAAGACGCGGGCGGGGCTGGTTTCCCGGCTCGAAGACACCCTGGCCGGGCGCAAGGAGATCGACGCCGACCTGCTCGATGAGCTGGAATACACGCTCATCTCCGCCGACATCGGCGTCCAGACCACGGCCGAAATCCTGGAGCGTATCCGGCAGCGCGTCGCCCGCAACCAGTTGGGGGACGCCGCCGAGCTGCGCGGGCTGATCCAGGAGCATCTGCTGGAAATACTCCAGGCGACCGAGCGGCCCCCGGCGCATGTCGGCGAGCCCCCAGCCGTGGTGATGGTGGTCGGCGTCAACGGGGCGGGGAAGACCACCACCATAGGCAAGCTGGCCCAGCGGTTCAAGGCCGAGGGCCGTTCCGTGCTGCTGTGCGCGGCCGACACCTTCCGCGCGGCCGCCATCGAGCAGCTCGAGATCTGGGGCGAGCGCACCGGCACGGACGTCATCCGCCAGAAACCCGGCGCGGACCCTAGCGCCGTCCTCTTCGACGCCCTGCAATCGGCGCGGTCGCGCAAAGTGGACTACGTCATCGCCGACACCGCCGGCCGGCTGCAGACCAAGGCCAACCTGATGGCGGAGCTGGAGAAGATGCAGCGCACCGCCTCGCGCGTGATCCCCGGGGCGCCGCACGAGGTGCTGTTGATCCTCGACGCTACAACCGGGCAGAACGGACTCGAGCAGGCGCGCAAGTTTACCGAGACTTCGGGCGTGACCGGCATCGTGCTCACCAAGCTCGACGGCACGGCGAAGGGCGGCGTCGTGATCGCCATCGCGCGCGAATTGAATCTGCCCATCCGCTACGTCGGCATCGGGGAAAAGGTGGACGACCTGCTTCCGTTCGACGCGGAAAAGTACATCCAGTCCATTTTCGAGCAATGAATACGGCGTACCTGCGCGAGGCCCTCGACCTGGCTCGCCAGGGCCGCGGCCAGACCAGCCCCAATCCGATGGTCGGGGCCGTGCTCGTCCGGGACGGCGAAGTCGTCGGCCGCGGGTTTCACACCTACTCCGGCATAAAGCACGCGGAAATACTCGCTTTGGAGCAAGCCGGCGCCCGCGCCCGCGGCGCTACTCTGTACATCAACCTCGAGCCCTGCTCGCACCACGGCCGTACGGGGCCCTGTGTGGCATCCCTGATCGCCGCCGGCGTCAGCGAGGTGGTGGCGGCCATGCAGGATCCGAATCCGCTCGTCTCCGGACGCGGCTTGCGGGAGCTCCGGGACGCCGGTATCGCGGTCCAGATCGCCCCGGATTTCACGGCGCAGGCGGAAAAGCTCAATGAAGCGTTTGTCCACTTCATGCGATCCGGCAGGCCGCTGGTGACGCTGAAGACTGCCCTCACTCTGGACGGAAAGATCGCCGCTCCCGACGACAATCGCGGTTGGATCACGAGTGAAGTGGCCCGCGCCCACGTGCAGCAGCTGCGGCACGCCGCCGACGCCATTCTCACGGGCATCGGAACCGTGCTGGCCGACGATTGCCTGCTTACCGATCGTACCGGCCTGCCCCGCGGCCGTCCGCTGCTGCGGCTGGCTGTCGATTCGCTGCTGCACATTCCGCCGCATTCGAAGATGGTCGAAAGCGCGCGCGGGGACCTCGTCATCGTGACCACGTCCGCAGCCACCGGGGAGCGCCGTAAGGCGCTCGAGTCCCGTGGCGCGCAGGTGCTGGTGTTCGACGGTCCCGGTGGCCGCACCGACCTTTGCTCGATCGTCGACTGGCTGGCGCGGGAGAAGTACCAGTCCTTGATGATCGAGGCCGGCAGCCGGGTCAACTGGGCCGCCCTCGACGCAGGCATAGTGGACAAAGTGTTCTTCTATTACGGCGCGAAGATCCTCGGTGGAACCCAATCCCTGCCCATGGCCGGTGGGCCGGGACGGCGCCGCCGCGCCGATGCCATCGAAGTTCGGGACCTGACCCTGCATAACATCGCCAGGGACGAGTTCGCCGTGGAGGGCTATGTTCACCGGGATCGTTGAAGAGCTGGGTACCGTGCAACGGGCGGGTCCCCGGCTGCGGATCGAATGTCAATCGGTGCTCGCGGGCGCCGCCGCCGGCTCGAGCATTGCCGTGAATGGCGTCTGTCTCACCGCCGTCGGCCTGGACGCCTCCGGGTTCTCGGCGGACCTGGCTCCGGAGACGCTGCGCCGCAGCAATTTGGGATATCTGCGACCCGGATCGAAAGTCAACCTCGAGCGGCCGCTGGCGCTGTCGGACCGCTTGAGCGGGCACCTGGTTCAGGGACACGTGGACGGCGTCGGCGAGCTCAGCTCGCTCGAAGCCCTCGGCGACGATAACTGGTGGATGGAGGTGAAGATTCCCTCCGAGCTGGACCGCTACCTGGTCTACAAGGGATCCATTGCCATCGACGGGATCAGCCTGACCATCGCCGCGCTGCGCGGTGACATCCTCGCGGTGACGATTATTCCGCACACGCGCCAGAATACCAACCTCGCCTCCCGGAAACCCGGCGACCTGCTCAACCTCGAATGCGACATGCTCGCCAAGCACGTCGAAAAGCTCCTCGCAAAGTTGGAAGTGAAACCGTCTCTGACAATTGAGAAACTGAAAGATCTGGGATATTAGAGCGTAATTTCAGAACCGGCGGCCCCATTCCGCCGGAACCGTCCTCACCCCTGCGCTGAATGTTGGATTGTTCCGCACCAAAACGCTATCTTAGCGGGAGTATGGCAGCGCAGAATTCCATCCGTCGTCCGCTCAAATCCCGCAACACAGCCTGGGCGGCAGGACTGGCGCGCCGGCTGGCGAATGCGGGCGTTCGGCCAAACCAGATTTCTTTGGCCGGTTTCGCCGCCGCGGGCGCCGCCGCCCTCTGTCTGCTTCGTCCCTCCTACCTTGCCGCCGCGGCGCTCATCCAGCTGCGTCTGCTGTGCAACCTGATGGACGGAATGGTGGCCGTCGAGGGAGGGCTGCGGTCGAAGTCGGGCGAAATTTATAATGACCTGCCGGACCGCATCTCCGACGCGCTCATTCTGGTGGCGGCCGGGTATTCGATCTCCTGGCCCGTTCATGCGCGCGAGCTAGGCTGGACCGCCGCGCTGCTGGCCATCCTCACCGCCTACGTCCGCACTCTCGGCGCCGCCGCCGGACTGCCGCCGGATTTCGGAGGTCCGATGGCCAAGCCCCAGCGTATGGCCGTAATGACCGCCGCATGTCTTCTCAGCCTGTTCGATCCTCGCTCGATGGCGATGGCGCTCCTGATTGTCATCGCCGGTTCATCCTGGACTGCCATACTCAGGGTCCGGCGGATTGTGCGTCAGTTGGAGGGCAGGCTTCCGTGACCGCCCAGTTCTTCACCACCTGGGACGGCGAACAGCTCTTCTACCGCGCCTGGTTGCCGGACCAGCCGGCCGAAAAGGCGCTGGTTCTTTTTCATCGCGGGCATGAACATTCGGGCCGCTTCGAGGATACGGTACGCCGGCTTCAACTGGACGATTTCGCCATTTTCGCCTGGGACGCCAGAGGTCACGGCCGCTCCCCCGGCGAGCGCGGTTGGGCGGAGAGCTTCGCCTGCCTCGTACGCGACGCCGACTGCTTCGTCCGCCACGTAAGCCGCCGGCACGCGATCCCGTTCGAAAATGTAGCCGTGCTCGCGCACAGCATCGGAGCGGTGCTGGCCGCCGCCTGGGTCCACGATTACGGCCCTCCCATCCGGGCCATGGTTCTCGTTAGCCCCGCGTTTCGGGTGAAGCTGTACGTTCCCTTTGCGCTGTCGTTCCTGCGCCTGCAGCTCCGCTTCCGGAAGAAAGCGTTCGTCACCAGCTACGTGCGTCCGGGAATGCTGACGCACGATCCGGCGGAAGCCGAAAGCTACGCGCGCGATCCTCTGATCTCGCGCAACGTATCGGTGAACCTGCTGGTCGGGATGCACGACACGGCCACGCGTCTCATCGCGGACGCCGCCGCCATTCGCGTCCCGGCTCTGATGCTGTCGTCCGGACGCGATTACGTGGTAGCGCTGCCCGCCCAGCGGGAATTCTTCCGCCGCCTGGGCTCGCCGCTGAAGGCGGCGCGGGAATACGACGGGTTCTACCACAGCCTGTTGCATGAGCGGCAGCGCGCGCAGCCCATCGCCGAAGCGCGAGCGTTTCTGCTGCATGCTTTCCAGCAGCCCGTCCTCCCCGACGGCGCGCCGCGCAATCAGGCGGAATACGAACGGCTGTCGCGCCCCCTCCCTCGGTTCTCTCCCGCTCGCCTGGTATGGGGAGCGCAGCGCCTGTTTTTGAGGACGGTGGGAAAGCTCAGCCCGGGCATCCGAATCGGCTGGCAGTTCGGATTCGACTCGGGCGAGTCGTTGGATTACGTCTACCGCAACCGTGCGGACGGCCTGACGCCGATTGGACGCCTGATCGACCGCATCTACCTCGACAGCCCCGGATGGCGCGGAATCCGCCAGCGCCGGGCGCACGTCGAGGCCGTGCTCCGCAAAGCCATGGACCAACTTCGATCCGAAGGCAGGCCCGTGCACATTCTGGATCCTGCGGCGGGCGGCGGACGTTACGTCCTCGAGACGCTCAGCCGTGTGAACGGCGGGCAGGCGACCGCGAACCTGCGGGATCTGTCCCAGTCGAACGTGGACGCAGCCGCCAGGCTGGCGCGCGAATTGGACCTGCCCGGTGTCACCGTCAGCCGGGGCGACGCCTTCGACCGGCGCTCCCTCGGCGCCATCGCGCCGCGGGCGACCATCGCCATTGTTTCCGGACTCTACGAGCTGTTTCCCGATAACGTACGGGTGAGAGAATCGCTGCACGGCCTGGCCGACGCCCTGGAAGAGGGTGGATACCTGATTTACACCAATCAGCTTTGGCATCCGCAACTCGAGATGATCGCCCGCGTGCTGGTCAATCGCGACGGCCGGCCATGGGTAATGCGCTGCAGAGGTCAGGCCGAAATCGACACGATCGTCCGGCTGGCCGGCTTCGAGAAACTGGAGACGCTGCTCGATGACCGCGGCATCTTCAGCGTTTCCCTGGCTCGCCGAAGCCCGGTGAAGCGTCCGCGCGCCGTACGGCGGTATATTTAGCCGGCCCCCGCGATCGCTTCGGCCCCACCCTAGAACAAGACCTTCAGCGCGAACTGAATCACACGCGCCCCGCTGGCGCTGGTAATGCGCCCGAGCCGCGACCCGGCGTTCACCGTCGTATTCGGATTCCCCAAACTAACGGCGTTCGTGACATTGAAGAACTCCGACCGGAACTGCAGCCGCAATCCCTCTCTTCCTGGCAGGGCGAAATTCTTGAACAGCCCGAGATTGGCGGCGCTGGCGCCGGGGCCGAGCAGCGCATTGCGCCCCACGTAGCCGTAGCTGCCCGCGCTCGGCTGGGCGAATGCCGCGGGATTGAACCATGCCAGGATCTGGTCGCCGCGTGAACGACCGTCCGGCAGCCGATGCTCGCCGATCACGTTCGGCCGCTGATTGCTGGTCCCGCTGAGAGCGATGTCGGCCCCGGTCAGCATGTTGAGCGGACGTCCCGAGCGCGCCGTCACCAGCCCGTTGACCTGCCAGCCGCCGGCCACTCCCCGCGCCACCGCGTTCCACGACTCCAGCCGCGGCAGATCCCAGATCCAGGAAAAAGACGCAATGTGCTTGGACTGGAAGTCCGCCGGCCCCCACTGCGTCCGCAGGTCGAATACATATGGCACGGCGGCTCCGATCGAGTTCGCCGATGCCATATCCAGGGCGCGGGAAAACGTGTACGCGCCCTGAACCGAGAAGCTGTGGCTGAAGCGCTTGTTCACTTCAACCTGTAGCGCATTGTAGGACGAGTTGGCGCGAGTCGAGGCGAGCGTGTTGGAGCCGAAACTGCGATCGATGCGCCGCGAGTCCAGGTTGCCCAGCGTGGCCCCGGGCGCGAACAACGCCGGATTGGAGGCGTACCCCATGATCAGCTTCCGGCCGATCTTTCCGACGTACCCGACTTGCACCACCAGGTCCCGCGCCACTTCCCGCTGCACGTTGAGGTTGACGTGCTGCACATAGGGCGTGCGCAGGCCGGGATCCGGATAGAAAATCTGCTGCAGCCCGGTGAATTGCGGGTCCTTCAGATTCACGCTGACCGGAATCGGCGCCTGCCCGCGGAGCGGATCGCTGAGACTGAACGGAGTCTGATAAGTAAACGTGTAGCGGAACGGCTGTCCGGTGTTCTGGATGATATCCGCTCCGATCTGTTCGAAGAAGACGCCATAAGCCCCGCGCACCGATGTGCGGCCGTCGGCGAACGGGCTCCAGGCGAATCCCACCCGGGGGGCGATATTGTTCTTGTCCGTCTGAATGAGCCCGCGCGGCACGCCCGGATCGCCGGGGTACACCAGGCCCACCGGCGCGGATTTGACGAGCTGCGACTGCTGGCCCGGGTGCAAAGTGCCCCAGAAATCGTTCGGATGCACCCAGGGAAAGTTCAGCTCGTAACGGATGCCCAGGTTCAGCGTCAGCCGCGGATGGATGCGCCAGTCGTCCTGAAGATAGTAGTAGTTGTTCGTCTGCAGCCCCGCCTGCTCCAGCACCGGACTGGCGATCGTTGACGTTGCCGGCCTGCCGATGAGGAAGTCCGCAGCCGGGTCGCCGGTGAGCTGTCCGCTGAAAGTGAACACGCCCATCGTCTGGAAAAAGGAGCGGTTCAGGTATCGCAGCTTCAGGACCTCGAAGCCGCCTTTCAAGGTGTGCCTGCCGTGGGTCCAGTTGAGTGAATCGCCGAACTGGAACGCCTCGTTGACGATGGTGGCGTCCACCGACGATCCGTTACCCATGTCCACCCGGCCGGTAATGGCGACGTTCGGAGGAATCTTGGGGCCGAGGAGTGGAAAGACGCCCCCCAGATCCGAGAGGTGGATCGGATTCAGGTTGGCGATCGAGGAAAGCACCCGGTTGAAGCTGATGCGCGCCTGGTTGAGCAGCGCCGGCGTGACCGAAAAAGTGTCTCCGAGAGTGACGCTCTGAACCTTCGCCCGGCGGTCCAGCGGGAGGTAGGTGGGAACCTGCCCGGCCGAATCCCGCTCCTTGGCCAGGTTGTAGTTGTAACGCCCGTCAATGGTATGGCGGCCGACGTTGTAGTCCACCCGCAGCAGAAACTGGTCGTCGTTCTGCGGCGTGGGGAAGGTCGTGACCAGTTGTCCGTCGGCGCGATTGGGCAGAGGCATCAGGCTCGGGTTGATCAGATTGCGGGCCACCGTGTCGATGCGCGCGGCAGGGATCTGCCCTCCCGGAAACGGTTGGCTCGTGAGAGGATCCCGGATGGCGGCGCGCGCCGTGGAGAAATCCCCCGACCGCTCTCGTTCCGTCAGGGGAAAAGCAGACGCGCCGAGTGAGGCGGGGCGCACGCGAAGGCCTTCGTAAGACCCGAAGACGAACAGCTTGTCCTTGCGGATTGGACCTCCGGCCGCGGCGCCGAACTGGTTCTGGATCAGTTGCGGCTTCTCGGAGGGAGCGAAGAAGTTGCGCGCGTTCAGTTTCTGGTTGCGCAGGAACTCCCAGGCGCTGCCGTGAATCTGGTTGGTTCCGGACTTGGTGACCACGTTGAAAATGGCGCCGGCGTTGCGTCCGTATTCCGCGCTGAAGCCGCTCGTAAGAACCTTCACCTCCTGCAGGGCGTCCGGCGGCGGAAAATTGAGGCCCGTGTTGCGGAAGACCGCGTTGAAGTGCTGGCCGTCGAACAGGAACAGATTCTGGTTGTTCCGCATCCCCGAGACGTTGACCGTGGGACCGCTCCGGTCGCCGGTGAATTCCTGCGGCGCGCTGATGCCGGCCACGCCCGGCAGCAACTCGGCCAGCGAGATGATGTTGCGTCCGTTGGTCGGCAGTTCCAGCACCCGCCGGGAATCGATAAGCGTACCCACCTGCGATGACCGGCTGTCAACCAGCGCCGCCTCCGCCGTGACATTCACCGATTCCGAAACGCTGCCGACTTCGAGCGCCGCGTCCACACTCACGTTTTGATTGGAGGTGAGCGTCACCCCGTGCCGCGTGAACACTTTGAACCCTTTCCCTTCCACGCGCAGCGAATACGTGCCGACCGGAAGAAGCGGGAACACATAATTCCCCTGCGGTCCCGTCGAGACAGCACGGGTTGTGCCGCGCTCGTCGAGGGAAGCGATAACCGCCGCGCCCGGGACGGCCAGACCGGTGGGGTCGGTAACGACGCCATAAATCGTTCCGGTCCCCTGGGCCAGCAGGCCTCCGGCGAAGAGCAGATAAGGAACGCCCCTCAATAGTGAACGCATGACAAACCCCCTAGCCGAGTATGATCCCACACCCGGGAATGCCATTGAACTCCGGGCCGGAACGTCGTGACGCGCCGGTTTGCGCGCCTCGTTCGGCTCCCCGTTCGAAGTCCGTGAACCTGCACGCAATGGACGCAGGTCGAAAAGCTTCCGGGACGAGGGCGCCTTGACGCCGGCGCTGCGCCCGTGTCGGACCGAACTTCCGCGATCGTTTTGACGGACAGTTCTGGCGCTCGGATGGGCGCGGACGCGACGTGGTTGAGAGGATGCCGAGCAATCCGGAGCCCGTGAAGATCTGCGTCTCGTATCCTGTCGGCTCCGCGCTGCGAGTGATTTCGATTGAGTAATATGGTGAGTTGAAATCCATCGTTTGCCCTCCGCGTGCAGCCTATGAACGCTGAAGAAATCCGTCTCGACGAATCCCGCCGGCGTGTCGCTCATTGGAAAAAATGGGGCCCGTACGTCAGCGAAAGGCAGTGGGGCACCGTCCGTGAAGACTATAGTCCGGGAGGAACCGCGTGGGAATACTTCCCGCACGACCACGCCCGCTCGCGCGCTTACCGCTGGGGCGAGGATGGAATCGCCGGCATCTGCGACCGCCATCAGAACATCTGTTTCGCCATCGCTCTCTGGAACCATCGCGACCCCATTCTCAAGGAGCGGCTCTTCGGCCTCACCGGCAACCAGGGGAATCATGGCGAGGATGTCAAAGAGTATTACTTCTACCTCGATTCAACTCCTACGCACTCGTTCATGAAGTTTCTGTACAAGTACCCGCAGGCCGAGTTCCCATACGCCCGGCTGGTCGAGGAAGGACGGCGCTCCCGTTTCGAGCCTGAGTTCGAGCTGCTGGATACGGGCGTGTTCGACCAGAACCGTTATTTTGACGTCTTCGTCGAATACGCCAAGGGCGATCCTGAAGACATCTGCATCCGCATCAGCCTAGTCAATCGCGGTCCGGACGCTGCGCCGTTGGAGCTGTTGCCTACCCTGTGGTTCCGCAATACCTGGTCCTGGAACGAGCGCATCGAGAAGCCGGGTTTGCTGCAGGAATCGGAGCAGACCGTGCTCTGCGAACAGCGCTATCTCGGTGTCCGGAGACTTTACTGCGAAGGGGCCAGGGAACTGCTGTTCACCGAAAATGAAACCAATTTCCGGCGGATCTACAATGCGCCGAACGGCTCGCCCTACGTCAAGGACGGAATCGACAATTACATCGTGCACGGCTGCGCGGACTCGGTCAATCCCCGCCGGACCGGAACGAAAATGGCGGCCCGCTACAGCCTGGAATTGCAGCCCGGTGAAACCAAAACCGTGCGGCTGCGCTTTACCGGCGGCGCCCCTGCGCTCGACGGGTTCGACGGCATCTTCGCCGCCCGGATCGCCGAAGCGGATGAGTTCTACGAGCCCTTGGCCAATCCCGGCAGCTCCGAAGATCTGCGGCGCGTGCAGCGTCAGGCTTTTGCCGGCCAGTTGTGGAGCAAGCAGTTCTATGCCTACGACATGCAGGCCTGGCTGCATGGAGACCCGTCACAGCCTCCACCGCCGCCGCAGCGCAAGTTCGGCCGCAATGCCGACTGGACGCATCTTTACAACGCCGACGTCATCTCGATGCCCGACAAGTGGGAGTATCCCTGGTATGCCGCCTGGGACCTGGCCTTCCACGCCGTGACGCTGGCGCTGGTGGATTCCGATTTCGCCAAGGAGCAGCTCATCCTGATGCTCCGCGAATGGTATATGCACCCCAACGGACAGATTCCGGCGTACGAGTGGGCCTTTGGTGATGTGAATCCGCCCGTCCATGCGTGGGCCGCTCTCCGGGTTTTCAAGATCGAGCGAAAGCGCACCGGAGCCGGCGACTACGAATTCCTGGAAAAGATTTTTCACAAGCTGCTGCTCAATTTCACATGGTGGGTGAACCGCAAGGATTCCGAGGGCAACAACCTTTTTCAGGGCGGTTTCCTCGGCCTCGACAACATCGGCATCTTCGACCGGTCCGCGCCGCTGCCCACCGGCGGCTACCTCGAACAGTCCGACGGCACCAGCTGGATGGCCATGTACACACTGAACATGCTGGCCATTGCGCTGGAGCTGGCCTTCGTGAATCGATCGTACGAGGACGTAGCCAGCAAGTTCTTCGAGCATTTCGTCCACATCGCCGAAGCCATGAATCACTTCGGCCAGGAAGGCTACGGTCTGTGGGACGAAGAGGACGGCTTCTATTATGATGTCCTCTCTCTGCCGGACGGAACCCATCGGCCGATCCGTATCCGGTCCTGCGTGGGCTACATTACGCTCTTCGCCGTGGGAGCGCTCGAACCGAAGGTCATCGACCACCTCCCCGGATTCCGGCGCCGCCTGGAATGGTTTCTCAACAACAACGCCACCCTGCGCAACCATATCGACGAACAGCGGCTGCCCGACGGAAAAGTGCGGCGCCTGCTGTCGGTGGTGAATCTGCAGCGGCTGGAGCGCATGATGAAATATGTGCTGGACGAAGAAGAGTTCCTTTCCCCGTTCGGCGTCCGGGCTCTCTCCCGCTATCACCTGCTGCATCCCTACCGGCTTCCGATCGACGGTTACGAGCAGCGTGTCGACTACGAGCCCGCCGAATCGACTACCGCCCTGTTCGGCGGAAATTCCAACTGGCGCGGGCCGATCTGGTTTCCCGTCAACTTCCTGCTCATCGAGGCGCTCCAGAAGTTCCACTATTTCACCGGAGACAGTTTCCAGGTCGAATTTCCGACCGGCTCCGGGACGAAGATGAATCTCTGGGACATCTCCGGCGAGCTGTCCCGCCGGCTATCCCGGATCTTCCTGCGCGATGGAAGCGGCCGCCGGCCCGTTTACGGCGGCATTGAAAAATTTCAAACCGATCCCCACTGGAGGGATCTGATCCTGTTCCATGAGTACTTCCATGGAGACAGCGGCGCGGGACTCGGCGCCAGTCATCAGACCGGCTGGACCGGCTTGGTTTGCAAATTGCTTCAACAGAGCGGAGAGTAAGGGAAAGGGGTGTGCGATGCAGTGGACTCCCGGCGGAACCAGCGACGATATTGAGGATCGCAGAGACGAAGGCGGGGGAGGAGGAGGCGGCGGACCCGTCTTCGGAGGCTTCGGCCCCCATTTGGGAATCGGCGGCACAATCGTGCTGCTGGTATTGAGCTTTGTTCTCAAGCAGAACCTGTTCACCTCCGTTTCACCGGGCCCGAGCCGGCCTTATCGCGCTCCGGCGTCGGACCGCTCCGGCGATCCGTCCGAGAAGCGCGAGGTCCAGTTTGTTTCGTTCGTCCTCGACGACGTGCAGAAAACCTGGGAAAGGCTCCTGCCCGCGGCTGGCAGGGATTACCGGCACGCCAAGCTGGTCCTGTTCCGCGACTATACGCGGTCGGCCTGCGGAGCGGCCGAATCGGCCACCGGGCCTTTCTATTGTCCGGGAGATGAAAAAGTGTACATCGATCTGGGCTTCTACGACGAGCTGAAGCAGCGCTTCGGCGCTCCCGGCGAGTTTGCTCAGGCCTACGTGCTGGCGCATGAAATCGGCCATCACGTTCAGAATATTCTGGGGATTGAGCGGCAAATGCGCAGGCTGCAGCAGTCGAATCCGTCGGCCCGGAATTCCTTGTCGGTCAAGCTGGAGTTGCAGGCGGATTGCCTGGCCGGAGTGTGGGGCCACAGCACGCAGCAAAGAAACATCATCGATGAAAACGACGTGACCTCCGGGATGCGAGCGGCCGCCGCCGTCGGCGACGATCGGCTGCAGAAGGCGGCCACCGGACACGTCAGCCCCGAATCGTTCACGCACGGTTCCTCTGCGCAAAGAACCACCTGGTTCCGCCGCGGTCTGGAATCCGGACAGGTTTCCTCCTGCAACACATTCGAGTAGCTACCGGGTTGCGGTGTCGCGACTCCTCTTAACCCGTTCCACCGGAGAGAGAATCCACAACTCTTTGCGCTATCATGACGGCGAATGTCATTTTCCGGCATGAAAGTCCTCTCGCTCGAGAGCCGCCGCGCCAAGGAAATCGCACAGCTCATCCGCAATCATGGAGGAGACCCTTTCGTCGCCCCCTCCATGCGGGAGATCCCGCTCGATCGCAACGAAGAAGCCTTTGATTTCGCCGGGAAACTCTTTGCGGGCGGCTTCGACATGGTGGTGCTGCTCACCGGCGTAGGCACGCGGCTTCTCGATCAGGCCCTGGCGACCCGCTATCCGCCAGGCCGCTTTTCCGAAGCGCTGCGGACTGTGACCGTTGTCGCGCGCGGATCCAAACCCATGGCGGTTTTGCGCGACATGGGCGTGCCCGCCATTCTGGTTCCCGAGCCGAACACCTGGAGAGAGGTGCTCGCCGCCACCGAGGGACGGCCGGAGCGGAGCATCGCCGTCCAGGAGTACGGGAGGTCCAATCCCGAGCTGCTCGATGGATTCAGAGCCCGTGGCGCGGAGGTCACCGCCGTGCGCGTCTATCAGTGGGACCTGCCCGAAGATACCGGCCCCCTGCGCGAAGCGGCCCGCCGCACGGCGGAAGGAGAGTTCGGCGCAGCCCTGTTCACCACCTCCGTCCAGGTTGCGCATCTGTTTCGAGTGGCCGCCGAGGCCGGTGTCGAGGCCAAGGTCCGCGGAGAACTTTCCAGGATGATGGTAGCCTCGATAGGTCCGGCTACCAGCGAAGCGCTGGAGGATTACGGAGTGCACGTCAACTTCGAGCCGAGCCATCCAAAAATGGGTTTGCTGGTGCAGGAAGCCGCGGCCGCCGCCAGGGAGAAACGATGAACCGTAGGGAAGCCTTCCGCCGCTTGATGGCGTTCACCGCGGGTTCGCCGCTGCTGGCCCGCGGCGCGGCGGCGCAAACCCCCGCCGCCGACGTCAATGGGCCCGTCAACGTCCATGAGTTCGAACAGGTTGCCAGGCAAAAGCTCAACAAGCTGGCGTACGATTTCATCGCCGGCGGCGTCGAGGACGAGTTGACCCTGCGGGCCAACCGGGCAGCCTACACGCGCGTATTTCTGGTCCCGCGCGTCATGGTCGACGTGAGCAATGTCGACACGTCCACCGAAATTCTGGGCGTGAAGCTGGACTCCCCGATCATTATCGCTCCCACCGGCGGGAAGAACCTGGTGATGCCCAATGCCGAGGCGGTTGTCGCGCGTGCGGCCTTGAAGAGCAACACCCTCATCTGCGCGGCTACCGGCGTCGAGAAGCTGCTGGACGAATCGCTGCCCGTCAAGTGGTGGTCGAACACCACCGGGCAGGCGACTAAATCTTTGGCCTCGAGTTACGCCCGGCGCGTCGAGGACCTGGGCGCGAAAGCGATCGTGGTGACCGTCGACAACCAGTATCAGTCCAACCGGGACCGCAACAATCGCAACCGCTTCGACTACGGCTACATGAGCAGCGGCGTGCCCAAGCAGGGCGAAGTCATCCCACCCAGAAATCCGGCCACGGCCGCCATGTGGCAGCCGCATACGCCGTCCATGAGCTGGGACTACGTGGAATGGCTGCGCGGCGCCTGCGGGCTCCCGGTGCTTCTGAAAGGCATTCTCCATCCGGACGACGCGCGGACGGCCGTGCAGCGCGGCGCTTCCGCGGTGATCGTCTCGAACCACGGCGGCCGCCAGCTCGACGGGGTCGTCGCCACGCTGGACGCGCTTCCCGACGTGGTGGATGCAGTGGGGAGTAAAGTTCCTGTCCTGATGGACGGCGGCATCCGCCGCGGCAGCGACATCCTGAAGGCGCTGGCGCTGGGCGCCAAAGCGGTGCAGGTCGGCCGTGCGCCATTGTGGGGGCTGGGCGCCTTCGGGCAGCCCGGCGTGGAACGGGTCCTGTGGATGCTGGGCGCTGAATTGAAATTGGATATGGCGCTGGCCGGAGCGCCCAACTTGGCCGCGCTCGACCGCAAGCTCGTCCGGCGCGGCTAGCCTAAAAAAAAACGGGCGCCGTTTTTGGCGGCGCCCGGTCCTCCTGCGCTATCAACTTCTATTTTACGATTTCTTCTTCGACGGATTCTCGACACGCAGGTTGTTCTGCACCGGTCCGAAGCTCAGGCCCGCCGATGCCGCCCGCATCGAGGCCACGTTCTTCTCCAGCTCGTTGTTGACCACGCCTTCGAGCGTCACGTGTCCGTTGTTCACGATGATGTGAATCGGCGGCACGGCTTGAATCGCGTAGCGGGACAGCGCCGGATCGCGATAGATCGCCCGGGCGATCCTGATCCTCAAGTGGTCGTCATTGAATGACAAAGGCAGCACCTGCAGATCGTTCGTTACGCTGGTGACACCCGGCACGCTCTGCACGATGCGCTGCAGGTCGTTTTTCTTGAACGGCTGGCTTACCTGACCCGTCAGCCGCAGATTGCCGTCGACCACCTGTACGTTCAGGTTGTCCCAGATCGTATACCGCGAGTACATGCGGATCTCATGGGCCGCGTTGGCGGCGATCTCCGCGTCCGTCCGCGGAGCGGCGGGTCCAGTGGTGGCTGCAGCCAATCCGGCCAGGCCCAAGGTGGTGACAAGACCCAACATTTTCAAAAAGTTGCGTTTCATTTCTTTCCTCCATCTCGGCGTCTCTCTCGAACGCCTCCACTGCTACAGACGCGCCACCACCCCGCGGAGGTTGTAAAGTTTCGTAAAGTCCGTGGGACGTCGTTACCGTTGCTTCCCCTCCCGGAGGTTCGAGGAAAAGCCCGCTGTCGCCCTTCGCGATCACCTGCTGCCGGGTGGCTACATATTTTTACCCGCAATCCCGCGCTTGCCTTGTAAATACCTGATTCCCGGTAAACGGCGCGAGGGTTGCTTATGCCCAGGTCCTTTCACGCGCGAAGCCCGTCTTGTTAGATAATAGGAGTAGCCATGCTTTCCAGAGTTTTGCCTGTATTTCTTGCGGTTTCAGCCACCGCCTCGGCGGAGATCAAAGTAATCGAACAGATCGTCGCCAAGGTCAACGGGGACATCATCACCAGCGGTGAGCTCGAGCGCAGCCGTCAGGCGCTCGAAGCCGACCTCAAACAGCAGAAGGTTCCCGAGGCGAAGATGCAGCAGATGCTCAAGGAGCGGGAGGCGGATGCCCTCAAGGACCAGATCGATCAGCTCCTGCTCGTGCAGAAGGCCAAGGAGCTGAGCATCAACGTTGACGCGGAGATCACGCGCGAGCTGGCCGATATCCAGATCCAGAACAAGATTACCGACCCCGACAAATTCCGCCTCTGGGTGCAGGAGCAGTCGGGCATGTCCTATGAGGACCTGAAGCAGCAGATGAAGAACCGTGCGCTGACGCAGCGCGTGATTCGCCAGGAAGTCGGCGGCAGGATTACGATTCCCAAGTCCGAGTTGTTGAAATACTACGAGGATCACAAAAACGACTTCGTCCGCCAGGAGCAGGTCTTCCTGCGGGAGATCTTCATCTCGTCGGTGGGAAAGAGCCCCGAGCAGGTCGCTGCCGCGGAGAAGCGCGCCAAGGACATTCTCGCGCGGGCGAAGAAGGGAGAAAAATTTCCCGAGCTCGCTCGGGATACCTCCGACGCCGATTCAGCCAAGAACTTCGGCGAGATCGGCTGGTTCAAAAAGGCGGACCTGAATCCCAGCCTCCAGTTTCTGTTCAAGGAGAAGAAGGGCTTCATCACCGACGTGATCAAGACGGAAAACGGCTTCGTGATCTTCCGTCTCGACGAACGGCACGAGGCCGGTCTGGCCCCCTTCGAAGAGGTCGAGAACGAGGTTACCGAGAAGCTGTACGTTCCGCGAATGCAGCCCAAGGTGCGCGAATATCTGACCAAACTCCGCGAGCAGGCCTTCCTCGAGATCCGGGCGGGCTATGTCGACAGCGGCGCGGCGCCCGGCAAGGATACCTCCTGGAGAGATCCGGCGCAGCTCAAGCCGGAGACCACGACCAAGGAAGAAGTGGCTGCGCGGCGCCGCAAACGGCTGCTGGGAATCATTCCGCGCAAGTCCGCCAAACCTGCCTCCGAATCGAGTCCGGCCAAGTCCGGCGAGACTCCTGCTGTCCAGCCGCCGACCGTGCCGGCCGGGTCGGCGATTCCCAACAAGCCCTGAGACTGCATGAAGACACCCTTCATCAAAGAGCTCGAACCGAACCAGACCATCTCGACTTTCTTTCTCGTTCAGAACAAGGAGATCCGGCAGAAGAAAACCGGAGACCCCTACCTCTCGCTGCTGTTGTGCGACCGCAGCGGCGAACTGGACGCGAAGATGTGGGACAACGTAGCCGAGGTGATGGATACGTTCGAACGTGACGACTTCGTCAAAGTCAAAGGTCTGATTCAGATTTTTCACAACCGCACCCAGCTCACGATCCATAAGATGCGGCGGGCCGGCGACCATGAAGTGGAATTCGCCGACTACTTCCCGGCGTCCGAGCGGAACCCGGACGAAATGCTGCTCGAGCTGCGCGGCATTGTCGCGGGCATGCGGAACGCCCATCTCCGCGGGCTCCTCCAATCGCTGCTGGACGAGCCGGAAGTCTCCCGGCGCTACAAGATGGCCCCCGCCGCCAAGCAGATTCATCACGCCTACCTGGGCGGACTCATCGAGCACGTGCTGTCCCTGTGCGGGCTCGCCCGCCTGGCCGCGTCGCACTACCGGGCCATCGACCTGGATCTGCTGCTGACCGGGGTTGTGCTCCACGATATCGGCAAGATCTACGAGCTTAGCTACGAGCGCGGCTTCGCATACACGACGGAGGGCCAGCTCGTCGGCCACATTTCGATCGCCATGCGCATGCTGGGCGAGAAGCTGGCGCTCGCTCCGGATTTCCCGCCGAAGCTCCGGATCCTGGTCGAGCACATGATCCTGAGCCACCACGGCAGGCTGGAATTCGGGTCGCCCAAAATACCGCAGTTCCCGGAAGCGCTGCTTCTACACTACCTGGACGATCTGGATTCCAAGATGGAATGCATGCGCCACATGGTCGACCGCGACAGGCTGGTCGAGGGCCACTTCACCGGCTTCAGTACGTCCATGGAGCGCTCTGTGCTGAAGAAGGCGAAGTACCTGGATGAACCGGAGGCCACTCCCCAGCCTGCTGCGCCGGCCGTCGCGCCATCCGAACCTGTCCGTCCCGTTGCGCCGCCCCGTCCCCATTCGATTTTTGCCGACAAGCTGGCGCAGGCTCTCACGCCGGACTCCGGCAAAGGAGACTGATGCGCAGACCCGCTCCGCCACGCGGCATTCCACCACGGCTGGAGATGCTTTGCCTCAAGGCATTGTGGACTCTCGGCGAAGGCAACGTAAGAGAAGTGCGGGATGCGGTCGCGGAATCGAGGGCGCTGGCCTACACCACGGTCATGACGCTGCTGGAGCGGCTGGCCAGGAAAAATGTCGTCTCCCGGCGTAAGGTAGGCCGCGCTTTCGTCTACGCCCCCGCCATGTCCCGCGACGCCCTGCGCCGGCTGGCGCTCGAGGAATTCGTGGACTGCTATTTTGACGGCTCGGAGCAGAGGCTGGCCGAATTCCTGCGGCGCCAAGAGACGTTCTCACCAGCGCGGGAGATAGAGCCGGAAGGCGGCGGCATCGATACAGCGCTGCTCTAACGCAAGGCCTTCACCCGCTTTGAGCTCTCGACGCCCCGGTGCTACAATTTTTTCTCGGAGAGTTCCGATTCGGGGAGCTTCATTTCTCAATGAAACTTCTTGCGTCTGCACTGGCTTCTTTTCAGGCGGCGAAGTCCCAGGAAAAAGCTGGACCTTCCGGCGCCGAAGCGCAAGCCATCGCTCAGATTGAAAAGGCGGGCGGCAGCGTCCGCCAGATCGCCCAGAACGACGAGCATCGCGAAGTTGATTTTCACTTGCAAGGCACGTCCTGCACCGACCAGCAGCTGGCGCCGTTGCCCAAAATCAAAAACATCGTTTCATTGAACCTGGCCAAAACATCGATTACCGACGCCGGCCTCGTTTACGTCAAGCCGCTGTCCGGCCTGCTCCAGCTGCATCTCGAACAGACCAAGATCACCGACAAAGGCCTGGAGCAGATCAAGGACCTGGTGACCCTGACGTATCTGAATCTCTACGGCGATGCGGTGACCGA
The DNA here is from genome assembly GCA_035495815.1 of Bryobacteraceae bacterium. GTDB lineage: Bacteria > Acidobacteriota > Terriglobia > Bryobacterales > Bryobacteraceae > DATJFH01. The sequence continues at coordinate 20,250 of DATJFH010000083.1, forward strand.
CGCGGGGCTGGAGCAGTTGACCGGTCTCAAGAACCTGCGGAACCTGTTCGTCTGGCAGACCAAGGTCACCGACGAGGGAATCAAAAAGCTCAAGCAGGCGCTGCCCTCCGTGGACATCAACAAGGGCTGGTAATCGCCGGCGGCCGGTTGGCAGGGAAGTCCCGGCTCTGCGATTGTAAGATCGTAGAGACACATGGACCGCTCCAGGTTGGACATTCGCTCGCTCGCCGGGATGGCCGCCGCTTTTCAGAAGCGGATCGGCGCAATTCAAGCCGCCGGTTCGCCGGGCTTCGACTGGTATCCCTACGACTCGCTGGGCAATTTCTTCGTCCTGGCCGATCTGCTGACCGGCGAGCGACGCTTCCTGCTCGACCTGATCGGCAATCGCCCGGCACTTGACGTCGGATGCGGTGACGGCCATATCGCCTTCTTCCTCGAGTCCCTGGGCTGCAAGGTGATCGCCGTCGACAACCCGCGAACGAATTACAACCAGATGCAAGGCGTCCGGGCGCTCAAGGCGGCCCTGAATTCGTCGATCGAGATCTGCGAGCAGGATATCGATTACGACTTCCGGCTGCCGGACCTGCAGTTCAGCGTCGCCATCTTCCTCGGCGTGCTCTACCATTTGAAAAATCCGTTCCGGGCGCTGGAAACTCTGGTCACGAGGTCGCAGTACTGTCTGCTCTCGACCCGTGTGACCCGCTTCGCGCCGGACCGGAAAACAGACCTCGGCGCACTCCCGCTGGCATACCTGGTAAATGAAACCGAGACGAACAACGATTCCACCAATTTCTGGATCTTCACCAATCCCGGTTTGAAGCGCCTGATCGAGCGCAGCGGATGGCGTGTTGTGGATTACGCGTCCGTGGGAAATTCACGAGACTCCGATCCGATTACCGCCCAGGGCGATGAGCGGGCGTTCTGCCTCGCCGAGCGCGCCGTCGCCGCCCTGACAAACGGCCGCCTGCTCAGCGGATGGCACCAGCAGGAGACTTTCGAAGCCTGGCGATGGACCGAGAAAAAGTTCGCAGTTGTGTTCCCGAAAGTTTCGAGGCCGGGGCCTCACGTGCTGCGCCTCGATTTCTTCCTGCCGGACGGCCGCGATCGGCTTTCCATCGCGTGTTCGATCAACGGGACCGCGCTTGCCGAGCGGACGTTCGTCAAATCCGGCCATTACCGCTACGAAGCGGCCGTCCCGGACCCGGCTCTGACCGGTCGATCCGTACTGGCCGAGTTCGGTCTGAGCGACGCGTTCGCCCCCGGCGACCGGGACGAGCGGGAACTGGGCATCGTCGTTTCGTCGGTGCAGCTGATCGCGGTGGATTAATGTGGCGTCATCACCGAGAGCCGCCCGAGAAATCCTGAAATTCTACACGTCGACCCAGCCGTGCTGGGCCGAACTCTTCAGCTCCTTCTCCAGAATCTGCAACTGGCGCAACCCGTCGGCGAACTGCGGGTACTCCACCGGCGCGGACCGGTCCTCCACCGTTCGATAGAAGCGGCGGAATACCTGTTTGAACGTGTCGTCGTAGCCTTCGCTGTGCCCGCCGGGCAGATCGGCGAATCGCCGCGCGGATTCCTCGAGCAGTGACGGATCCTTGACGATCGACTGGTTCGGCTCGTTGCGGTGGCCGATCCACAGCGCGTCCGGCTGCTCCTGGTTCCAGGTCACCGAGCACTTCGATCCGTAGACCTCGATCATCAGCCGGTTCTTCCGTCCGGCCGCGACCTGGCTTACCGTGAACGCCCCCCGCGCGCGCTCGCCCAGCCGCAGCAGCACGGCGCCGAAATCTTCGCTCTCGATCTTGACTTCCTTGTAATCCTCCGGCTTCAGGAGTTTTCCGGTGAACGTCTCGACCGACCCCTTCGGCTTCTTGCGCGTCTTGTGAAAGGTCTGAAGGTCGGCGCAAAGGGAGGTGATCCGCAGCCCGGTAACGTGCTCGATCATGTCGCACCAGTGCGATCCGATATCCGCCATCGCGCGCGACCTGCCGTTCGCCTTCTGATCGATACGCCAGTTCCAGTCCGTGTCGTAATACAGCCAGTCCTGCGAGTAGCCGCCCTGTACCGAGTAGATGTCGCCCAGTTCGCCCGTCTCCCGCATGCGGCGGATCTGCTGCACCATCGGATAGTAGCGGAGGTTGTGGAACGTGCAATTGGCCAGGTTCTTTTTCTTGGCCAGCTCTACCAATTTCTTCCCCTCCGATGCCGATACCGCCAGCGGCTTCTCGCAGAGCACATGCTTGCCGGCCTCCAGCGCTGCCGACGCCATGGGGAAATGCAGGGCGTTGGGCGTGCAGACATGGACGGCGTCGATCTCCTTGTCGGCGAGGATCGTGCGATAGTCGCCGCTCGAGCGGCTGACGCCGATCTCGTCGGCGAACTTTTTGGCTTTCTCGTCGGTTGAAGCGGCCACCGCGGCTACCTCGACGTTGCCCAGCCGGCGCACTCCCTCGCTGTGGACGCGGCCCATGAAGCCAGTGCCGAAAACGGCGGTTTTCAGTTTTTTCATATTGAGGCTCGGCTCCGGCCATGCGGGAACCGAACTGATACTGTATCGCAAAAAACTGCTACAGTGGTAAACAATCATGGTGGTTCGCATCCGGTTCGGGAGGGGCCGGCAGGTTCACCGGGGGAAGGGCAAGAATCGGAGACTGGCGCTGGCCCTCAGTTCGCTGCTGACGCCCGCGGCGGTGATGGCCACCGTTCTGGGCCTGTGGCGGCTGGCGGCGGACATGCGGTGGGCCGGCGAGTTCGGCATCTCCAGCGGTTTGTTTTCCCACTGGCAGGTGTGGCTGGCGTTCGCGGCGCTGCTTCAGTACGGCGCATGGGCGCTCAATCGTTACGGGCGCGACCATGATCCTGCCCGATCCTGATATCCTGGTTTTGAGAGTATCTTCTCGTCCTCATGCGATACGACACACGGTATCGATCCGTTAATTACTCCAGCTATCTGCCGGTCGGCGTGAAGTGGCTGCTGATCGCCAACGTCGGCATGTTTTTGCTGTACTACCTGATACCTTCGATTACCCAGCACCTCCTGATGCTCTCGCTGGTCCCGGTAATGGTGCTCAAGCACTTTGCCGTCTGGCAGCTGGCCACCTACATGTTCCTGCACGGCGGCATCGAGCACATCCTGTTCAATATGCTTGCCCTCTGGATGTTCGGGATGACGCTGGAGCAGGATTGGGGCACGCGCCGCTTTCTGAAATATTACTTCCTGTGCGGGATCGGGGCCGGTATCTGCGACGTGGCTCTCAACGGCATCATGGGCAACTGGGGGACCCATACCATCGGCGCGTCCGGCGCGATCTATGGTCTGCTGCTGGCGTTCGGCGTCCTGTATCCCAACCAGACGGTGCTGTTCTTCTTCATCTTCCCGATGAAGGCGAAATACATGGTCATGATCGTGGGTGCGATCGCCTTTCTCGGCGCGCTGCACGTCAACAGCGGAGTCAGCGATATCGCCCATCTCGGCGGCATGGCTTTCGGCTACGCCTATCTGAAGATGCGCTTCGTTCACGTGGACTTCGGTTATTTCGGGCGCGAATTCAACGCCTGGAAGCTCCGCCGCGCGAAGAAGCGGTTCCAGGTATATATGCGCAAGCACGGCTCGGACCGCGACACCTGGGTGAATTGACCCGTCCCGCCCGCCGCAACCCTTCCCCTTCCGTCCACGTCTAGTTTGTTATAGTCGAGATGGAGTTGTGCCTATGCGAAAACGCGTACTTGTTCCGGTGGCCGCTCTGGCCGCATTGGGTTTCCTGCTCTCCGCGCAGGAAGGGCCGAAAAAAGACGTCGGCGAAACCGTAGCCAAGCCCCGCAAGAAGGGCGCGCCGGCCGAAGCCGAGCAGCCCAAGATCCCCTCCAAACTTACCAAGAAAGACAAGCCGGACTTTTCCGCACAGCCCGATTTCAAGGTGGACACCAGCGTCGTCAACGTCGATGTGGCGGTGCTCGACAACAAGGGCCGGTTCATCCCCAACATCCCGCGCGGGAACTTCCGCATCCTCGAGGACAACGTGCCTCAGCAGGTTTCGAACTTCTCCACCGGAGAAGCGCCTATGACCGTCTGCATGGTGATCGAGTTCAGCAACTTGTTCCAGCAATATTACACCGAGTCCTGGTATCAGACTCTGCAGGCGTCTTACGGCTTTCTGGACACGCTGAAGAAAGAGGACTATGTAGCCATCGTCGCCTACGACATGCGTCCGGAGATTCTTTCCGATTTCTCCACCGACAAGAGCAAGGCGCAGGAAGCCATGCAGCGGCTGCGCATCGCCGCCTTCTCCGAATCGAATCTCTACGACGCCATCACCGACACGGCGGACCGCATGAAAGATCTGGAAGGCAGAAAGGCCATCGTGCTGATCGCCTCCGGCCGCGACACGTTCAGCAAGCTGACCTTCGACAAAACCCGCAAAATCCTCCAGAACGACGCTGTGCCCATCTACGCCATCGGCCTGATGCAGGCTCTTCGCGAATACTACGACGCCCGCGGCTACATGGGCCCCATCGCCCGGCTGGACTTTCTGCAGGCCGATAATCAGATGAGAACCTTCGCCAAGGAAACCGGAGGACAGGCGTTCTTTCCCCGATTCTATGGCGAGTTCCCGTCTATCTACCGCGCGATCCATGAAGCGCTCCGCAACCAGTACTCCATCGGTTACACCCCTTCGAATACCGCAAAGGACGGTAAATACCGGAAGATCAAAGTCGAGCTCGTGAATCCGGCGAACAATGAACCTTTGCGTATTACCGACGAGAAGGGTAAGCCGATCAAATATTCGATCGTCGCCAAGGCGGGATACACGGCGCCGCGTGAAGTCGAGTAAGTTGCGAATCATCGAAAGTCAAGACCTCGATCTGGCTTTTTTTCCAACTCGATGCAAAACCGTTGACTCTTAGTAACGGAATTGTTACTCTCGCTCGGTTCCATGAAATATGCATCGAGGCTGAAGCCCAGACCTGCTCAGCTGTTACTCGCAGACGATAATCAGAATGGCATGCTGGCTCGAAAGGCGTTACTCGAGGAGCAGGGCTTCGTGATCACTACCGCGTCCAACGGAGAGGAGGCTTTCGACGCCTTGTCGACCGGCGTCTTCGATCTGATGGTTACCGACTTCAGAATGCCCAGGATGAACGGCATCGAGCTGATCCGCAAAGTACGCGTGTTGAAGCCGGAGCTTCCGATCATTATGCTCTCCGGTTTTGCCGACGCTTATGGCCTCGACGAGAAGTCGACCGGCGCCGACCTGGTGTTGAACAAGGGAGCGCACGAGATTCCCAATCTTCTGCGGTCGGTGACCCGGTTGTTAGCCCGTCAGGTGATCAGAAAGCCGCCCGGTGTTCAGAAGGCCAAGGCGAAAGCCAAAGCCAAATCCATCTGACGTGCGAACGCTGCTGACTCTTCCCGTCGCGTTACTTCTGGTTTGCGCGCCGCTCATACCGCAACCCGCTGCGCCCCCTCTGAAATCCGCCGCGAAGTCTTCCGCGCCCGCCGTGAAGCCGGTTGTCCGGCGCTGGCTCAGTTCGCTTACGCTGAGCCAGAAAGTGGCCCAGCTGGTCGTGATCCCGTTCTACGGCGAGGCGCCCAACACCCGGTCGAGACAGTATCAGCGCTTCCTGCGGCTCGTCCGCGAGCAGCGCGTCGGTGGACTGGTGCTGATCAATCGCTCGCGTGGACGCGGGATCCAGAAGGCCGAGCCTTACGCGGTGGCGGCGTTCCTCAACCGCATGCAGCGCATCGCCGCGATCCCGCTGCTGGTCGCCGGGGATTTCGAGCGCGGCGCCTCCATGCGGATCGACGGGACCACCCTGTTTCCGCACGCCATGGCTTTCGCGGCCACCGGCGACCCGAAAGCCACCCGCTATGAAGGCGAAATCACGGCGCGCGATTCCCGCGCTTTGGGAGTCCACTGGATCTTCTTTCCGGTAGCCGACGTCAACAGCAACCCCGACAATCCCGTCATCAACATCCGCTCGTTCGGAGAGAATCCAAAGGACGTCGCCGCTCACGTCCGCGCCTTCATCGAAGGCGCCCGCGACGATACCGAACACCGCGTGCTGACGACGGCCAAGCACTTCCCCGGACACGGCGACACAGCCGTGGATAGCCATCTGGCTATGCCGTCGATTCAAGCGGACCGCGCGCATCTGGAGACCGTCGAGATGACGCCCTTTCGGGCGGCGATCGAGTCCGGCGTGGATTCGGTCATGACGGCCCATATCGCGCTGCCCGCCCTCGAAGCGGCGGACGTGCCGGCCACCCTCTCGCCCGCCATCATGACCGGCTTGCTGCGGGACGAGCTGAATTTCAAGGGGCTGGTGGTGACCGACGCTCTGGAAATGGGCGGCGTCGTCAAGGGCTTCTCCAAGGGAGAAGCCGCCGTGCGCGCCATCGAAGCCGGCGCCGACGTCCTGCTCATGCCGCCTGATCCGGAGACCGCAATCCGCGCGGTGGTGGCAGCCGTTCGGTCGGGACGGCTCACCGTCAAGCGCATCGACCGGAGCGTGACGCGCGTGCTCGAAGCCAAACAGAGCCTCGGTCTCGACCGCAGCCGGCTGGTGAATCTCGAAGCGATCGCCGACATCGTCAACTCGCCCGAGGCGGCTGCCAAAGCGCAGGAGATCGCCGATCATGCGGTGACTTTGGTCAGGAACGGGGACGGCCTGGTTCCGCTCCGCGATCCCAAGCAGACCGCGTTCCTGATCTTGACGGAGAGCCGGTACGGCGTGCAGGGGCAGGCCATTCAGCAGGAGCTTGCTGCCCGCGGCGGCGCCGCCCAGGTGATCACGCTCGATCCGGCGATGCCGGATTCGGAGCTCGACGCAGCGGCCGAGCGGCTCGCTCCGGCGCGGGACATCGTGGTGATGGCGTTTGCTTCCGCCGGTTCATACCGCGGAGATCTGTCGCTGCCCGGTGGTTACCCCCGGCTGATCGAGACGCTGCTGGCGCGCGAAGCGCCGGTTACCCTGGTCTCCCTCGGGAGTCCCTATCTCGTCCGGAGCTTCCCCAAAGCAAAAGCCTACCTGACCACCTATAGCCCCGTCCCAACCTCCGAAGCGGCGGCCGTCAAAGCGCTGTTCGGAGAGATTGATATCCGCGGCCATCTGCCCGTCCGGATTCCCGAGGTCGCCGAGATCGGCTTTGGCATCGATCTTCCGCGCCGCGCCAAATAGCTGTTATATTCGGGGAATAACCATGAATTTCGAAAGGATGATCGAGGCTGTCCTCGAGAGCCGCCCTGGACCGGCGCCGTGGCCGGACCGGGCTGAGACAGCCCCCCGTGCCCAAAGTCACTGCCCTGCGCGGCTCGACCCGTTCATCGAGCCGATGTCCCCAAGAATCTCTAACGGCCGCCGCCGTTAGCTGCCGGGACGGCCTCCATGCGTACCTGGCTGCATACTCTCCAGCGCGGCGTCAAGTACCGGGTCACCCGCGGCGGATTCCTGTTCACGATGGCGGTTGCGCTGGTCGCGGCGGCCGCGGTCGCGTCGGCCAACAACCTGCTCTTCCTGGTGGTCGCCACCATGCTCTCGGTTCTGCTCCTCTCCGGCCTCGTCAGCCGCCTTGGCCTGGCCGGCCTCGAGCTGGATTTTGCGCTCCCGGAACATGTGTCCGCCCGGCGCACGGTCGCGGCCACGCTGGCGGTGCGCAATTCGAAGATCTGGATTCCTTCGTTCTCCGTGCACGTGGCCGGCGTTACGGAAGAGCCCGCCGCCGATACGCCGCCCATCCTGACGTCGGCGGTTTATTTTCCAGTCATCCCCGGCCGCGCTACGCTGGCGGAGAACGTCGACGTCCGGTTCGCGCACCGCGGAGCGCACCGGCAGAACAGCTTTACGTTCTCCACGCGATTCCCCTTCGGCTTCCTGGAAAAGACCGCGGCCGTCGCCCTGCGCCGGGACGTCCTGGTATACCCGTGCATCGACCCCATGCCAGGGTTTGACGAGCTGCTCGGGGAAATCAACGGCGATTTGGACGCCCACTTCCGGGGCCGCGGCCACGAGTTCTACCGCATCCGCGCCTATGAGCCGTTCGAGAGCGCCCGGCATGTCGATTGGAAAGCCAGCGCCCATACCGGTGAGCTGCAGGTGCGGGAATTCGCCCGAGATCAGGAACGGGCGGTGGAGATCTACCTCGATCGCGATGTGCCGGCGGAAGCCGGGGAATGGTTCGAGCAGGCCGTGGACTGCTGCGCCTTTCTGGCCTGGAGTCTTGCGCAGCAGGGAGCCGAAATCCGGTTCCAGACCCAGGACTGGCGGACTCGCGTGCCGGAGGAAGGCGACGTATATACTATCCTTAGATGTCTCGCGCTGGTTCAGCCGCTTCGTGGGAATGCGCCGGCGCCCCCAATCGATGAACACAGTTTCCAGATTGTTTTCAGCGCCGACTCGGAGCCTTTGGAAGCCGCTGGTTGGACTCCGCATCGCCTTCTGCGTCCTGGCGATCCTGCCTTCTGCGAGGCCCCAAACTCAGACGCCCGGAGCGCCGAAAGATCCGGAAAATAAAATCGAGCCTGTCAAAACCAGCATCACCGTCGTCGGCAGCGTGGCGGCCGAGACTCCGGCTTCGGTCTCCGCTCTCGACACCGGCCAGATTCAGCGGACCCCCGGCGATAACCTGGACGACCGTCTGCGCATGGTGCCCGGCTTCAGCCTGTTCCGCCGGTCGTCGAGCCTGGTGGCTCACCCCACTACCCAAGGAATCTCGCTTCGCGGAATCGGCTCGTCGGGCGCCAGCCGCTCCCTGGTGCTGTGGGACGGCATCCCCGCCAACGACCCCTTCGGCGGCTGGGTTTACTGGACCCAGTTCCAGCCGGAAGAGATCGATCGCGTCGAGGTTTCCCGCGGCGCTTCCACCAGCGTCTTCGGCGACCGCACGCTCGGCGGCGCCGTCGCCATTTTTTCCCGCCCGCCCCAACGCTACCTGCTGCATGGAGAATACCAGGGCGGCGCCAGGGGCACGCATGACCTCTCGGCCGGCTTTTCGCACCTCTTCTCGCGCTTTGGAATGTCGATCGACAGCCGCGCCTTCACGACCGACGGCTACTTCATCGTGCCCGAATCCATCCGCGGCCCCATCGACCGGAAAGCGGGCCTCGACTTCGTCACCGGCTCGGTGCGGCTGGATTACCTCGGCTCCGCGCACCGGCTCTTCTTCAAGACCAGCATTCTTGCCGAGGATCGCCGCAACGGAACCATTCTGCAGAACAATTCCACCGGGATGGGTACCATTTCCCTTCACTACCAGGCCCAGCGCGGACGAGACACGTTTTCCGCCCTGGCCTTTCGCACCCAGGAATCCTTCCATAGCGCCTTCTCGGCCATTTCAGCCGACCGCAGGACGGAGACGCTGTCCTACCGCCAGACGGTTCCCTCCAACGGCACGGGCGGCGCCGGTTTCTGGAGCCATAACACCCGGGACTGGAACCTGCTCGGGGGCGCGGATTTTTTCCGCGTCGAAGGGACCAGCACGGACTCCCTGGTTCCCACCGGCAAGCGTGTCGGCGGCGGCGACCAGTTTCAGCATGGGGTGTTCGCTCAGGCCGACGCCAGCTGGAAATCGCTCAAGCTTTTCGGCGGATTGCGACATCAATTTACTGGACAGGACAGCACGTTCCTCAGTCCCAGCGCGGGCCTGGTCGCGGGGCGGGGAAGGCTGCGCGCCCGGGGCTCGGTCTACCGCAGCTTTCGCGCGCCCACGCTGAACGAGCTGTTCCGCGTCTTCCGCACCGGAAACGTGCAGACCAACGCCAATCCGCTGCTCAGGCCGGAGACGCTCTTCGGAGCCGAAGCCGGACTCGATCTGGTGGGCGAAGCGTCACGCCTGCGGCTCACCTTCTTCCGCAATTCGATCGCGGACCTGGTGTCCAACATCACGATCAGCACGACGCCCGCTCTCATCACGCGGCAGCGGGCGAACGCCGCGTCGGCGCTGGGGCGCGGCGCCGAGTTCAACGCCATGCAGCGTCTAGGCGCCTTCACCGGCGAGCTCAGCTATCTGTTCGTCGATTCCCGCTACGGCACGGGCGCCAGGATTCCGCAAGTTGCGCGTCATCAGGGTTCCGGCCAGCTCACTTTCCAGAAGCACGACACGCTGGCCTCGGTGGGATTGAAGAGCTTTTCCTACGCCTTCGACGACGATCTGAATACGCCGCGCTTCCTGCTCCCCGGATTTGCCGTGCTGCAGTTCATGGTGCGGCAGCGTATCACGCCGCAGTTGACCGCGCTGGCCAGCTTCGACAATATCCTCGACCGCCGTTATTACACCCAGTTCAGCCCCAACGCCAACATCGGCGCGCCGCGGCTCTGGCGGCTGGGTCTCCGCTGGGAAGGCCGCGTCCGGTAGGCCGTTCCCGGCTAAAACCTCGACCCCGCCAGCTCGACGTCCGCCCCTCGCCAGGCGCGCTGAAATTCTTTTTGAAGCTGGTCCGCTTCCGCCGTCTTGCCCTGCTTGCGAAGGCTCTCCGCAAGGCCCCGCACGGACCACCCGTTCCCGCGATGCCGCTTGAGATCCTGGCGATAAACCCGTTCCGCCTCCTCCGCTTTGCCGGCCGTCAAATACGCGTGCGCCAGATACTGGCGCGGCGGAATGAACCAGTCCGGCGGCTCGTTGTAGAGCAGTCCGTCCTCCGTGTCTACCGCCTTTTGGAACGCCCGGATCGCTTCCTCGTGCCGGCCCGCTTTCTCCGCGATATCGCCGCGCAGCATCCAGATCCCGATCCGGGCCACCTCCGCCAGTGGATTCAAATCGAGGATCTTCAGTTTTTCGAGCGCCCGTCCGGTGGCCAGTTCTTCGGCAAGCGACAGCTCCGCCAGGGCCCGTTCGGGTTGTCCGTTTGCCGAAAACGCCATCCCCCGTCCGAAATGATAGATCGACCGGACAAATGGACGATCCGAGGGAGGCTCCGTCTCTTTCCCGATCGCGTCCCAGCGGCCGAAGCGAACCAGCGTCATCATGGGGAGCGAATCGAGTAATTGACCGAAGGCGGCCAGGCCGTCCCCCGGCACATCATGGCCGTGCTTGGCCGACGACTTTCTTGCCGCCTCCAGGGCCTCGCCGCTCCGGCCCTCCATCACCAGGGCCGCGGTCAGAAAATGAATGTTGTGCGGATAATACGACGCCGGATAGATTCCCTGCGCGCGGCACTGCGTGATGTAGTCTTCGTCCGCCGCTATCGCTTTGATATTGGCCGCGGCGGCGTCCCCATAGCGTCCGACCCGCAGATAGATGTGGCTGGGCATGTGCACCAGGTGACCCGCGCCGGGCATCATGGATCCGAGCCGGTCGGCGCTCGGAACGGCGGCATCCACTTCGTCGGAGGCCTCCATCAGGTGAATATAGGTGTGACGGGCGCCCGGATGCTCCGGGTACCTCCGGATCGTCCGCTCGAGCGCCGCCCGCGCGCCGGCGATCCCCGGGTGAGGCTTGCCGTCTTTCGTCCAGTAATCCCACGGGCGCGTGTTCATGACCGCGTCGGCGTACAAAACCGCAATATCGGGATCTTTCGGATAACGCGAAGCCGCCTTTTGCATGGCGCGAGCGTATGCCTCATTCAGTTCCTTCCGGTCTGCGGCCGGCGGTTGAACGGCGAATCGCGCTCCCAGCGCGTCGATCAACATCCGCTCCCTCCCGCTGGCGCTCGCCCGGCGCTGGATCGCTTCGCGGATCGCCTCGTACCCCAACCGTTCGCGGTCCGGGCCGATCGCCGGGTCGTTGATGTTCGGCGCCAGCGCCAGCGCCTGGCCCCAGTACGCCATGGCGCAGCCAGGATCGTTGCGGGCCGCTTCCTGGAAAGACCGCAGAGCCTCCGCGTGATTGAAGCCGTAAACGAGCCTCATCCCCTGGTTGAAAAAGTTTTGCGTCTCCGGATTCCTGGTTCTGATGGCGACATGCAGAGTGCCCAGATTGTTCAGCAAAGGCGCCAGACGCCCGTCTTTCGTGCGCTGTGGATCCTGCCCCGGCGCCGGCGGCGCAAATAGGAAAATCGACAAGCTGATGAGCGCGGCGATTTTCATGACCAAATCTCCGGATGGCTTCCATTTTACCAGCCCGATCGGGGTATCTGTTCCATCCTCGGCCCGTCCTTGCGCTCCGATAAGTAGGCGGTGATTCCCTTGCGGACGGCCTTGCCGCCGGTGGATCAGCACATGCTGCTGGCCGGCCGCCGTCCGCAACACCCGCTTCGCGCCGCCACGTTATCCTGGTACAAAGACGCCGGCCAATGCGCACGATCTTCCACGTCGACATGGACGCGTTCTTCGTCTCGGTCGAAGAGCTCTTCGACCCGCGCCTCAAAGGCAAAGCCGTGATCGTCGGCGGCCAGAAAGATCAGCGAGGCGTGGTCTCCGCCGCCTCCTACGAAGCCCGCAAGTTCGGCGTCCACTCCGCCATGCCCTTGCGGACGGCGAGCCAGATGTGTCCGCACGCCATCTTCGTCGACGGCCACCCCGACCGCTACCGCGACTACTCCCACCGCGTGCGTGCCGTCCTGGATCGCTTCTCCCCGGTAGTCGAAATGGCCTCCATCGACGAAGCGTATCTGGACATGACGGGTTCAGCCAGACTGCTCGGGCCGCCGCTGGCCGCGGCTCACTCCCTGCACGCGGCGATCAAAGCGGACACGAACCTCAACTGCTCGATCGGCGCCGCAAGCTCCCGCCTGGTCGCCAAGATCACCTCCGACCAGGCCAAGCCGAACGGCGTCCTGTGGGTGCTGCCCGGTGAGGAAGCCCGTTTTCTCGCGCCCCTCGACGTGCGCAGGATTCCCGGCGTGGGCAAAGTCACCGAGCGGAGCCTGCACGATCTCGGCATCCGCAAGATCGGAGACCTGGCCGCGCTCGACCAGGAGTTCCTCGAAAGCAAGTTCGGCAAGTGGGGGCTCGCCCTGGCAGGCAAGGCGCTCGGGCTCGACGCGGGCGGCTGGTTCGACACTGCTTTCGGCGCGCGGGACGATCCCAAGTCGATCAGCCACGAGCATACTTATTCCCAGGACACGGCCGACTCCGCCGCCCTCGAAGCCACGCTGGCCAGGCTTTCGGAAATGGTGGGCCGCCGCCTCCGCGAACATGGCCTGCACGCCCGGACGGTGCAGCTCAAGCTTCGCTACCAGGACTTCACGACCATCACCCGCGCCCGTTCGCTCGACCATTCGACGCAGCTCGATCACGAGCTGTTCGACACCGCGCGCCGCCTGTTTCACGGCAACTGGAAGCCCGGCGCGAAGGTGCGCCTGCTGGGCGTGCAGGCGTCGACGCTGTCTGCGATCGAGGGCCAGTTGAACCTGCTCGACGACGAGAAGACCGCCAAGTGGAGGGAGGCGCTGCGCGCCGTCGACGGATTACGCGACCGCTACGGGGAAAGCGCCGTCTCGCTGGCAGGCGGAATCACGGGCGTGTTCCGGGAAAGGACACACGAGAGCCTGGTGCAAAGGCCGGTCAAAGGTCAAAAGCCAAAAGGCGAAAGTAAAAAGTAAATTCCGCCTTGCGCTAGAATCCTCTCATGCGCCTCGCCACCGGCTTGCTTCTGACTGCCTCCGTCTTCGGCCAGAACCGGGCCCCGGCGATCGAGACGATCCGCAAAGAGGAGCTGAAAGCCGATCTGTTCTTCCTGGCCTCGGACGCGATGCGGGGCCGTCTCACGGGGACACCCGAATATGCCCTGGCCGCCGAGTGGATCGCGGCCCGCTATGCCCGGCTGGGCCTGGAGCCGCTGGCGCCGGACGGCTCGTTCTTCCACCGCTTCGATCTCGTGCTCTCGCGCCTGGCGGAAGGCTCGCGCCTGATCGTCGCCACGGGACCGGAATCGCGCCGCGTCGCGCGGCAGGGCGAGGACTTTTATCCGCTCATCTTCAGCGCGGACGCCGAGGCGCGAGGGCGCGTGGTCTGTAAGGGATTCGGGATTGCCGCGCCCGATCTCAACTGGGACGATTACCGGGGACACAGCATCCGGGGATCCATCGTCATGATCTTCGATGACGAGCCGGCGCCGGGCGACGCGAACAGTCCGTTCGACGGCCTGGTCACTTCCGAGTACGCAAACAGCCTGCGCAAGACTCTGGCGGCCCAGGCGCAAGGCGCCACCGGCGTGCTGTTCGTCAACGCCCGCGCCCACCTGGACGACCGCGCCACGCGCTCGTTCGCCTCCGCGGCCCGCGCCTACTGGCCGGCCAAACCGCCCGTCATCGAGCGCTACACGCTGGCGACCTACGCCGACCGCGTACGCATACCGGCTCTGCAGATCTCCCCGGCGCTGGCCGAGCAGATCATCGGCCGCAAGCTCTCCGGCCTGTTGTCGGAAGCCGAACAGGGCCGCGCCGCGTCGGAATCGGACCTCACCATCGAAATGGCTGCCTCCCTTCAGCGGACGGTGATTGCCGACCGCAGCGTCGTCGGCAAGATCGAAGGCGCGGACCCCAACCTGAAGAACGAAGCCATCCTCATTACGGCGCATTACGATCACAATGGCGCTGACGGCGTCCAGATCTTCAACGGCGCCGACGACAACGCCTCCGGCTCGGTCGCCGTCCTGGACATCGCCGAGGCTTATGTCACGGCAGGGCAGCAGGGCCGCCGTCCCCGCCGCACCGTCATCTTTGCGATCTGGGGCTCCGAGGAGCGCTGCTGCGGTCCCCTGCTCGGCTCCTGGGCCTGGGTGGAACACCCGCTGTGGCCGCTGAACAAGACGGTGGCGGCGCTCAATATGGATATGATCGGGCGGAGCGAGGAGGTCCCGGAAATCGGCGGGCCGCGCTTCAAGGGGTTGAAGCCGCAGACGGCAGCGTCGAATGCCAACAGCGTCCATGTCATGGGGTATAGCTTCAGCCCCGATCTGGCCGCCGTCCTGCGCGAAGCGAACCGCGAAATCGATCTGACTCTGCGCCTGGATTACGACAACAACAGCTCCAATCTGCTGCGCCGCAGCGACCAGTGGCCGTTCCTTCAGCGCGGCATCCCGGCCGTGTTCCTCCACACCGGATTGCATCCGGATTATCACACCACCTCGGACCGCCCGGAGAAGATCGATTATTCCAAGGTCGAGCGCATCGCGAGGCTCGTTTACCAGGCAAGCTGGAACCTCGCTCAGAGCGAATCGCGTCCGAAACTGCCCAAGCGCCGGCAGATCCCGCCGCCTCAGGACTGAGATTGGCTGGAAGGACTCTTCGCCAGGGAACACACGCCCGCTTGCCGGATTCGGCGGCCGCGCCGGTTGCTTTTCGTACTGAAACCCGTCAATCATACCTTATGCAACGTCGCCGTCTGCTGACCTCCGCCGCGGGCGTAATCGCGGCTTTTCAAAACGATTCGGTGGCGCGAGCCCAAGCCGCCGCCGCTTCCGCCGCCGGCCGCCCCGCCGACGCGGTGGCCCGCGATGAGGATTTCTGGTTCAACGTCCGCCATGCCTTTACAGTGGACCGCAACATCATCAACCTGAACAACGGTGGCGTGTCTCCCTCTCCCAAGGTGGTGATGGACACGGAAGTCCGTTATCTGGAGATGGAAAACATGGCGCCCAGCTACTACATGTGGCGGGTCCTCGACCCGGGAATCGAAAATGCGCGGCGGCGGCTGGCGCTGCTGTTCGGCTGCGACACCGAAGAGATCGCCATTACCCGCAACGCCTCCGAGGCGCTGGAGACGGTGCAACTTGGCCTCGATCTGAAGCCCGGCGATGAAGTGGTCACTACCAATCAGGATTACCCCCGCATGATCGCCACCTGGAAGCAGCGCGAACGGCGCGATGGAATCGTGCTGAAGCAGGTGACCTTCCCGGTCCCGCCGCCGGATCTCGATTACCTGGCGAAGCGCATCGAGGACAGCGTCACGCCCAGGACCAAAGTCATTCACATCTGCCATATGACCAACCGCACGGGCCAGATTTTTCCCGTCAGGCAGATCTGCCGGATGGCGCGGGACCGGGGGATCGAAGTCATCGTGGACGGCGCGCACAGTTTCGCTCAATTTCCGTTCAAACGCGAGGATCTGGACTGCGACTACTTCGGCACGTCTCTGCACAAATGGCTGCTTGCGCCGATCGGCACGGGCATGCTGTATGTGCGGCGGAACAAGATCGGGAAGATCTGGCCGCTGATGCCTGCCAATCCGGAGCTGCGTGACGACATCCGCAAGTTCGAGCAGATCGGCACGCATCCGGCGTCGCAGAGGAACGCTATCACGGAGGCTGCCAACTTTCACGAGAGCATCGGCGTCGAGCGCAAGGCGTACCGGTTTCGCTATCTGCGCAAGCGCTGGACGGACCGGCTGCGGGGGCTGCCCGGGGTAAAGATCCTGCACAGCGAGGACCCGGAGCAGTCCTGCGCCATCGGCTTCATCAGCGTGGCCGGATTCGAGGCGACGAAGCTGGCCGCGCATTTGTGGAACAAGTATCGGGTATGGACGGTGGCCATCGTGACGCCGGGCGAGTACGAGGGGCTGCGGATTACGCCGAATGTGTATACCACGCTGGAAGAGGTCGACACGTTCGCCTGGGCAATGGAGGAAGTGATCAAGGCGGGCTCGATCCCCGGCTGAAGCCTACTCCCAGCGGAGCGCTTCGATCGGATCGATGTTCGAGGCCTTCATCGCCGGGTAGATTCCGAACACCACGCCCACCGCGAACGACACCCCGAAAGCGATGATCACCGACGCCGGCGTGACGATCGTCTTCCACTCGGCCGTCGCCGCAATCACCCACGACAGGGCGAAGCCGAAGGCGATTCCCAGCAGTCCGCCGCCGGTCGAGATCAATACGCTCTCGGTCAGGAACTGGCGGACGATGTCCTTCCGCCGCGCTCCGGTCGCGCGCCGGATGCCGATCTCCTTGGTCCGCTCCATCACCGTCGCCAGCACGATGTTCATGATCCCGATCCCGCCCACCAGCAGGGAGATGGCGGCGATCGCCACCATCACGTACGTGAAGATCGTCTGCGTCCTCTGCTGCTGCGCCAGCAGCGCCGCCGGAATGGTCACCGTGAAATCCTGGGTCTCGTTGTGCGCCGCATTCAGAATGGCCGTCACCACCTTGGCCACCTCGATGCTGTTCGACCCTGGTTTGAGCCGCATGTCGATGCCGTCCAGCTCGTCCTTGAGATAGCTGCTCATGTCCCAGAAACGGTATTGCAGCGTATTGAACGGCACATAGACGATGTTGTTCAGATCCTCCATCTTGCCGCCCGACGATTTCCCGCTGCCCGGCACGCTCTCCGCCAGCACGCCGATCACCTGCAGCCAGTTGTCGTTCACCTTGATGAATTTGCCGATGCCGCTGCCGTAGCCGAGCAGGTTCGTCTTGGCGTTCTGGCCCAGTACGCAGACCGAAGCGCTGGCCACGTTGTTCGCGTTTTCGAAGAAACGCCCTTCCACCAGCCGCAGGTTGTGAATCAGCGCATAGCTCGGACGCACGCCGTACAACTCCGGCAAATCGCGCGTCGGCTTGGGCAGCACACGCGCCGGGTGCAGGGTTCGCCGCGGCGACAGCTCTTCGAGCGATTGCACGTTGGCCTCGATGACGCGCATGTCGCGTTCGGTCAGGCCGGGCGATGAGCGGCGCCGCTGCTGCAGTTCCTCCTCGCTGGTCGAAGCGCGGGAGTCGACGAGTATGTTCCGCACCCCCAGCTGCTCGATAAACCGCAGCGACTCCTCCTTCGCCCCGGCCCCGATGGCCAGCATACCGATCACCGAGCCGACGCCGAACACGATGCCCAGCGCCGTCAGAAAGCTGCGCGTCTTCTGCGCGTAAATATTCTGAACCGCCAGCGTAAAATCGGTAATCATTTCTTCGGAAGACTCTGCATCGCCCCGCCGCCGGCCTGCTTGCTCTGCGCCTGGTCGGGATTAGCCATGGCGATCTCCTGGCCCTCGGCCACACCGGTGATCACGACCTCACTTTCCGTGCGGCGCACCAGCTTCACGTCCACCGGCGCGAACCCGCTCCCCTTGCGGAGGTAGACGAATTTACGGCCACCCGATTCGAACATGGCCTGCCCCGGAATGGAGAGCACGTTTTTCATCGAGCCCGTCGTGATCGTGATCCGGACGCTCATTCCGGGACGCATCTCCGGAACCGTATCGGCAAGGGCGATCCGGCAATCGAAATGGCGGTCCCATGGCGGACCCGTGGTGCCGCCGATCGACTTGATCTTGCCCCGCAGTTTGACGCCCGGAATGGCGATTACGGTCATCTCGGCGGCCTGGCCCTCGGCGATGTGCCCGCGATCGAGCTCCCCGATCCGCGCCGTCGCCTCCCAACTGCTCAGGTCGGGAATCTGGGCCACGGCCTTGCCCGGCCGCGCGATGTCGCCCACCTGGTAGGGAGGCAGGTACATGCCCCAGCGCAAATTGCCTTCGTCGTTCGGTTGCAGCGCGACGTAGCCGGCGGCGTTGGCTTTGAGGGTCATGGCGGCGATGTTGCGGGCCGCGGTGGCCGCCTTCACCTGCGCTTTCCCGCGCGCCGCCTGGTGGATGGCGATGCCGCTGCGGGCCGTCTCCATGCTGTTCTTCAGATCTTTCTCGATTTTGTCCAGCTTTTCCTTCGCCGCCGCCAGCGCCAGCTCGTTCTGCCGCGCGACGATGGCCGCCACCAGCTCATTGCGCCGCATCTCCACCTCGGCGATCTTCAGCTCGGCCCGGGCTTTGATGAGCAGGAAGTTCAGCTCCTCCTCCTTTGCCTCGGCCTCGGCCGTGGACTGGACGATATGCTGCTCGGCCTCCGCCAGATCGGCCTGGGCTTCGCGCAGCTTGTATTCCTGCTCGGTGATGTCGAATTTGGCGACTTCATCGTCCTTTTGAACCAGCTCCCCGTTGGCGCGGAGGAAGGTGATCGGCGCCGGCTGGCCGCCGGTCATCGGAACCTGCAGCATCTGCGTATTGCCGCCCTGAAGGTCGCCCTTCGCCGCGATCGTGAAAGTGATGTCGCCGCGCTTTACGGCGATCGTCGGGACTTCAATCGATGCGGCCGGACTCACCACCGTCCGCGTGAACCGCCATCCGCCGAAGGCCGCGATGCCGAGCAGCGCGGACACGATCAGGTACCGGATCATTATTTCTTCTCCGGCTCCGACAAGGTGACCTGGGTCCCCTCGGGAATGCCTTTGATGGCGACCTCGTCCGGATTTCGGGCCTCAACCTCGACGTTCAGAGCCGTGTATAAGCCGTCGTTCGGCGAATAGACGATCGGCTTGCCGTCGCGGGTATAGACGGCCTTCGCCGGCACGCTGAGCGCGTTCGGAATGCGCCGCAGGATCACGTCCATCTTACCGTTCATGCCCGGACGCAGCCGATGGTCGGGCTTATCGATGCTGGCGTATGCCTTGAAATTGCGCGTGGGCGGCCACTCGAAGCCCATTTCCGTCATAGGCGAAAACTGGACCAGCTTCCCGGAAAAGCTGACTTCGGGCAGGGAATCGATCCGCACCTGCACGCTCTGGTCCACCGCAATCTGGCCGCGGTCGATCTCTTCGATTTTGCCTTCGAGCTCGATCGTCTCGAGCGACGGAATCTCCGCGATCACGCCTCCCGGCCACACCTGGTCGCCGACCTTGAAGGGCTTGGCGTTCATCCACCCCTGCGAGTAGTTGGCCAGAATATTCAGCACTCCCGCCAGGGGGGCTGTCAACTCCATCCGTTCCAGCCGCCTTTTCCAGATTTCGACATCGGCTTTGGCTTTGTCGCGCTGCCGCGCCATCGACGCCACCTTGGCCGCGTTCGACGCCTGGTTGAACTCGAGCTTGGCCACCTTGACTGCCAGCTTTTCCTCCGCCAGCCCCAGATCGAGGCGGCTTTCCTCGCCCTGGAGCCGGCTGACGATTTCCGCTTTGGAAACCTCCAGCTTGGCGCGCTCCACCTCGTAGGCGGCATCGGCGCGTTCGCGTTTATCCTGCTCGTTCATCAGCCGCGCTTCGGCTTCGGCCTGAATCACCGACGCTTCGGCTTGTTCGAGGGCAGCCTGGTTTTCCTGAAGCTGCTGGCGCGCGCTGGAAGGATCGAAGCGGACGACGGGATCGCCAGCCTTCACCGGCGAGCCCGCCGGAGCGAGCCACACGACGCGCAGGTCGGGCACGTTGGGAGCGGTGATCTGCACCGTGTTCCGAGCCTTCAGTTCCCCCCGGCAGCGCACAATCACCAGGAACTCGCCCCGCCGGACCGGCGCGGTGGCCAGCATCCGGGAGTTTCGTCCGGTCGAGACGCGCCATAAACCGAATCCGGCTGCCGACAAGGCCGTGAACAGAGCCAGGAACGCGATGATCCGCCGGGTTTTCATGGCTGGATAATGACGGCGGCCGAAAGATCCGGCAGGAGCCGCGGATCGGATTTCAAAAGACGGAAGCGCGCGTTGAAATTCTTCACCGGACTCCCCAGCGCAGTAACCGCCACCGGGCTGGCGGAAACGAACTCGGCGTCGAGTTCCAGATCCGGATACGCGTCCAGGCGGACTCGCGCCTTGAGTCCCCTGCTGAGTCTTGTTCCATCGGGCTCGCCCACTTGCAAGTCCACAACCATCTCCGAAGGGTCGAAAATCTTCATCAGCGGCTGCCCGCCGTACAGCTGATCTCCCTCCTTGGCGTGGCCCATCGTTCCGCCCTTCCAGATGTTTTCGAGGGCGACCATTCCGTTGAGCGTTGCCTTGATCGTGAGCTTGTCGGAGTTGGTTCTGGCGCGATCGAGAGCGACCTTCTGCCGTTCGCGCTGCAGTTCCAGCACCCGCAGGGCGGCGGCTTCGGCGCGCATATGGGCGGCATGCGACTTTTGCAGGCTGGCCACCAGCGCCCGAGCGCTTTCCGCCTTGGCTTCATTCTTGATGCGGTCGATTTCGCTCAGAATGGGACCTTTGGTGAGCTGGATATTGGCTTTCCCGAAATCCACTTCGGCTTGCTTCAACTCGGCCAGGCGAACGGCGGCGTCGCTGCGATTTTGAGCCGCCTTTTGCGCCACCTGATGGGTGAAATCATCGAACTTGGCTTCCGCCTCGAGAGCGTCGTCGAGCTGCTTGGTATTGTCGAACTCCGCCAGCGTGTCCCCCTTCTTGACGGTGGCGCCGTTCGCAGCCACGGTGACCAGGGTGATGCGGTTCCCCTGCGGTGAAGGCGACGTCATGACGATCTGGGGAGCCTGAATCGAATAGACCCGGACTGCCCGGACCAGGCCGGTCATCCGGACGAGCGGCGGGAGCGCGGCAGCAGTGTCCGGGGGATGCAACACTGTATCCGCGCGCACCACATCGTGCGAGCGGGAACAGCCGCTGACAAGCAACAACGCGAAGAGGCACAGTACGAGCATCAGGAGAACGCGGTATCGCTGTCAGGCTTAGACGCACAAATTTCAACAATGTTCCGGAAAAAAGTGGGCCGCAGAGTATTTTGCTGGAAAATACCCGATCGGCGCCCGCTCGGCTATGAATTTTCGGTTGCAGCCCGTTGGTTGTAAGACGGGCTCGATGACGTCGACGCAGTCAGTAGACTACTGCGTGTCCTTTCAGTCCCTGTTTTTCACCGTTCGGATCGGTTTTTACAGGTTTCGGCTTCGAAGGGCGGCTCATCCCAGAACCGCCAACCGGCTGCCCGAGGATGGGTCGGGCGCGGCTCGGGCGGACTTCCGGACCGGATGGATTCCTCATATATCTGCCGCCCGCCGGGCAAGAATCGAGCGAATCCGGACGTCGCGGCTCCCGATCCTTTCTACGGACAGGTAGTGCGTGGCGCGGAAGACACCTTCCTCAAGAAGGAATTCCTCCTGATTCTCGGCCACACCTACAACAAGGTCGAGGAGCAGTCTCGATATCTGACGGCGTTTCGATCGCGGCTGGTAGACGGCGTGCTCCTGTTCCAGGCGCCCGATCCGAAGCGGACCGGATGGTGGAGGACGCCGCCGGAACACGGTCAAACACACTGCTGCCTCCGGCCACCTCGGAATCGCTACAATTTGAGGGTAAGATGGACAAGCCGCAAAGGTGCGCCGAACAAATGCCCAGGCGGACATTGAAGGCGGGTATTTGCATCCTTACTGATTTTCCATTCATGCGGCCATTCATCCTGTTTTTCTGCTGGAGCCTCGCCTGGGCCGGCGACGGTTTCGTGTCCCTGATTCCCAAGCGGGATCTTGCCGAGCACTGGATTGTCGACGGCAAAGCGCCCGCCGAAGCCTGGAGTTTGCGCGGCGGCGTGATCGCGTGCACGGGACAGCCGAACGGCTTCCTGCGCAGCAAAAAACTCTACCGCAACTATGTCCTGCGCGCCGAATGGCGATTCCAGACGGGATGGGAGCCGAAAGGCAAGCAGGAATGGCCGAACGCCGGTTTTTTCATTCATGCCCACGAGGTGGAAAACGGCTGGCCCAAATCTCTCGAAGTACAAGGCTACTTCGGCGAGGCCGGCAGCCTGTTCGGCGTCCGCGGGGGGAAGGTCAGCGGCGCCAAACGCGGTCCGTTTGTGAAGGACCGGCCGCCGTTCGGCTCCTGGGATAAATACGAGATCACGTCGCAGAACGGCGGCGTCAAGGTGGTGCTCAACGGCGTTCTGGTGAACGAAGGCTCCGAAGCGGCGCCGTCCGACGGCAATGTCTGCCTGCAGTCGGAGGGCTGGCCGGTCTTCTATCGCAATGTCTCCATCAAGGAGTTGCCGTGATGAACCGGCGCCAGTTCCTGGCCTCGCCGGCAGCCCTTCAAGCGGTTCCGGCCGCGGGGCCAACCCGTTTTCAGATTGCCTGCATGACGCTGCCGTACTCGGCCTATCCGCTCGAACGCGCCCTCCTCGGGATTCGCCAGGCCGGGTACGATTTTGTGGCCTGGGGGGTAAATCATCGGGACGCCGCGGGCCGCACGGTTCCGGCGCTGGCTGTCGATGCGCCGCCGGCCGAGGCCGCCCGGCTGGCGCAGAGGTGCCGCGGCATGGGCCTCGAGCCGGTAATGATGTTTTCCACCGTTCACCTGGAATCGGCTGACGCGCTCGACCCCCACCTGCGCCGCATCGAACAGGCGGCCGCCGCCAGGATTCCGTTTCTGCTGACCTTCGGCAAGACCGAACCGGGGCAGTATGAAAACGTCATTCGGAATCTGAAGGCCATGGCGCCGCGCGCTCAGGGGGCCGGAGTGATGGTTGTTATCAAACAGCACGGCGGCAATTCCGCCACCGGAGCGGCTTGCGCGCGCATCCTCAAAGAGACTGCTGAAGCGGCGATTCGAATCTGCTACGACGCCGGCAACGTGCTCGATTATGAAAACCAGGATCCGATTGCCGACATCAAAACCTGCTGGCGCGACATTCGCGCATTCGCCATCAAGGACCATCGCAACTGGCCCAAGGACCAGGACTGCGGACCGGGATTCGGCGAAATCGATCATTACAGGCTGCTCGAACCGGTGATGCGCACGGGTTTGACCATCCCGCTGGCATGCGAGAATATCTTCGAGCCGCTGGCGCCCCGTCCCATGCGTGCCGAAGGAGTGGACGCTCTGGCTCGGCGGGCCCGGGAGTATCTTGACGCCGTGCTGAGAGGACTGACGGCTGCGTCAACCGCCGGTTTCTAACGCAAGTTTCAGACAAGGAGTTCGCAATGACAAATCGCAGAATGTTTCTTTTGGCTTCGGCGGCCGTGGCAACCGCACAGCCTGCGCAGCGGGTGGGCACGGGCATGATCGGCGTCGGGAACCGGGGCTCGCATCTTCTCGGTGGAGTGCTCCAGCAGCCCGAAGCCAAGGTTCTGGCTTTGTGCGACATCAAGCCCGACCGGCTGGACAAAGCGGCCACCGCCGCCGCCAAAGACAGTCCGAACACCTACCCCGACTGGAGGAAGATCATCGACCGCAAGGATATCGACGCCGTTTTCATTGCGACCCCTCCACATCTTCACTCCGAGATGGCCGTCGCCGCGCTGCAGGCGGGAAAAAACGTGTATTGCGAGAAACCCATCGGAGTGACGCCGGCGCAGGTGCGCGCCGTGCTGGAAGCAGCCAGGAAGGCCAAAAAAGTTTTTGTCCCAGGCCAGCAACTGCGCTCGGTGAAGGAGTATCAACAGGTGATCGCGAAGATTCGCGAGGGAATCATCGGCGACGTCATCATGGTGAAGGCGCAACGCCACGCCCAGAACGATATCTCCCATGAAGGCACATCGCACGACTGGTACTTCGACGTGAGCAAGTCGGGCGGGTACCTGATCGAGCAGTCGGTTCACAACCTGGATCTCTGCAACTGGGCGATCGGCGCCCATCCCACGCGCGCCTGCGGATTTGGGGCCACGGTGATGTACAAGAACGATCCCCCCGGGCGCACCATTTACGACTGCGGCAGCATCACCTACGATTATCCCGGCGGAGTGAAGATGTCCTTCACGCAGAATGTTTTTCATCCGCGCGGGCTGCCGTCCGGCGGGCAATACGTGTACGTGTACGGCTCGAAGGGAGCCATCGATCTGATGTCGAAGCCCACCCTGTACCCGATGGGCCGCGACGCTCAGCCGGTGGTATTCGCGGAGAAGGCGAGCGAGAACAACCATCAGCACATCACCGCTTTTTATCAATCGGTGGTGAACGGCGCCGAGCCGCCGGCCGACGTCACCATCGGCGCCACCGCTGCTTTGACTTCCATTCTCGGACACGAAGCGATGACGAAAGAAAAAACCGTCCTGTGGACCGATATGGGAGTAGATATTTAGAGCGGCCCGACGGTCGAACCGGGTGTTGTAAATCGGCCGATCGCCATCATAGCGAGTCACCACTGCTTTCAGCCGGTGGCGCCGGTGAGAAAGACCATCACTTCTCCGCCATCCATTGCGCCCGGCGGGCGTGCGCCATGGCAAACAGGAATGCGAACGCCACTAGCAATCCCGCTGACGCGCCAAGCCCGACCAGTTCCGGCCGCAGCAACGGAATGCTCAGCAGCACAGCCAGATTGCAAACGACGGGAAGCGTGGAGGCGGCCAGCGGGAGCCAGGGGCGGTCCAGCGCAAACAGAGCCCTGGCGGTCAATTCGAATAGACTTCCACCGATAAGGCTGGGCGCGAATCCCAGGAAAACGGCGGCCACCAGCCGCGTGGATTCCGGCGTAAAGCTTCCGCGCTCGAACAGCAGTGAAATGACCGGCGTGCGCACGGCCACTCCAATCGCGCAGGCCGCCACCGCGGCTAATCCGGCCACGGCCAGGGTGCGGTCGATGAGCCGGAATGCCTCGGGCAGGCGGAACAGGCTGCGCAGCCGCGCGATCTCCGGCAGGAGGGAATTGGAGATGGGGCTGATCAAAAACGTCAGCGGCACGCCGATACAGCGCATGCAGTAATCGAGCGCGGCCGCGGCGCCGGGTCCGGCTTGCGTGGCGAAGGCCCGGGTGGCCGTGATGTTCAGCGATAGAAAGACGGAGTAAGCCAGAATCGACGCCGGCTTGGAAATGATCTCGCGCCACGGGACCGGTCCGATGTGCGCGCCTTCTTCAGCCAGTTCCGAACGCGCCGCCCAGTAAACCATGGCCAGCTGGCAGGAGGCGCCGGCCACATACCCGATCGCAAAACAGTAAACGCCGGCGATCTTCCATAGCGACAGGGCGCCCACGATCGTGAACACGTTGAGAGTGGCCTGATGGAAGGCGGAAGGGGCGAAGCGCCGGCCCGTGTAGAGCAGCGCGGAATGAATCGCCGCGACCCCTACCGCCACCGTCGACAGCGAGCCGATGCGGAGCAGCGTCACCGCCTGTCCGACGTACGCTTCCGGCAGTCCCGGCGCGAGAATGGCGATGAGTTGCGGCGCAAGGATAAACACCGCGGCCGTGACGCAGAAGAAAAAGCGCGTGAACAGCCGCCTGAGCTCGAGAAACAGAGCGATGCGGGCGGGGCCGCTGCGCTCGGTGAGCATGGGGACGAAGGCAAATACGATGGCGTTGATCAGGCTGATATTGACCGTGTCGATCGGACCCATGGCCACCGCCAGCGAATCGGCGGCGCTGTGCGTGCCCAAAAGAAACGCGGTCAGCGCGACACGGAAAAAGCCGAGAATGTTTCCGGTAACTATCCCGGCGACAATGGTGAGTCCACCGCGGACCAGGGGACTGCCGGCCGCGCGGGCCACTTTCGATTCCAGATTCTGGAGCTCGAAACCCGCGCGGGCGGCTGTCCGGGAATCACTCCCCGGCGGCTTTCGCAGCGGCAAGCGCGGCATCGTAATTCGGATGGTCCGCCACTTCCTTGACGTACTCGACGTAGCGGATGATGTTCTCTTTGTCGAGCACGAAAATGGCCCGGCTCTCGATCCGCAGGTCTTTGATCAATGTGCCATAGGCTTCCCCGAACGAGCCGCTTCGATGATCCGAAAGCATCTTGATCCGATCCACCCCGAAAGCGCCGCACCATCGCTTTTGGGCGAAGGGCAGATCCATGCTGACGGTCAGGATATCGACGCCCGGCAACTGGGCCGCCTCTTCGTTGAAGCGTTTGGTCTGCAGGTCGCAAACCGGCGTATCGAGCGACGGCACCACGCTGATGATGCGGACGTTGTGGCCGGTCTTTTCCAGGTTGACGGTGGATAACGTCCCGTCGACCACGCTGAAATCCGGCGCGTAATCACCCGATTGCAGCTCGGGCCCGAGCAGGGTCAGCGGATTGCCCTTCATTGTCGTTGCTCCAGGTCTTTCCATCTATCCTCCAGGTTTGAGTTGAAATCTTATTGTAACAAGGGGCTGAGCGCGGCCCGCAAAAGCAGGCGGTTATGTGCCCGGCATGAGCATCGCCGTTGCCATCCCAAGTCGGCTGCAGTACATTCAGGACTGTACGATGAGACGCCGTCGGATGCTTCAACTCTCTCTCGCCCCATTCGCCGTCACGTCAGCCAAAGGGACGCCGCCGACTCCCTTCATGGGTTCGGGAGAGCATCGCTACGAAGCCATCCACGACTGGCCTCGTCTTCCCGTCCGCCTCAAGTTCGGCAAGACGCACGGTATCGTCGTGGATTCCCAGGGCCGGGTAATCGTCGCCCACACCGTTCACGCGTCGAGCGAGTCGCCGGACGCGATCGCCATCTTCGATTCCGGCGGCAGGTTCGTCAAAAGCTGGGGCGCCGACCTGCGCGGCGGGGCCCACGGGCTCACCCTGCGCAAGGAGGGCAGCGAGGAATTCCTGTATCACTGCGACAACGTCAAAGGCTTTGTCCGCAAAACCACGCTCGACGGCGAAGTGATCTGGGTAATGCACGCGCCCGTGATGAGCGGGCTCTATCCTCATGCGAAAGAGTACAAACCTTCCAATGTGGCGATCGCCCCGAACGGCGACCTCTACGTGGCCGACGGCTACGGTAAATTCTATGTCCACCACTATGACGCGAAGCTGAACTACCTTCGCACTTTCGGCGGATCACGCGAACTGATGGATCGGGACAAGACGCGCGAGACGGCGTCGGGGACCACCATCTGGCCGCATGCGATCGCAATCGACGAGCGCTCCGGACGGCCGCTGTTGATGGTTGGAGAACGGGGCGCCAACAGCCGCGTTCAGTACTTCACCATGGACGGTAAGCCAGCCGCGGTCTTCAAAGACGGTGTGCGCTGGCCGAGCACGTTCGAGTTTCGTGGCGACCTGCTGCTGATGCCGGACCTGAAGGCGGTGGTCACCCTGTTCGACAAGAACAACCGGCCGATTGTTCAGCTCGGCGATGGCCGCAAGCCGGACGGCGCCACCTATGAGGGCATCCGCGACAAAGATCGCAGCGCGTTTACGCCCGGTCAGTTTGTCGCGCCGCACGCCGCCGCGTTCGACAGCGAAGGAAATATTTTCGTCGCGGAATGGGTCGAGGTGGGCCGCGTAACGAAGCTGAAACGCGTGAGTTGACGAGGCGCCGGTTGTTCGCCCGATCTACAGCCTCGGCTTGGGCGGCTTCACCGGTTCCCAGGGCAGGACCCCTTTGCGCCGGACCCGGCGCCGGTACACTTTATCGCCGGAGGTGACATACAGCGTCTGGAGATCGGATCCCCCGAAGACCACGTTGGATGGATCCCCGCTCTGCGGCTTGTTCAGGATTCCCACGGTTCTTCCCGCGGGATCGCAGATCTGTATGCCCAGCTTGGTGGCCACATAGAGGAACCCCTCCGAGTCCACCGTCATTCCGTCCGCTCCGCTGCGCAGCGTACCTGAATCCACTTCGTCCGGAAGCTCCAACCGGTGGAACGGGACTCCGTTGGCCAGTGATCCGCCAGGCTCCACCTGGAACGACCACACCCAGCGGCCCGCTGTATCCGTCACCGTCAGGAAAGACTGGTCCGGCGACAGCCGTACGCCGTTGGGGACAGCGATCCCTTCGTGGACTACCCGCTTCTGTCCCTTCGCGTCGATAAACCACACCCGCTTGTTCGCCGGATCGGTGAAGTAGATCTCTCCGCGGGAGGTTACCGCCAGATCGTTCGATTGCACGCCTTCCGCCAGCACGCTCTCCTTGCCGTCCCGCGACCAGGCGACAATCCGTTTGCGGCCGTTCTGGCACGCGTAGAGCCGGCCATCGGGTCCGAACATCAGGCCGTTCGCTCCACCTGTGTCTTCCCGGAAGACGGTTACCCGGCCATCCGCGCCTATGCGGTGTACGCGGTTATTTGGAATATCGCTGAAGAAGACATTACCTTCGGAGTCCACGGCCGGACCTTCCGTGAACTTGTGCCCCTGGCTCACCATCTCCCAACCCTTGTCGGGATCGAGGACGCTGTTGGTCAGGAAGTGCCGCGCCCCGTCTTTCGGTTTGACGATCGGCTTCTGGTAATCGCGCCACAGCCAGCGGAGCGCATCCGGGAGAATGGCCGACCCATGCTTGCTGTTGTGGCCCTCGGTTCCGATTACCAGTTTATTGTCGTAGCCGGCGTGATTCATGGCCAACGCCAGTTCATAGTTGCTGTAGACGTTCACATCTTCAGTACCGTCCTGCAGGAAGACTCTTAGCGGCCTGGTCTCCATTTTTCGGACCAGCGACGGATAGATGTGGTCGCCCCGGAGGTTCGTGAAACCGCCGATGAAGCTCAGGACGCGCCGGAACAGGTCCGGACGGCTGAAGGCGGCGTTGAAGGAACAATTGCCGCCAGAGCTCGAGCCCGAGATTGCGCGGTCGTTCGGATCGCTAGAGAGATTGTAAAGTTTGGCGACCTGGGGCAGGATCTCTTCCGCCAGGAAACGCGGATACCGCTCCCCTACCGCATCGTATTCGTAACTGCGGTTGAACCGTCCCTGCGTCTCGGCGCCCGCGGGCTGTACGACGCCGGGATTGATAAATACGGCGATAATCACCGGCAGCTCGCCTTTATGGATCAAATTGTCCAGAACCACCGGCGTCTTGAACGCGCCCGTTTCATTTACGAATGTGCCGCCATCCTGAAAGACCATCGTGCGAGCCGGTTGATCCGGCTTGTATTGCGCGGGCACGTAGATCCAGTAATCCCGCACTGTTCCGGGATAAATCTTGCTTGTCGACCACTCGTATTTGGTGACCTTGCCGGTCGGGACGCCGGCGTGCCGCTCGGAATCGGGACCCGGACGGTAGTCCTCGGCCGTGACAAGCGGGGCGCAGAGGAGCAGTCCGAGGGCCGCGCAAAGAGTCAGCTTCAGCATCTGGATAGTATAGTATCGCCGCGTAAGCGGTTGTGACGCAGGACGGCCTCGGCGGCGCTCACGCCGGATGACAAGGAGTTTCAGGAATCGATGTCGGGCCTACTCATTTTCCGCCCGCGATTTCGCCGTGCGGCTTGCCTTGAGTGATCTCCTCGAAGGTGTCCTTCACCTGCGTCGGCAGAGACGGCCCGACCCAGTTCTTCACGCTGTCCGGCAGCTTGATCGACGTCTTCACCGCCTTCTCGTCCTTCATCTCCACCAGGTCTCCCAGTTTCTTGCCCTGTCCGACCGCGGCTTTCACGGCTTTGTGCAGTTCGGTCATGAAAGCAGCCTCGCCGGCCAGCACTTCCTTGCCGCCGGGCTCGCCGTGACCGGGCAGCACACGCGTCACGTCCAGCTTCATTGCGGCTTGCGCCACTTTCGGCCAGTTGCCGATGTTGGCGTCATTGGTGAAGTTGTAAGGTCCGTTGGTCACGGCGTCGCCGGTGCACAGGATCTTTTCCTTGGGAAGATAGACGAAGCCGTCGCCGCGCGTGTGCGCCCAGCCCAGGAAGTGGAACTCCACGCGGCGCGTGGGATCTTCGAGCACGAACGGTGTCTTGTCGAACGTCTGCTTGGGCGGCTCGACCGAGGCGCGATTCATCCCGGCCACGTCCTTGCGCGTCTTGGCGGTGTCCTGCCACCGCTTCGGCTCGTACCGCTTCATCTCCTCGGCCACCCCTTTGTACGCCAGGGTAGTGGCGCCGGCCTGCGTCCAGACGGCGTTGCCGTATGCGTGGTCGCCGTGATGATGCGT
Organism: Bryobacteraceae bacterium; assembly: GCA_035495815.1. Taxonomy (GTDB): domain Bacteria; phylum Acidobacteriota; class Terriglobia; order Bryobacterales; family Bryobacteraceae; genus DATJFH01. The sequence goes on from DATJFH010000083.1 coordinate 50,605, forward strand.
GTCGAAGACGAATTTCACCGGCTTCGAGGAAACCTTTTTGGCGTCCGCCATGGCTGCCTTGGCGCCGCTCGGGAAGTTGGCGTCCACCACGATCAGGTAGTCCTTCATCTCGATGATGATGTTGTTGCAGTGGCCGAGATTCTTCAGGTCTCCTTCGCGGAACCAGACGCCGTCGGCGATCTTCATTACCGTTTCCGGCTTGGCGTCCGAGTTGGCCGCGAAAAACGCCAGCGAGGCCAGGCCGCCGAATAGCGCCATCATCGAAGCTCGTGCTTTGTTCATCCATCCTCCTTCGGGAAAGAATTCAAGTGTACTTTCACGGTGGGCGCCAGTGCAAATGCTAAAATCGTTGGTTTCAGGGGGAATTCGAATGGCGGCTAAACCGCGCCGTGTGACGCCGGTAGTGGACATTGCGGGAGTGAAGGTGGGCGGGAATGAACCCATCGTCGTCCAATCGATGACGAACACCGATACCGAGGACGTCGCCTCCACCGTGAACCAGGTAATGGCGCTGGCGAACGCCGGTTCGGAACTGGTCCGGGTCACCGTGAACACCGAGAAGGCCGCGGCCGCCGTACCGAAGATCGCCGAATGTTTGTACAAGTTCGGCGTCCGCGTTCCGCTCATCGGGGATTTTCACTATAACGGCCACCTTCTTCTGCGGAAATACCCGGATTGCGCCCGCGCACTGGCCAAGTACCGCATCAATCCGGGCAACGTAAATATCGGGAAAAAGCACGACGACAACTTCCGCACCATGATCGAGACGGCCGTCGAATACGACCGGCCGGTGCGCATCGGGGTCAACTGGGGCTCACTCGACGGCGCACTGCTGGCGGAGATGATGGATGAAAACGGCCGTCTGGCCGAGCCCAAGGACGCCGGCGAAGTGACCCGCGACGCCATCGTGCTCAGCGCCATCCGCTCGGCGGAAGCGGCCGAGCGGTATGGGCTGGGGCATAACAGGATTATCCTCAGCGCCAAGGTCAGCGGAGTGCAGGACCTGATTGCGGTGTACCGGGACCTGGCCGCGAAATGCGATTACCCGCTGCACCTCGGATTGACGGAAGCGGGATTGGGAAGCAAGGGAATCGTGGCCACTACCGCCGCGCTCTCGGTGCTGCTGCAGGAAGGCATCGGCGACACCATTCGCGCGTCGCTCACACCGCTCCCGAACGGCGACCGGACCGAGGAGGTGATCGTCTCCCAGCAGATTCTGCAGTCGCTCGGAATCCGCAGCTTCACCCCGCAGGTGACGGCGTGCCCCGGCTGCGGCCGGACGACCAGCACCTTCTTCCAGGACATGGCGGACCAGATCCAGACCTACCTCCGCGAAAGTATGCCCGGCTGGAAAGAACGTTATGCCGGCGTGGAAACGATGAAAGTCGCCGTCATGGGCTGCATTGTCAATGGCCCCGGCGAATCGAAGCACGCCAATA
>DATJFH010000084.1:0-14707 GCA_035495815.1 Bryobacteraceae bacterium
GCATTCCGGTAAGCGACCTGTTCCCCCACGTCGGCAGTTGCGTCGACGACATGTGTATCGTCCGCTCCATGGTAGGCGAGGGCGTGGATCACGGCGCCGCTCTGCTGCAGTCGTTCACCGGCAGCAGCACGTTCACGCGGCCGAGCATGGGTTCCTGGGTGCTGTACGGCCTCGGATCGGAGAATCAGGATCTGCCCGGATTTGTCACCATCAAGCCGGCGCTCTCGCACGGCGGCGCCAAGAACTGGGGCTCGGCGTTCCTGCCCGGCTCGTTCCAGGGCACCGCCATCGGCAATGCGGGCATGAACGTGGCCGATATCAAAGGCGAGCCGATCGAGTACCTTCTCAACAAGAAGTTCAGCGCCGAAGAGCAGCGTTTCGAGCTGGACATGCTGCAGAACATCAACCGCAAGCATGCCGAGATGCGGCAGCAGGACCCGCAGCTCGAAGCTCGTATTCAGGCTTTCGAGCTGGCGTTCCGCATGCAGGCCAAAGCGCCCTCCGTATTCAAGGTGGAAGACGAATCGGAGGCCACCAGGAAGCTGTACGGCCTGGACGAAGAGGCCACGCGCGATTTCGGATGGCAATGCCTTCTGGCCCGCCGCCTGTCCGAGCGCGGCGTCCGCTTCGTGCAGTGCACCCACAGTTATAAGTGGGATCAGCACGGCCAGCTCTACGCAAAGCACACTGAGAACGCAAAAGAAGTGGACAAGCCGATCGCGGGACTCCTCAAAGACCTGAAGGCGCGAGGCATGCTGAAGGACACGCTGGTGATCTGGGCCGGCGAGTTCGGCCGCACGCCGGTTTCGCAGGGCAACGACGGCCGCGACCACAACCCTTACGGCTATTCGATCTGGATGGCCGGCGGCGGACTCAAGCGCGGCTTCATCTACGGCGCGACGGATGACATCGGCTATCACGCTGTCGAGGATCGCATGCATATCCACGATTTCCACGCCACGGTCCTGCACCTGCTGGGGCTCGATCACGAGAAGCTCACGTACCGCTTCAGCGGCCGCGATTTCCGGCTGACGGACGTGGCCGGAGTGGTCGCGAAGAAGATCATCGCCTGAAGAGTCGTTGCCGCCTCAAAACCACTGTGACGGTTGGATTTCATGCGCCGATGCCGCCGGCCCGAACCGGTGTCGCCGATTACGCGGCCGCCCTTCTTGCCGCGCTGCGAAAGATCGGAACCGTGGAACTGGCGCCTGCCCGCGCCGATGTCCGCCTCTATCACGTCGGCAACAATGTGATCCATCGCGGCATCTACGCCCGCGCCCTGGCCGAGCCCGGCGTCGTCACCCTGCATGACGCCATGCTGCAGCACCTGTTCCTGGGAACGCTCGGCGAGCAGGCCTACGTCGCCGAGTTTGTCTACAACTACGGCGAGTGGTCGCGGCATCTTGCCGTGGACCTGTGGCACGGCCGGGCGGGTTCCGGGCTGCGTCCGGAATATTACCGGTACCCGATGCTCAAGCGGCTGGCCCAGCGCTCTCTCGCCATCGTGGTTCACAATCCGGAGGCGGCGCGCCTGGTGCATGCGCATGCGCCCGCCGCCCGCGTGATCGAAATCCCGTTCCTGTTCACTCCGCCTGAATTGCCCTCACCCGCGGAGGCCGTCCGCATCCGCCAACAGCTTTGCTCCGCGCCGTTTCTGTTCGGACTCTTCGGCTATCTGCGGGAGTCGAAGCGGGTTGCCCCGGCGTTGCGGGCGTTCCGAGCGGTGCGCGCGGAAAGACCCGACACCGCTTTTCTACTCGCGGGCGAGTTTCTCTCCCGGGACCTCGCCGGGGCCATCGACCCGCTCTCGCGCCAGCCGGGCGTGATCCGGACCGGCTACCTTCCGGAGCGCGAATTCTGGCGCATGGCCGGCGCTACTGACGCCTGCGTCAATCTGCGCCATCCCAGCGCCGGCGAGACTTCCGCCATCAGCATCGCCTTCATGGGGATCGGCAAACCCGTTCTGGTGACCGGCGGCGGGGAAACCGGCGCGTTCCCGCCGGACGCCTGTCTCCGCGTCGATTCCGGGCCCGCTGAAGAAGAGATGCTCGCGGGCTACATGCTATCTTTAAGGCATCTATCCGGTTTCGGAGCGGGGATCGGCCGGCGCGCCGCGGATCATATAGCCCGATACCACTCCGTTGAACGGGTTGCTGAACTGTATTGGAATTTACTGTGCGCGTATTGCCGGCCTGCTGTATCCTCTGTAGCCTGATCGCAAGCGCGGCGTCGCTGCCGCCTGCCCGTCTCAAGAATCTCAACCTGCGCGTGGCCATGCGCGACGGCGTGCGCCTTTCGACCAACGTGTTCCGTCCGGACGTCAAGACCCGCGTGCCCACCGTTCTGGTTCGCACTCCCTACGGCAAGGGCGCCGACCTCGCCCCCACCTACGAGCCCTTCATCCAGCGCGGCTATGCCGTGGTGCTGCAGGACGTCCGCGGCCGCTACGCTTCCGGCGGCGTTTTCCAGCCATTCTCCCAGGAAGGGCCCGACGGGTACGACACCCTCGACTGGATAGCCGCTCAACCCTGGTCGGACGGCAAGGTGGGGATGATCGGCGGATCTTACCTGGGCATCGCGCAATGGAAGGTTGCGCTTCATAACAACCCCCACCTGAAGGCCATCTCCCCGGTCGTCTCCGGCTACGACGATTATCGCGATCGCTTCTATTCCCCCGGCGGGGCCATGAAACTCGGCCATCGCCTGCTCTGGATGAGCCTCAATCTGACCGCGCCGGGCTTCACGCCGCCGGCGTTCGACCGGTTTGTGCTCCATCTTCCGCTGCGTACATCCGACCGCGCGGCCACCGGAAAAACCAGCGAGATGTGGCAGAGATCGGCGGAACATCCCGCCTACGATTCGTTCTGGCGATCCATGAGCGTGCGCGCCCAGATCGACCGCGTGCATGTCCCGTCGCTGGCCTTCGGAGGCTGGTACGACAATTTTGCTCAGAGCGACCTGGAAGCCTACTCGGCGCTCAAAGCCGCGGCGGAGCCGCATCGCGTGGTGATCGGTCCGTGGCCGCACAACATGTCGATCAAGTTCCCGGGCGCCGACTTCGGAGCGCACTCCAGCATGCCCGTCCGCGCCATGCAGCTCGATTGGATGGACTACTGGCTCAAGGGAAAATCTTCCGCCCTGATCGCTTCGGCGCCGGTCAAAATCTTCGTCATGGGCGCCGACGAATGGCGCGAAGAGCGGGAATGGCCGCTGGCGCGGGCCCGTCCCACCCGCTACTATCTCAGCGCGGCGAAAGCCGCCAACAGTATCGAGGGAGACGGCAGGCTGTCGAGCCGTCCTCCGGCGCAGCAGCCGTCCGACCAGTTCGTTTTCGATCCCCGCAATCCGGTCCCGACCCGCGGCGGATCGGTGTGCTGCAATCCGGCCGTCTTCCCTTGGGGGCCCCTCGACCAGCGTCCCGTCGAGCGCCGCCCCGACGTGCTGGTTTACACGTCGCACGCTTTGAGGAAGGATCTGGAGGTGACCGGCCCGGTCCGCGTCGTCCTGCACGTTTCCACTTCCGCGCCGGACACGGATTTCACAGCCAAGCTGGTAGACGTGTTTCCGGATGGAGAAGCGCGCCATCTGACGGACGGCATCCTGCGCCTGCGCTATCGCGATTCGCTCGAGAAGGCTGCTCCAGCCACACCTGGAAAAATCTACAGGATATCGATCGACGCGGGCGTCACCAGCAACGTCTTCCGCAAGGGCCACCGCATCCGGCTGGAAGTTTCCAGCAGCAATTTCCCGCGCTTCGACCGGAATCCGAATACGGGGCGGCCGGTGATCGACGAGACGGAACTGCGGAAAGCGTCGCAAACCGTGTATCACGACCGGTCGCGGGAGTCTTACGTTTTGCTGCCTGTGATCCCCCGGAAATAGCCGGCCGACTCAAGCGTCCCAATAGTAACTTAGCGTCTCTTTCCGGATTGGCGAACATCCGGCCGAAATTTCTCGCCCGTCGAGGCGGCGGACGCGGCTGTCTCGAACACCCCGCTTGCTTCGTTGTAGGCCGTCACCGCGCCGGAGCCGATATGATAAACCCAGCCGTGCAAAGCAAGATCCCCTTGTTCCAGTCGAGCCGCAACCAGGGGATGTGAGCGCAGGTTTTTCAATTGTGCGAGCACGTTATTTTCCGTCAGCGCCAGAAGAACCTCGGCAGTCGGTTCCGGATCGCGGCATTCTACGTTTGTGTAGCGCAGCCATGCCGTCACGTTGGGATAAGGCAGCAGCAACTCGGGATTGAGTGCGCCCCGCATGACCCCGCAATCGGTGTGGCCGCAAACGATCACCTCCGGAACCCTGAGGACACCCACCGCATATTCGATGGTGGCCGAAACACCGCCGATCGCATTGGGGTAAGGCGGCACGACATTGCCGATCACCCGGCAGATGAACAGCTCGCCCGGCTTGGTTTGGGTCAACAGGCAAGGGTCGATTCGAGAATCCGCGCAGGTGATGAATAGAGCCTCTGGACGCTGACCCATCGCCAGCCGTTCAAAAAGATCCTGATACTCCGGATAAACGTGCTTTTGGAATCGGGAGATACCCCCCAGGAATTTTTCAACTGGCACAACTACAGAGTACGCTATCTTTTTCACCGGCGGATAGCTTCAAGGGCTGTTCACGACCCGGAATCTGCGATGCCTTCGCCGCTCACCCGAAATTCGCTACGCGATTCCGCACAAAACGCGCGCTGAGATATACTGGCCGAAGCGTTTCGCTAATACCAGACCTTTCCATAGTGAGGAACCTCGTGAAGTTTCCCCGTGCTTTCGCAATAGCCCTGTTCGCAATCGCGCCTTGTCTGGCGCAGAACTCTCAGATTACCGGCCGCATCGCCGACCCTACAGGCGCCGTGGTAGCCAACGTTTCGGTGACGGTAACAAATTCCGACACCGGCGCCCGCCAGACCACCGCCAGCAATGGACAAGGCTACTTCACCACCTCGAAGCTCGACCCGGGCAATTATGAATTATCCATCAAGCACAGCGGCTTCCGCCCCGTGGCGCGAAAAGGGATCGTGCTGGCCGTCGACCAGACCATCCGCCTGGATATCGCTCTCGAAGTCGGCGACGTGAACCAGAGCATCGAGATCACCGCCGCTCCTCCACTCATCGAGTCGGAGACGTCGAACGTCGGCCAGGTCGTCAATAATAAATCGATCGTCGAGATGCCGCTCAACGGCCGGAACGCCTGGGACCTGGCGATGCTCGCCGGGGGCACGGCTTACATCGACGCCATCGGAGACGCGGGCGAAATCCCGATCGTCTCGGTGGCCGGCAGCCGCACCGTCTCCCAGGGATTCATGCTCGACGGCGGCTCGGTCCAAAATGCAGGCCTGGCGCGCGGCCAGGCCGAGCTCGCTCCCATGGTGGACGCCGTGGAGGAATTCAAGGTCATCACCAACAATTACGCGGCCGAGTACGGGCGCACCGCCGGCGGCGTTTTCACCGCCGTTACCAAGTCGGGGACCAACCGGTTCCACGGATCCGTTTTCGAGTTCTTCCGCAACGACAAGATGGACGCCCGCAACTTCTTCGCGCTCACCAAGGCTCCGCTCAGGTACAACCAGTTCGGCGCGACGCTGGGCGGACCGATCCGCAAGAACAAAACGCATTTCTTTGCGGCTTTCGAGGAGACCAAGACGACTCGCGGCAGCACGCTCCTGCTGACCGTACCCACGCCCCGGCAGATCGGCGGCGATTTCTCCAGCCTCTTCGACGCCACCGGATTCCGGCTGCCCATCTACGATCCCGCCACCCAGCGCGCCAATCCGTCCAACCCTACGCAGCTGATCCGCGACGCCTACCCGGGGAATGTCATTCCTGCGTCGCAGTTCGATCCGGTGGCCGTGAAGGCGCTCACCTATTACCCTGCCCCGAACCAGCCGGGCGCCATCGCCGGCGCCAACAATTTCAACGTGAACATCGTCGCCCCCCGCATCCAGCGCCACGGGACTCTGCGCCTCGACCACGTCCTGACCGAAAAGGACCGCATCTTCGGCCGCTTCGTCGCCCAGCAGAACGATGCGCCCCAGGCCAATGCTTTTGCCGAGGGCGCCGCCTCCGGCCAGGGCCCGGCCACGCGCAATATTTATAACTTTGCACGCACCTACCTGGTCTCGTGGGTACGAACCCTGAGCCCGTCCGTCCTTAACGATTTCAAGTTCGCCACCATCGATCAGACGCGGGAGATTTTCCACGACAGCACCGACAAGAACTGGCCGGAGAAGCTCGGACTGCGGGGCGTCGGGCGGAATTCGTTCCCGATCTTCCGTCCCGCCGGGTTCACGTTTCTCGGCTCGCCCAATACGTTCCGCGACCAGACCAATCCCGGCAAGCAGCTCACCGAGACCCTGAGTGTCTATCGCGGCAGCCACAGCCTCAAGGCGGGCCTGGAGTACCGGCACACGCGCACCACCGACGAGTTCGACCGCATGCCGTCCGGCGATTTCACTTTCGCCCAGGCCGGCACCGGCCTGCCCGGTAACGCGCGCAGCGGCAACGGGCTGGCCACCATGCTGCTCGGTACGGTCACCAGCGCGTCCATCAACGATTCGCCGCTATTCGGATTCAACACGTACTACGTCGGCGTTTATCTTCAGGACGACTGGAAAGTGACGCCCCGCCTGACGTTGAACCTCGGCGTCCGGTGGGACCTCGAGCCGGGCCGCGCGGCCGACGGCAATACCCAGAACGGCTTCAGTTTCGACAAGATCCATCCCATCGCCAAAGTGCCGGGCGTGGTGACGTTCGCCGGCGTGGACGAGCCGGAGCGCCTCTTCAACACGGATAAGAACAACTTTGCGCCGCGATTCGGCTTCGCATGGCGGCCGTTCGCCAGCGAGAAGACGGTGATCCGCGGCGGCTTCGGCCTGTTCTACAGCAATCCCGACGATCAGGGCTACAGCAACAATGCCGTGCTCGGCTTCGCGACTCAAGGGCTGCTGGTCAGCGCCAACCAGGAACAGGGCTCCGCGTTTCTGCTTCGAACGGGCGTCAACGATGTCAAGGCGCCCGGGCCGGCCGACCGCACGCCGGCGTTCGGCATCAACGGCCCGATCGATTTCTACGAGCGGAACCGCTCGACGCCTTATTCCCTGCAGTATAATTTCGGCGTTCAGCATCAGCTCAAATCGTTTCTGATCTCCGGCCAGTACATGGCGAACCTCGGCCGCAGGCTCACCGGCGCGGTGATGAGCATCAACCAGGTCCCTCCCGAGCTGGTCGGCAAAGCCGGAACTGTTCAATCCCGCCGCCCGTTCCCGCATTTCAGCGATGTCTCGGTGGATTCCCCCAATATCGGCTACTCCAGCTATCACGGATTTCTGCTCCGCGTGGAAAAGCAGTATCACAACGGATTCCAGTTTCTGTTCAACTATGCCTTCTCCAAGTTCATCGACAATACGGACGCATTGATCGATTTCGGCGGCATTCCCGGCAACGGCTATCAGGATCTGTACAACCGGAGGCTGGACAAATCCCTCAGCTCGAACGATCTCCGGCACAACTCGTCTTTCAACGTAATCTATGAGCTGCCCGCCGGACCGCGGCGGCGCTGGCTTTCCAGGGGACCGCTCAGCCAGATCCTCGGCGGCTGGCAGCTCTCCGCCCTGGGAGTCCTGCGCAGCGGAGCGCCGGTCGGGGTGAGCGCGCAGCAGAACACCTGCCAGTGCTCCTCGGTCGGCCCGCTGCGTCCGAACCTGCTGCGGAATCCGAACCTGCCCGTTGGACAGCGCGCCGTGGAGCGCTGGTTCGATACCTCGGCGTTTTCTCAGCCGGATCCGTTTCTGTTCGGAACCGCGGCCCGTTCCGTGGCGGAAGGCCCCGGTCTGGTCAATCTCAATCTCGCGCTCATGAAAAATTTCGTATTGCACGAACGCATCCGCCTGCAATTCCGCGGCGAGGCCTTCAACGCCTTCAACAAGCCTAACTTCGGAATGCCCGGACAAACCTTCGGCGCGCCCACCTTCGGGATCATCAACAACGCCCGGGACGGCCGCGTCATTCAGCTTGGACTCAAGATCTACTTCTGATGCCGCCCCTTTATATCCGGGTCCACCCCGACGACAACGTCGCCATCATCGTGAACCCCGAGGGACTGCCCGGCGGGACCGCCTTTCCGTCCGGGCTCACGCTTGCCGAGCGCATCCCGCAGTCCCACAAGGTGGCTCTCCGCGAAATTCCCGCCGGACAGCCGGTCGTCCGCTACGGCCAGGTGATCGGAGCGGCGGCGCGGTCAATAAGCGCGGGATCGTGGGTGCGCGAGGATCTGGTCGTTCTTCCTCAGGCGCCTCCGCTGGACGAACTGCCGCTGGCCACCGCCACGCCCGCGCCGCTGCCGCCGCTCGAAGGCTACACTTTCGAGGGCTTCCGCAACCTGGACGGCAGCGTCGGCACCAAGAACATTCTCGGCATCACGACCACCGTGCAGTGCGTCGCCCCCACCGTGGATTACGCCGTGCGCCGCATCAAATCCGAGATCCTTCCGCGCTACCCGGCGGTTGACGACGTGGTCGCCATCACCCACACCTACGGATGCGGCGTCGCCATCGATGCGCCCGGGGCTGCCGTGCCGATCCGAACGCTGCGCCACATCGGGCTGCACGCCAATCTGGGCGGCGCCCCGCTGGTCGTCAGCCTGGGGTGCGAGAAGCTTCAACCCGCGCGACTGTTTCCGGACGGGCTGGATGGCCACCTCCTTCCTGTTCTCGGCGCGGACCCGAACGTCGTCCGGCTGCAGGACCAGCGCGGCTTCGGGGAAATGATCGCCTCGATCATGCTTGCCGCCGAGACGCGCCTGGAGCGGTTGAGCCGGCGCACCCGAGTCACCTGCCCCGCCTCCGACCTCATCGTCGGCTCGCAATGCGGCGGCAGCGACGCGTTCTCCGGCGTCACCTGCAATCCCGCCGTCGGCTTTGCGTCCGACCTGCTCGTGCGCGCCGGCGCCACCGTCATGTTCTCCGAGGTGACCGAAGTCCGCGACGCCGTCCACCTCCTGACGCCCCGCGCCGTCACTCCGGATGTGGCCCGCGACCTGATCCGCGAAATGCGCTGGTATGACGAGTACCTCGAGCGGGGCTCGGCCGACCGCAGCGCCAACCCCACGCCCGGCAACAAGCGCGGCGGTCTGTCGAACGTGGTCGAGAAGGCCCTCGGGTCGGTGGCGAAAGCCGGCAGCTCGGCCCTCATGGCCGTAGCCGGACACGGTGATCGCGTGACCACCAAAGGCCTCGTATTCGCCGCCACCCCGGCCAGCGATTTCATCTGCGGCACTCAGCAGCTCGCCTCGATGAATCTCCATCTGTTCACCACCGGCGAAGGCACACCCTACGGGCTGGCGCTCGCTCCCGTGATCAAAATCTCATCGCGCACCGCGCTGGCCGAAAAGTGGCCCGATCTCATCGACCTCGACGCCGGCCGCATCGCCACCGGCGCCGGTTCCATCGAGAGCGTCGGCTGGGAGCTGTTTCACCTCATTCTGGACGTCGCCAGCGGCCGCAAAAAAACTTGGGCCGACCACTGGGGCTTGCACAACGCGCTCGCGCCGTTCAATCCGGGGCCGGTCACATGAGCAGCCTCGCCCATTCTCTGCGCAGACTCCGCCGCGCGCCGGCGTTCACCCTCACCGCGCTGCTGACGCTGGGGCTGGGAATCGGCGCCAATGCGTCTATCTTTTCCGCCATTTATTCATTGCTGCTCAAACCGCTACCCTACCGCGAGCCCGAAAAGCTGGTCAGCCTCTCGTTGATCAGCCGGGGGAAGACCCGCGTCGATCCTTCGCTGCTCACCATCACCGACTGGCGCGGCGAGTCGCGGACATTGGAATCCGCCGCCGGCGGCTTGGTTCGGAGCTTCGGACTCACGGTGGGCGGAGGCTCCGTCTCGGTGGTTGTGACCGGCATGGTGACAGCGGAGCTGCCGTCCGTGCTCGGCATCCAGCCCGCGCTCGGACGGCTGTTCACGCGGCAGGAAGAGACCGGCAACGCGCGGGTCGCGATCCTCACCGACAGCTTGTGGCGCCGGCGCTTCGGCGCGGACACGTCCGTGCTCGGCCGTCCCCTCGAGCTCAACGAGGAGCCCCGGACGATCATCGGGATCCTGCCGCCCGCTTTCGAATTCCCTCTGACGGGATCGGTCCCGGATCTTTTGATTCCGATCAACCATGCCGATTACGGACGACTTCGCGGCCCCGGCCATCTTCAGGCGGTCGGCCGGCTCCGTTCCGGCGTAGACCCGCGGCAGGCGCAGGCGGAGCTGCAGGCGATCGTCGAGCGGCTGGCCCGGACTTATCCGCAAAACGCCGGCCTCGGCGCCGCGGTCGAGCCTCTGGAGGAAACCCTGCGCGGCGCCAACCGGCGGCCCTTGCTGCTTCTGGCCGCGTCCGGCTTGCTGCTCCTGCTGATCGCCTGCGCCAACGTCGTCAACCTGTTGCTGGCGCAATTTCTGGTCCGCGCCCGTGAGTTGGCGATTCGCGTCTCGCTCGGCGCCGGCGCCGGCCGCCTGGCGCGCGAGTTCTTCGCCGACGGCCTGTCGCTCAGCGCCCTGGGAGCCGCGGCCGGACTCGCGCTCGCCGTTCTCTTGCAAGGCGGCCTGCCGGCCGTTCTGCTGTACGCCGGCGTCCGCGCTCCCAAGCCGGTGGAGCTCGAGCCGCCGGTCTTCCTTTTCGCCCTGGTCACCCTGCTGCTGACCGCTCTCCTGTTCACGCTCGTTCCCGCGGCGCTGGCTCGTTCCACCGATCTGAATCCGCTGCTCAAGGAATCGGCGTCACCTTCCGGACCCCGAAGTTTTCTGCGCAGCGGGCTCGTGGTCGTTCAGGTGGCGCTCAGCATGACCCTGCTCCTCGGCGCCGGACTCCTCCTTCGCAGCTTCGTCAAGGTGATGTCGGTCGACCCCGGATTCCGCGCTTCGCAGGTCTTCCAGTTCGGCGTCGGCATCCCGGAGGCGCGCTACGACACGGAGCGGAAGATGGTGGCTTTCCACCAGCAGGTCCTGCGGAACCTGAACCAAAGCCCCGGCGTGGAGTCGGCCGCCTTCTCGAGCCGCCTCCCTCTGGCCGGGACGATGGGGACGGATTTCGAATTCGTGGAATCGCCGGTCGACAAAGAGCGGCGTCCGCGCGCAGGCGCGAGCGTGGTGACGCCGGATTTCTTTCGAGTCCTGTCCATCCCGCTGCATGGAGGACGCGGCTTCACCGAACTCGACCATCCGGACGCCCCCCGCGTGGCGCTGGTCAATGAAGCTTTCGTAAGGGCCTACACAGGGGGGCGCAGTCCCCTCGGCCGCCGGATCCGCACCGGCTTTCAGAATGGCGAGCTCAACCCCGGCGGCGCCGTGTCGGAAATCGTGGGCGTCGTGGGCGACGTCCGCCAGCGCAGCCTGGAGGTCCTGCCGCAGCCACAGGTTTATTTGTGCGGTTTGCAGTATGGATTGGAGGGCGGTTCCTATATCTTCCGTGCCGCCGGGACGCCCGCCGCGCTCTCTTCCACAGCCCGGGACGCCGTCGCTTCCGTGGACGGGCGTCTGCAATCGATTCGCCTCCGGGCGATGTCGGACGTGGTGGCGCTCAGCCAGTCCGGCCGCCGTAGCGCCGCCCTGCTCTCGGGTCTGCTGGCCCTGGTCGCTTTGGCGCTGACAGCGGTCGGAATCTACGGCGTCGTTTCCTTTCTGGCCGCCCAGCGGATTCCGGAGATGTCGATCCGGCTGGCGCTCGGCGCGCGGCCCTGGCAGGTGACGCGGCTGATCGTGGAGCAGGGCGTCCGCCTGGCCGCGATCGGGATCGTGACCGGCGCCGTGGCCAGCCTCTGGGCCGCTTCCCTGCTGCGCGCCGGATTGTACGAAACCCCGGTCACCGATCCGCTCACGATGCTCGCCTCCGCGGCGCTGCTGCTGTCAACCGCGATAGCGGCGTGCCTTGGTCCGGCCGCGCGCGCCGGGCTTCGGGACGTCCGGTCCAACCTGCGCTGAAGCGATCAGGATCTTTTCAGCTGGCCCCACGGAATTACGTTCGCCCGCGCGGCCCAGGCGTCGTACTTTGCGATCAGCTCTTTCACCTTCGCCGGCTGCGCTTCGGCCAGGTTGCGCATCTCCGTGCGATCGGTTTCCAGATCGTAGAGCTCCCAGCCGTCCGGATACCTGGACACCAGCTTCCACTTCCCCTGACGCACGGCGCGATTGCCCTCGTGCTCCCAGAAGATCTCGGAATGACCCTTGCGCTGTTGGCCCCGCAGCACCGGCAGCAGGCTGAGCCCTTCGAGCGGGGTGATGCGATTGCCCTGATACGTCTTCGGATATTGCGCCTTGCCGGCGTCCGCGCAGGTGGCCATGATGTCGATCAGGTGGCCGGGCTGGTCGGTCATCGACCCCGGCTGCGCAACCTTCCCCGGCCAGTGCGCGATCAGCGGAGTCGAAATACCGCCTTCGTGAACCCAGTGTTTATAGAGCCGGAAGGGAGTGTTGCTGGCGTTCGCCCACGGCATTCCATAGCTCTGATACGTGTCCTCGGCGCCGGGCGCGATCTGCGGGTTATTGCCGTTGCGCACCGGGCGTCCGTCGCGCGTCTTGTCCGGAATGCTGGGGTTGTTTTGGACCCCCGCCGCGGCGAACTCTTCCGCGCAGCCGCCGTTATCCGCCAGGAACAGAATCAGGGTGTTTTGCTCCTGGCCGGTCTCGCGCAGCTTGCGCACGATTTTGCCGATATTCTGGTCCATGCGGTCGATCTGCGCCGCGAACACCGCCATGCGGCTGGCCTGCCACTCTTTGTTCTTCTCGTCGTCCCATGCGGGCACGTGGCTGTCGCGAGGGGTGAGAGGCCACTTGCCGCTGACGATCCCCATCTCGACCATGCGCTTGTGCCGCTCCTCCCGCAGCTTGTCCCAGCCGCCCTTGTAGCGGTCCTTGTACCTGGCAATGTCCTCCGGCAGCGCATGCAGCGGCCAGTGGGGCGACGTGAACGCCACGTACATGAAGAACGGCTCCGGCTTGCCCGCGAATTCGCCGATGAACCGGACCGCGTTGTCGGCGATGGCGTCGGTGTAGTAGAAATTCTTGCGGTCCGCCTGAATCGGGGTGTTGTCGCGGGTGAGGCTGACGGGGTCGTAGTAGCTGCCCGCGCCGTGGATGGTGCCGAAGAACTTTTCAAAGCCGCGCTGGAGCGGCCAGTTGTGCTTGTCCGGAGTCTGGCTCCCCCTCTGAATCGGCGTGACGTGCCACTTGCCGGCCATCGCCGTACGGTAGCCCGCCGGCTTCATCACCTCGGCGATGGTGACGCAATTTTTGTTGAGGTCTCCCCGGTATCCCGGCTGCCCGTAATCGCTCACCATGTGGCCGACTCCGGACTGGTGCGAATAAAGTCCGGTCATCAGCGCCGCGCGCGTGGGGCAGCAGCGCGCGGTGTTGTAGAACTGCCGGAAGCGCAGGCCGTTCTTCGCAAGGCTGTCGAGATTCGGGGTCGCGATCTCCGATCCGTAACAGCCCAGGTCGGAAAAGCCCATATCGTCCGCCATGATGAGAACGATATTGGGCCGCTTGGTATCGGCGGCAGGGGACAGCGCGGCCCCCGCCAGAGTGGATAGAAATTCCCGGCGAAGCATGGTCAACCTGCCATTCTATCCGATAAGACTACAGCGGTTGGATCTCTTCCCGAACCGGATCGAACTTCAGCCGCCGCTTCTCCACATACGCGATATTCCCTAGGTGCGACGCCTGCGCCGAACGGTGGCCGATCAGCACGTCGGCGTTGGGCAGCTTACGCGATTTGACGCAGTCGATGAAGTTGGCGACGTGATCCACCGTGGCGTCGCCCGTCTCGTCGGTGATCACCGGCTTCTCGCCCTTCTCCACCGGATAGAACTCGAACTTGCGGTTGGCGACCAGCAGCCGCCCTTTGGTCCCGCACAACTCCATCCCCGTGCCCTGCAGGCTGGGAGCGAGCGTGGCGTCGAAGGTGGCCGTAAATTCCCCGGGATATTCGAGCAGTACGTTGACCGTGTCCGGCGCCGTGCGCCCGTCTTTGTAGTGGTAAATCCCGCCGGCGGCGACCGCCGAAATCGGAATGTCCTGCCCGAGGAACAGGTGCGCCATGTCGATCCAATGCGTGAACAGATCGGTCACCTGTCCGCCGCCGAATTCGAGATACGCCCGGAAGTTGGAGTATTGTTTTGCATCGTAATCGCGCCATTTCACCTGGCCCAGAAAGCGCGCCCAATCGAGGTTGTCGGGCTGCTTCACGAGCGCCGGCGTGACCGGCTTCAGATGCGCCGTGTTGCCGTGCCACCACGTGCGCGCCAGCGTCACCTTGCCCAACCTGCCCGAGTCCATGTAATCGCGCTTGGCGGCCCGGTAGAACGAGCTCGAGCGACGCTGCATGCCGACCTGGCAGATGCGGTTGTTCACACGCGCCGCTTTCACGATCGGCGGTCCTTCCTCGATCCGCAGCGTGAGCGGCTTCTCCACATACACATCCTTGCCGGCGTTGAGGGCGTCGATCGCCGTCTGCGTGTGCCAGTGGTCGGGCGTCGCGATGTAGACCGCGTCCACCTCTCTCATCTCGAGCAGCTTGCGGTGATCCTTGAATCCGCGCGCTCCCGGAGCGCTCTGCAGACCGGCGTCGAGGCGCGCGCCATATACGTCGCAGATGGCGACCACTTTCACCGATGCGTTCTTCTGGAAGACGCCGGTGACGAAGGCGCCCCTTCCGCCGAAGC
>DATJFH010000085.1:0-11272 GCA_035495815.1 Bryobacteraceae bacterium
ACCTTCATAGCCGGTCGTGCCCATGGATTCGGAGACGTCTTCGAGCGTGACGTCATCGGCAATGATGAACTTGTCCAGGTGCTGGTATACCTTCCGGCCGAGCTCCGGCTCCACGTCGAGTAGGATACTGTCGGGAAGAACGAAGATATTGACGTCGGCGAGGATGCGTCCCTGGGCATTGAGGAAGAACGCATAGCAGCCCTGGCCGGGCTCGAGCTGCTGGATATGGTTCGTCGTCATGGCGTGCAGCAGCCGGACGCGGTCCTCTCCCGTGACCAGGATCTTTCCTCTCGAGGATAGATCCAAAATGCCAGTCGTCTCACGCAGCGCCTGATAAGCAGGTCCCATATTTCAAGTGTCCTACAATTGGGATATGATCCACGAGATCCTGCCGGTGGGGATGCTGCAATGCAACTGCTCGATCCTCGGGGACGAGAGCAGCCGCGAAGCGATCGTGATTGACCCGGGCGACAACATCGAGCAGATCCTGCAGATTCTGGCCGGTCATGGGCTGCGCGTGATTGCGATTGTGATCACTCACGCGCATATCGATCACATCGGCGGCGCGCAGAAGCTCAAGACGGTCACCGGGGCCCCCGTCTACATGAACGAAAACGACGCGCCGCTTTACGACATGCTCGACGTACAGGCGGGTTGGCTGGGAATTCCCACGCCCGAGCGCGGCGACATAGACACCCCGCTGCGCGATGGCGACACACTTCGCCTCGGACCGGCGGAATTGCATGCGCTGCATACGCCCGGGCATACGCAGGGCAGCGTCAGTCTCTGGATCCCGTCGGAGAACAAGCTGATCGCCGGCGACACGCTGTTCCGGGACAGCATCGGCCGAACGGACCTGCCCGGAGGCGACTCTCACAAGATCATCCGCTCGATTCGCGAAAAGCTGATGACGCTCCCTGAAGACGCGGCCGTCATCCCTGGTCACGGGGAAAGCACTACCATCGGGCGGGAGAAGCGGTTCAATCCTTTTTTGCGGTGACCTTGAGATCGGCCATTACTCCGGCGATCAGTTCCTTGGCGTCGGTAATGGATTTGACGATGATCTGGATATCCATGGCCGGTTTGCCCGGCGTGCGGGCGCTCTGGCAATAGACTCCATGCTGGCCGACCAGCACCAGCGCATCGGTGAGCACGTCGAGAGTTACCGCTAGCTGCCCGCGCGATTTCCCCATCATGAACTCGTGCTTCTCCAATTCCTCGCGGCGCTCTTCGTATACGCTCATAGTCACACGACCCAGCTTAACAGGCGGGTCAGGAGAACGCGGCCGAGCCGCTCGCGAGAACCTGGCAGGATTGCCTGTCCGGGCAACAGTAACAACAGGCGCTGGAAGGAGTAACATAGATTCAAATGGCCGCTACGCCTGAGCCCCACATCTCGCGCCGCCGATTGCTCGAACGTACCTGTCTGGGCTTCGGCAGCATCGTCCTGGCCGACTTGCTCGGCATTCAGGGCCCTGCCGCGGCCGCCAGTCTCGGCATTCACAGCGATCTCAATCCGAGGCAGCCCCACTTTCCGGCGCGCGCCAAAGCCGTCATCCAACTCGTGCAGAACGGCGGACCCAGCCAGATGGATCTGTTCGATCCCAAGCCGGAACTCACCCGTCTGGCGGGCAAGCCTCACCCCGACGGCGTCGAGATTCATCAGCCCAACAACACGAACATCCTGCTTCCGGGGCAGTTTCAGTTCAAGAAATACGGGCAGTGCGGGATGGACGTGTCCGAAGCGCTGCCCCACATCGCGGGAATCGTCGACGAGCTTTGCTTCGTCCGTTCCATGCATACCGAGCACAACAATCACCTGGAGGGGCTGAATATGCTCCTCACCTGCAAGATCTTCCCTGGCCGTCCGGTAATGGGCGCCTGGGTGAGCTATGCGTTGGGGACGGAGAACCAGAGCCTGCCGGCCTATGTCGTGCTGCGCGATCCGGCGGGATACACCATCGGCGGCAAACAGCTTTGGGCGAACGGCTACCTGCCGGCCCTGTACCAGGGTGTCGAGTTCAGCATGAAAGGCGCTCCCGTGCATCATCTGAACCCGCCGGAACCGCAGCCTCCGGGGGCGCAGCGCGAAAGCCTCGCCTACCTGGCCAGGCTCAACGGAGCCCATCTTCAGGACCACCCTGGGGAATCCGAGCTCGAGGCGCGGATTCGCAATTTCGAATTGGCGGCGCGCATGCAACTGTCGGCGGGAGAAGTGCTGGACATCAGCCGGGAATCGGCAGCCACCCGCAAGCTCTACGGCGTGGATGATCCAGTCGCCGGGCCATACGGACTTCGCTGCCTGATGGCGCGGCGCCTGGTCGAAAAGGGCGTGCGGTTCGTGCAGGTCACTACCAGTCCCGGCCAGCCCTGGGACCATCACAATAAGATCACGACCGAAATGCCGAAGATCGCGAACCAGGTCGATCAGGGCTCGGCCGCGCTCATCAAGGACCTGAAGAGCCGGGGTCTCCTCGACAGCACCATCGTCATGTGGGCGGGAGAATTCGGGCGGCTGCCCACCACGCAAAACGGAGGCGGGCGAGACCACAACCGCAATGCCTTCACGATCTTCTTCGCCGGCGGCGGATTCAAAAAAGGATTGATCTACGGCGAGACCGACGACTTCGGGTACAAGGCAGTCGTGAACCGCGTCCCGGTCCCGGACATGATCGCAACCGTCCTCCACCAGTTGGGCCTGGATCACAAGCGCGTGCAGTATCCTTATGGAGGCCGTCTCGAAACCCCTTCGGACGTAACGGTGACGGGAGCGAAGGTGGTCTCGGACCTGATCGGTGGGTAGGCCGGAGGCCATGCGAATCCTGCTCTTTTTACTGCCTGCCCTGCTTGGCTTCCAGGCGCGCGCCGACTCCGTCAATCCGGTCTTCGAGAAGGATATTCTCCCCATCTTCACCGAATACTGCTTCACCTGTCACGGCCAAAGCTCGCCCAAGCTGGGCTTGGACCTGCGCAGCGCCGTCACCACGCTGCGAGGCAGCCACAACGGACCGGTCATCGTCAAAGGCTCGCCCGAAAAAAGCCTGCTCTTTCAGAAGGTCTCGGCCCGCGCGATGCCCCCGGCGATCTACGGCCAGAAGGTCCCCGATGCTCATATCGAAACCCTGAAGCGCTGGATCTCAGCCGGCGCACCGTCGGACCAAGCCGCGGGCCCGGGCGTCTCTGAACAGCGCGCCCGTTTTGAAAAGGAGATCCTTCCCGCCTTCACCGCGAAGTGCGTGCAGTGCCACGGGCAAAAGCCGATGGCGGGCCTCGACCTCCGTACGACCGCTTCGACGCTCAAAGGCAGCCAGAACGGCCCGGTCATTGTCGAAGGATTCTCCGAACGCAGCCTCCTGGTGCGTAAGGTAACCAGCAACAGCATGCCGCCGCCGGGCGCCGGACAGCCGCTGACGGAGCCCGAAATCCGGGCCTTGCGCGAATGGATCGATCGCGGCCACTTCTCCGGTGAGAGCGATTCGGGAAATCCCGCCGACCGCCCGTTCACGAAGTTGGAAGCCCCGGAGATCACACCCGAGCAGCGCAATTTCTGGGCGTTCCGCAAGCCCGTCGCGGCCCCCACGCCGAAGCCAAAAGCGGCCAATCGGGTCCGCACCCCCATCGATGGCTTCCTGCTGGCCAAACTCGAGTCTCAAGGCCTCAGCTTCTCCGCCGACGCAACTGATCTGACGCTGCTGCGTCGCGCGTATTTCGATCTCACCGGCCTGCCGCCGGCGCCCGAGGAGATCCGGACCTTCGTGTCCGATACACGGCCCGGCGCTTACGAACGCCTCATCGACCGGCTGCTCGCCTCGCCGCGCTACGGCGAGCGCTGGGGACGGCAATGGCTGGACGCAGCCGGCTACGTGGACACGACCGGCAAGGATTTCGATCCCACCAAGACCGAATACGCCGAGGGCATGTGGCGGTATCGCGATTACGTGATCCGGTCCTTCAATGCCGACAAGCCCTGGGACCGCTTCCTGACCGAGCAGCTCGCCGGCGACGAGATGGTGGACTGGCGCTCCGAAAAGTATTACACGCCGGAGACCGTGGAATTGCTCACCGCTACCGGGTACCTGCGAACGATTCTCGACATCACGGCGGAAGATATTTCGAATCTGCCCGTCGAGCGTTACGAGGCATTGTTCAAACTGGTGGAGAAGGTGTCGAGCAGCACGCTGGGTCTGACGATGGGATGCGCGCGCTGCCACACCCACAAGTTCGATCCCATTCCACAGCGGGATTATTACCGCTTTCTCTCTCTTTTCTCGACCGCTTACAATCCGTCCGACTGGCTCCAGCCGCAGAACCGTTACCTGTGGAGCGTTTCGAAGGAAGAGAAGGAAGAGATCGACCGTTACAACGCCGAGATCGATGGTCCCGTGGCCGCGCTGACCAAACAACTCGACGCGATTCGCAAACCGTACCGGCAGCGGCTTCTCGACGAGAAGTTGAAGCTTCTTCCGGAATCGATTCGCGAGGACGCCAAGGCCGCCGTCGAGACGCCGAAAGAGAAGCGCAACGAGGTCCAGAAATATCTCTTCGGAAAATTCGGGACAAGCCTTCAGACGCCCGAGGCGGAAATCCTGAAGCAGCTCACCGCCGCGGACAAGGCGGCCGTGGAGAAGCTCGAAACCCAGATCCGGACATGGAAGGGCTACCGGCGCAAGCTGGAAAAGGTGCAGGCGCTCTGGGACGTGGGGGCGCCGCCCTCGATGCGCCTTTTGCAGCGCGGCAGCGCCGAGTCCCCCGGCCCGGGAGTGACGCCCGGATTCCCGGAAGTGCTCTGTCCTCCCGGAAGCGCCGAAGCCGTCCGTGCAAAGGACACCCAGGGAAAGACCGCGGGTATCCGGCTGGCCTTTGCGCACTGGCTGGTGAACCGTGAGAATCCGCTGACGGCCAGGGTGATCGTCAACCGCATCTGGCAGGGGCACTTCGGCATGGGCATCGTCGCTACTCCCGACAACTTCGGTAAAATGGGCGCCCCACCCTCGAACCAGGAACTTCTCGACCGGCTCGCGGTGGACTTCATGGAGCACGGCTGGAAAGCGAAATGGCTGCACAAGACGATCATGATGTCCACGGCATACCGCCAGTCATCGCGGCAAGGGAGTGAGCCCTGGGTAGCCAAAGCGAAGGTCGCCGACCCGGAGAATCGGCTTCTCTGGCGCATGAACCTCCTGCGGCTCGACGCCGAGACCCTGCGCGACTCCGTGATCGCCGCCGCCGGAATGCTCGATACCACCATGGGCGGCGAGCCCATCAGGCTGTCCATGCAGCCGGACGGCCTGCAGGTGGTTTCCGAGAAAGAGCCGCCCTCGGCCCGCTGGAGGCGCAGCATCTATCTCACCTCGCGGCGCAACTATCCGCTCAGCTTCCTCAACGTCTTCGATTTTCCGGCCATCGACACGAATTGCACGCGCCGTGCCCCCTCGGCGACACCGCTGCAGTCCCTGACGATGATGAACGACAGTTTCATGCTCGAGAGCGCCGGCCGATTGGCTGCCCGCGCCGAAGAGATGGCCGGGCGCGACGCGCCCGCCGCGAAGAAGATCGAAGCCGCCTATCAGCTCGTCTTCGCGCGGAAACCCAAGCCGGATGAAACCAAGTGGGGCGAGGATCACCTGGAAAAGCAGCAGGCCCTGTACACCGCCGCCAATGACCCTCGGCCGCAAGCCGCTTCGAAAGCGTTTTCCAGCCTCGTCCAGATGCTGCTCAGCTCGAACGAATTCTTATACGTCGATTAGGTCGCCGGTGGGCCACCCGTGGTGCAAATGGTACCTTCGAATTAATGGCTCGAATCCTCGACGGCGGCCGCGTTCGTGACGCGATTCTGCAGGAGTGCCGGCCGCGCATCGCCGCGCTGCCGCGCCCGCCCGGCTTGGCGGTGGTGCTCGTGGGCCGCGATCCCGCTTCGGAAATCTATGTCCGTAACAAGGTGAAAGCGTGCGCGGAGCTGGGCATTCTCAGCGAGACCATCACCCCGCCGGATTCAATCACGACGGCCGAGTTGCTCGAGATCGTGCGAGAGCTGAATTCGCGTCCGGAGATCGACGGCATCCTGGTTCAAATGCCGCTGCCGGCTCAGGTCGACGCCAGGCAGGCGCTGCTCGAGATCCTGCCTGAAAAGGACGTGGATGGCTTCCATCCCTGCAACGTCGGGGCGCTGGTAACGAACCGTCCTGGCCCGCGGTCCTGCACCCCGGCTGGCATCATCCGGCTGCTGCGGTATTACGAAATACCGGTGGCGGGCCGCCATGCCGTCGTGGTCGGCAGGAGCGACATCGTCGGCAAGCCGATGGCGATGCTGCTGTTGCACGAGAACGCGACCGTGACCATCTGCCACTCGAAAACGCGCGATCTGGCGGCGGTCTGCAGGCAGGGCGACATTCTGGTGGCGGCGTTGGGACGCCCGGCGGCGCTCGACGCCGAATACATCAAGCCCGGCGCCGTAGTGCTGGACGTCGGCATCAACCGCATCGCGGACCGTGAGGAAGCGGCGCGCATCTTCCGCAATGCGCCGGCAAAGCTGGAAGCGTTCGACCGCAAGGGCAACGTGCTCGTCGGGGACACGCATCCGCTGGACGTCGCCGAAATGGCTTCCGCTTACACGCCCGTGCCCGGAGGCGTCGGGCCGTTGACCATAGCCGTGCTGATGCTCAACACGGTTGAATCGGCCGAGCGGCGATGCCGGCTGCGTTAGAATCAACATTATGCAGATGCTTTCGCGCCTGTGGGTCCTCTTCGTCGCCGGGATTGTAGCGGCGCTTGCCGCCGACCCGCTGATGGGTACCTGGAAGGTGATTCCGGAGTCGGTCAAACAGCCGGCCGACGGCCCTACGGATATCGTGATGAAGTACGAGCCGGCCGGCGAGTCGATGATCAAGTTTACTTTGAATGCTCAGATCGGCGGGCGGCCGTATACCTACAGCTGGACGGCGAAACCGGGCGCCGGCAAGTCCGCGCCTGACGGCCAGATCAGCTCCCAGCAAGTGGAGCTTCAGCGGCCGGGACAGAATCACATCATCACCATTCATTACCGGGGAGGGCAGGAAGTGGCGCGTCACGATTCCACGATTTCGCCTGACGGCAAAGTGATGACGACCAAGAGCCGGTCGCAGACGCGTGGTGGAGAGATCATTAACTCCGAGTCGCAATACCGCAAGCAGTAAGCCCGGGGCGGTATGCTGAAAGTTGGATTGACTGGGGGGCTGGCCAGCGGGAAAAGCTTCGTGGGGGCGGCTCTGGCCGGCATGGGTTGCAAGCTGATCGAAGCCGACAAGCTGGGTCACCAGGTT
The DNA here is from genome assembly GCA_035495815.1 of Bryobacteraceae bacterium. Lineage (GTDB taxonomy): Bacteria > Acidobacteriota > Terriglobia > Bryobacterales > Bryobacteraceae > DATJFH01. The sequence goes on from DATJFH010000085.1 coordinate 7,299, forward strand.
CTGCTTCCCGGAGGCGCCGCGTATGAGGCGGTGGTGCGCGAGTTCGGCCGCCAGATTCTGGGTCCGGACGGCGCGATCGACCGGAAACGGCTCGCGCTCGAGGTGTTCGCCAAGAAGGAGCGGTTGGCGCTGCTCAACAGCCTGGTCCACCCGGCGGTGCACCGCATCACGGATGAGTTGATCGCTCGCTACGCCGCGGAAGATCCCGGCGCCATCGTCGTAGTGGAAGCGGCCATTCATATCGAAACCGGCGGCTACAGACGATTCGACCGCTTGGTCCTGGTGGTATGTGAGGAGCGCCAGCAGATGGAACGGGCCATCGAGCGGGGCGCCACGCGGGAGGAAGCGATGGCCCGGCTGGCGAGTCAGATGCCTCTGGCCGAGAAACGGGAGTATGCGGACTACGTCATAGATACGTCCGGTACAAAGGAGGACACGTTGCGGCAGACGGCGGAAGTCTACCAATCATTGCGGGGTTTGAAAATATGAGAACACGCTCGTTTCTCTGGGCCATAATCATGGCTGCGGGTTTCATCTACGTCACTTCACACGGAGACTGGAGCTTGCGCCGGATTTTCCAGCCTTTCGGGACCACCGGAAGGCTGTGGTCCGCTCCGGAGGTGGCCGGGGCCGCCGCATTTGGCGCGGACGAACAGAACAACATCGACGTATACCGCACGGCCAACGCCGCCACGGTGAATATCTCGAGCATTGTTTATCGCGAGAACTGGTTTCAACAGGTGTACCCGGAGCGCGGCCAGGGATCCGGGTTTCTGATCAACGATCAGGGTTGGATTCTCACCAACCGGCACGTAGTATCCGGCCGTGCGCCGCAGATTCAAGTGACGCTCGCCGACAAGACGCAGTATAAGGCGCGCATCCTGGGAGCGGATGACAACAACGATCTCGCGCTGCTGAAAATAACTCCAAAAGGCAAGCTGCCTTTCTTGCGGCTCGGAGATTCGGAAAATCTGAAGGTGGGACAGAAGGTCATCGCCATCGGCAATCCGTTCGGTTTTGACGGCACGCTGACCACGGGTGTGGTGAGCGCGCTGGGGCGTTCGATTCGTGAGGAATCCGCCACCTTCGACAATATGATTCAGACCGATGCAGCCATCAATCCCGGCAACAGCGGCGGCCCGCTGCTCGATTCGCACGGCTCGGTGATCGGCATCAATACGATGATCTACGGCACGCAGGGCAGCATTGGAATCGGGTTTGCCATGCCGATCAGCCGTGCGCGCTCCATGCTGGACGAGTACCAGGCGCGGGGGAAGATCGTGCTGCCGATGCTGCCGATCCGGGCGGTCTATATTTCCGGCGATCTGGCCGAGGCCTTGGAATTGCCGCCCGAAGGGGGCCTGCTGATTCAGGAAGTGCAGCCGGGATCGACCGCCGATGAGGCCGGCCTGCGCCGTCCGAAGCAGAGCGTCATTGTAGGAAACTACCGGCTGGGCGTCGGTGGGGACTTCATCGTGGCGATTGACGGGAAGCCGGTGGAAGGCCGCGAATCGCTGCAGCGGGCCGTCAGCCACAAGCGCGCCGGGGACACGATGGAGCTGACGGTCTATCGTAACCGCACTCGGCAAAAGGTACGGGTAAAACTGGCGGAAGCCCCGCAGACGCTGTAGTCCACTCGAAAATCCGTTCGGCCCGACCCCCGGGCAGGGATCCGGCGGCCCGGACACCGGCGCAGGCCTCATCCGGCGCTCCGCCCAGACGGCATCCAGAGCGCGGACCAGCGCTGCCGCCGTCTTGTGGAGGAAATTCTTGCCGTCAGACTACATCAACGCCCATGCTGCGGGCTGTGCCTTCGACGCACTTGATGGCCGCTTCCAAAGTGAAGCAGTTCAGGTCGGGCATTTTGATCTTGGCGATCTCCTCCACCTGCTTGTGCGTGATCTTGCCGACTTTGTTTTTATGCGGTTCGGCGGAGCCCTTCGCCAGGTTTACCGCGCGTTTGATCAGCACCGGGGCCGGCGGGGTCTTGGTGATGAACGTAAAGGTCCGGTCGGCATAGATCGTGATCACGACCGGGATGATCAGGCCTTCCTGGTCTTTCGCGGAAGTCTTGGCGTTGAACGCCTTGCAGAAATCCATGATGTTGACGCCCTGCGGACCGAGCGCTGTCCCTACGGGAGGCGCCGGAGTAGCCTTGCCGGCGGGAATCTGCAGTTTGACCTGCGCAGTTACTTTCTTTGCCATCTTTCTAAAGTCCCTTTACGTTTTTTCTACTTGCAGGAAATCGAGTTCCACGGGCGTGGCGCGGCCGAAAATGGTGACCAGGACGCGCAGGGTGTTGCGCTCGCTGTTCACCTCGTCCACTTTGCCGGAGAAGTTGGCGAACGGACCGTCCACGATGCGAACCGATTCGTTCTTTTCGAAGGTCATGGCGGGCCGCGGCCGCTCGGCCGAAGATGCCTGGCGATACAGAATGGAATTGACCTCGTCGGCGGAGAGCGGCACGGGCGATGTTCCGCCGCCCACGAAGCCGGTGACCCTCGGAGTGTTCTTCACGGCGTGCCACAGATCGTCGTCCATGTCGAGTTCTACCAGCACGTAGCCGGGGTAGATCATGCGTTTGCTGGTCACCTTGCGCCCGCCCCGCAGTTCGACGACTTCTTCCGTGGGAATCAGAATCTGACCCACCTTATCGGAGAACCCGAAAGCTTCCGCACGGCTCTTGAGCGATTCGGCGACCTTCTGCTCAAAGCCGGAATAGGTATGAATGATAAACCATTTCCGCGTTGAATCCGGTTCAGGAGCAGGAGGCGGAGCGGCCGCTTCGGTCCCTTCAGCGGCTGCCATCTGCGTGTCTGGGGATTCCCCCTCGGCGGCTGGGTGCTCAGACGAAGTCTCGCCTTCCGCGGCCGGCGTGGCCGCCGGAGTATCATCCCAAACGAAACGATCTTCCTCTTGTTGCATCTTTCTTCGCGCCTACTTTGTGAAAGCCTTCTGAACCCCTGTGATCGCTTGAACCAGCACGGAGTCGACAACTTTGAAGTACGCCGCAAAGGCGAAGACGGTCAGAATGACAATGGCAGTTGTGCCCTCCACCTGTTTCCGGTTCGGCCAGGTGACGCGCTTCATCTCGAGCTGCAACTCCCCGACGTAACTCTTCGTGATAGCCGGCCATTCTTTGACCGACTCGAGGAAGCCCTTGGGTTCCGGGGCTTTCGGATCGTTCGATTCTTTTACGGGCATTTTATTTCATGGCAGGGGCGGAGGGATTCGAACCCCCACTCGCGGTTTTGGAGACCGCTGGTCTGCCGTTAAACCTACGCCCCTTCTCCAGTGGCCAACGCCACCTAATACAAGTCTACTTGATTTCCTTGTGCGGTTGGTGCTTACGGCACTTGCGGCAGAACTTCTTCATCTCCAGCCGCTCCGTCGTGGTCTTTTTGTTCTTGGTGCTCGAATAGTTCCGGTTCTTGCACTCGGTGCACTGAAACGTGATAATTTCCCGCATTTCGATAGTCTCCGTCGTCTACGGAATGATTTCCGTAACCGTGCCCGCGCCCACCGTCCGGCCGCCTTCGCGGATGGCGAACCGCAGTCCCTTGTCCATGGCGACCGGCGTAATCAGCTCCACCGCCAGCCCGATGTTATCTCCCGGCATCACCATCTCGGTGCCTTCCGGCAGCTCCGCCACTCCCGTCACGTCCGTCGTCCGGAAGTAGAACTGCGGCCGGTATCCCTTGAAGAACGGCGTGTGCCGCCCTCCCTCTTCCTTGCTCAGGACGTACACCTCGCCCTTGAACTTCTTGTGCGGCTTGATCGACCCCGGCTTCGCGATCACCTGCCCGCGCTCCACTTCGTCCTTTTCCACGCCCCGCAGCAGCAGCCCCACGTTATCTCCCGCGCGCCCCTCGTCGAGCAGCTTCTTGAACATCTCGACCCCGGTCACCACCGTCTTGCGCGTATCCCGGAAGCCGACGATCTCCATTTCCTCGCCCACCTTGCAGATCCCGCGC
>DATJFH010000086.1:0-9024 GCA_035495815.1 Bryobacteraceae bacterium
TGCTCGTCAAGCGACGACAGCGTGAGGGCATCCCCGTCGATCTTGAATTGCCGCCGTCGTTCTATCGCCAGCACTTCATTGGGATCGGCATTGCCGGAGAAATCCATCAGCTTCAACTCGCCGCGGACGAGGTCCAGCACCGCGCGGCCTTTGAACGCCACCTTGTCCACCTCCCGCGCCGCCACCGGCGCCGCAGGATCGGTAGTGCGCGCTTCAATGGTCAGGTTGCCGAACGCGTCGTAGGTTAGGGTTCCCGTTGCGCGAACGGGAACAAAGGAACCTGAGTCCTGCCTGAGCTGAAGCGCCACCAGGTCCCAGGTTCCCTGCAGTTGTTGCCGCGCCGATGCCAGTTCGCCCTCTGTGGGTGTGGACCCAAGGGCCACCGGCTTGTTCATCGGCGCGGCGACAGTGGGCCGCGTAAGTGGCGCCTGCGTGCAGCCTGCCGTGATGACGACGGCCGACCAGAGCCACCCAGAGACTGTGGCGCGAACCGTCTTCATCACTACCACCTGAACCCAAACGTGAGTGGGATGTACGATGCGTTGGTGTTGCACCCGCCCGAGCACGTGGAGGCCGCTGTGGAACCGTCGGACGGTAACGTCGACACCGATGGCGTCACGGTCTTGCCCCACACGTAGTGATACCGGGACTCGATGTAGAACTTCGCTTCCCTGCCGAAGGTGATGCCACCTCCGATGTTGATCCCAAAATCGTCCGACGATCGATCGCCGATGATCTGGTCAACGGACACGAGCGCCGGGTAACACACGTACCAGTACGGATCGCAGACGGATGTATAGCCCACGCTCGGTGTCGTCAGCTGCACGATGCGGTGGTAGATGCCGCCGCCGCCGAGGAGATAGCCTCCAACCGCGGTATCCTTGCCACCTGTGGGCTTGTAGACGAGGTTGAACGTGCCGATGTGCATCTGGTGATTGCTTTCGATCACCCCGCTGCTGGTCGTGGCAGCCAGTACCGGCGTGGCGCTGAGAGTGATCGTCTTGTCAGGGCCGCCCTGACGCGTATACATGTACTCGCCCTGAATCCCGACTTTTTCGCTGACGTTGAACGTCACGCCGATGCCGCCGTTCCAACCGGTGTCGAAACTGTCCTTGAATCCGCTGACCGGGAAGGCCCAGCCGAATCCGAAGTTCACGTCCACCGGTTTCTCTTGCGCAGCCGCAGGCGCAGCTACGACAAGAAACCCAAAGAACACCGTCAGTAGTCTTCGCATGTAACACACTCCTCTGTTGGCGAGTCGATAAGTGGCTGCGGTGAACAGCCGATACGTCGAGGTCGTTGAGCACCGATAGTGCCAAGCCGTGGGAAACGGCCGCTGGGAGGAGATCGACGTGTTTATCGGGGCTGGAGTGTGCCGGCGCACGTTTGCGCCTCCGCCGTGTGCAGTACTCAGAATCCGAAATGTCGGAGTGCACACGGTGGATTGGGCCAACGCGCCGCAGGGACGCGGCGTAGCGCCACGCCAGACAGGCGAATGAAGTTGGTCCCGTTCCTGAAAGTGAAACGGGCGACTGGACCGTCACGCCTCGATCGCATGCTCATCGGAGCACGCGAGCCGGCGCGCGGTCATCATTATTAGAGGAGCAGAAAGGGAGCAAAAGCCCTCGACAAGGGGCTCGTTATGTTCTATTTTTGCACTTCCAGAACCTTTTGTTCCATTTTTGCACTGATAACCCATTGACTTTGACTCGCATGGATCCAACATTTCCAGGGGAGCCTGAGGGCGGCGCCGACCCAATAGGGTTACTTCGCGAGGCCCTGGGCACCACACCCCACGCCATTTTGGTTGCTGAAGAAAACGGCACGATCCTGCTTGTGAACGAGCTCGCCGAGGCGCTGTTCGCGGTCTCGTCGGGCGAACTCATGGGCCGGCCACTGTCCCACCTCCCACTCGAGCTTCCGGGTGACGAGGGCTGGTGGCCTGAACTCTGGCGCAACACCCCTCGAGGGATGTCCGTGTCAGGCCTTCCCATGACCGGCAGGCGCAGCGACGGCGTCGTGCTGCCGCTTGAAGTGACCCTCCACCATTGGGTGGACCGCGCCAAGGGCTACGTGACGATGTCGATCGTAGACCTCACCAGCCAGGTGAATCTGGAGGCACGTCTGGCGGCGGCCGCCAGCACCCACCTCGGATTTCAGCGGCTGGTGGCCGACATCGCGGCGCGGCTCAGCGCTCTCGATTCGGAAGCCATCGATACCAGCATTGTCGACAGCCTGCGTGAAATCGGCGAAGCGTTGCAGCTCGATTGCGTCGTTCTCTGGCGGAAAGCGCCGGCGGCACCGTTGGGTATCGCCACTCACCAATGGGCTAAGAGTACAGAGCTCTCCTCCACGGAGCCGCTGCCCCTGGCCTCAATCCCTCATGTGACCGCCACACTTGGGCAGGGCCAGACGTACTCTTTTTCAACGCTCGAGGAGCTACCCGACGCCGATCGCGAAATATTCGACAGGCATGGCATTCAATCCGGCGCGGTGGTGCCGTTCGGGAACAACGGCACATCGGAAACGACATCGAGCGCCTTGCTGCTTGCCTCCACCACTCGGAAGCAACAGTGGTCGCCCGTGATTCTCGAGCGCCTGCGCCTGCTGGCCGCGGTGATGGGCCAGGCCCTCGCGCGCAGGGCAAATCAACTCGAGCTGCAGACGGCGCTCAGTGAGATTCATCAGCTGCGCGATCGCCTCTCACTGGAAAACGTCGAACTCCTCCGGCAGGTGAAAGTACTGAGCACGTCACACGCGATCGTGACGGAAAGCGCGGCCATCCGGCACGTGCTGGCTCAGGTGGATCAGGTGGCGACCACACCCGCCACGGTTCTGCTGCTCGGTGAAACCGGCACGGGCAAGGATGTGATGGCCCAGGCTATTCACGACATGAGTCCGCGCCGTCAGCGGCCGATGATTCGCGTCAGCTGTGCGGCGATGCCGACGGCCCTCATTGAAAGCGAGCTGTTCGGGCGCGAGAAAGGCGCGTATACGGGAGCGTTGTCGCGGCAGATCGGCCGATTCGAAGCCGCGAACCACTCCACTTTGTTTCTGGACGAGATCGGCGAACTTCCGATGGAAGTGCAGGTCAAACTGCTCCGCGTGCTTCAGGAGCGGGTCATCGAGCGCCTCGGCAGCCCGCAGCCTATAAAAGTAGACGTCCGCATCATCGCAGCGACGAACCGCAACCTCGAGGAGGCGGTGCGCGAGAAAACGTTCCGGGAGGATCTGTTTTACCGTCTCAACGTGTTTCCGATCTCGATTCCCCCGCTGCGAGATCGTGCGGACGACATCCCCGGGCTGGTCTGGAGTTTCATCGAGGAGTTTTCGAGACTGTTCGGCAAACCGATCGAATCTATCTCCAAAGATAGCCTCCACGAGCTGCAGAGTTATCCCTGGCCGGGAAACGTGCGCGAGCTTCGCAACGTCATCGAACGCGCCATCATCGTCGCCACCAGCCGCCATCTGGTCGTGCCGCTGCCGAAAGTCGGCCAGCGAACGATGCCCCAGGGGGCGCTGACCCTCAACGCGCTGGAAATCGGGCATATCCGAAACATTCTGGATGCCACCTCGTGGCGTATCCGCGGATCCGGTGGGGCCGCGGAACGCTTGGGCCTCAAACCGACGACGCTCGAGAGCCGGATGGCGAGGCTCGGCATCACGCGCAAGACGGCCAGCTGACCTCGCCTCCACCGCCTCTGTACGGCACCCGAAATCCAAGCAGTCACCCGTCTTGAATGGATCCGACATTGCGGAGCACTCCTTCTGGATGGAGATGAGTCGGTGCTCTTCCCTGCCCCTCCGCCCACGGAATCGCTGCAATCTCCCCTAGAAGACACCCGGAATGCGATGGCAACGGGCTGGCATGAGCTCTGCTCAGTAACTGACAGCCTGATCCTTCAGATCGTCAGGCTAACGAGTCCAAACGAGGGTGTCGTATGTATTCGCAACGCGTACGGATGACGATCGAGTGGCACGTGCCCACGGGGCAGGTGCGTCCGATGACGATGGCGCTTCATTCGCTGGCCGGCGACACTCGCGGCATGCGGGGATGTCTGGGTTGCTCGGTCTCTACCGACCTCTCCAATCAGGGTACCGTCCGCTACACCGAGGATTTTCTGACCGAAGAGGACATGCGCGAGCGCGTGCGTGACTCTTCGTTCGCGTTGCTCATCACGTTGCTGGAGGAAACCTTGGAACCTCCCCGCGTCGAGTTCATGCTCGCTAAGGGAACGAGAGGGCTTGACTTCGCCGAAGAGCTTCGCTCGTCTACGACATGAAGCGCACCAGACAATCGACGGCGTTCGTGCTGTGCGTGAGCGCATGGAGCGTGCTTCACCCATCGATCACGCCTGTCGTCCTCGGCGCACAAACCGCCGCTCCCCGGACCGCCACCACGAATGGGACAGTACGGGACGTCGACGGTGGATGGCCCCGCGATTACACCACAGCAAGCGGTGCCACGCTTCGCGTCTTTCAACCACAGGTGGCGAGTTGGGACGGTAAGCGCCGCATGGTGGCCTACGCTGCCGTCTCCTACGCCGCAAAAGGCGCCGCCAAGCCCGCGGTGGGAACGGTGAAGTTCGAAGCAGACACGATGGTGGCGATCGACGAACGGCTGGTTAATTTCAGCCGCGTCAAGCTCACACAGTCAAGCTTCCCAGGCTTGTCGAAGGACCAGCTGCAGGACATCGTCGCGGCCATCGAACAGGCCCTGCCCCAGGCCGGGTCCCCTATTGCGCTGGATCGCGTGCTCGCTCGGCTGGACAAGAGTCAGATCATTCCGAAAAACGTGGTGGGGGTGAAGTCTGATCCGCCGATCATTTTCTACAGCACGGTGCCGGCCATCCTCGTGAATCTGGACAACGACCCGGTGTGGAGTCCCATCAAGGGGAATGACCTCCGATTCGCCGTGAACACGAATTGGGATCTGTTCGAGCATGTGCCCACTCGGACGTTCTACCTGCGAAACGGCGGAAGCTGGCTCGCCGCAGCCGACATCAGAGGACCATGGAAGGTGGCGGGAAAGCTGCCGGGCAGTTTCACTCAGCTGCCCGCCGACGACAACTGGAAGGATGTCAAAGCCGCGCTGCCCGGGCGCCCGCCGGCCACCCCACCCCGTGTGTTCGTGAGCATGACGCCGGCAGAGTTAGTCCTGCTGCAGGGCCCTCCGAAGTATGTGGCGGTGGCCGGCACCCGGCTCTTCTGGGTGTCCAACACGGAAAGCGATGTCTTCAGACTCGGAACAGACGGGCCGGTGTACTTCCTCGTCTCTGGACGATGGTTTACCGCAGCCGACTTTGCGGGGCCCTGGACCTTCGCCACTCTGGGGTTGCCGGCCGACTTCAAGAGCATCCCACTCGGGCACGAACGGTCGCGTGTCCTCGCTTCCGTTCCTGGCACTGATCAAGCCGCCGAAGCCGTGCTCATCGCCCAAATCCCGCAAACGGCGCGCGTGGAGAAGAAACTCGTTCAAGCCCCGGAGGTGCAGTACGACGGAGCACCGCAGTACGAGCCGATCCCAAGCACCACCGTGTCGCGAGCGGTGAATACCGACAAGGACATCATCAAGGTGGGCGATCTCTATTACATGTGCTTCCAGGGCGTATGGTTCATGGGGCGGAGCCCGAACGGTCCGTGGGAAGTTACGGGATCGGTGCCCGGACAGATCTACGAGATCCCGGTCAGCTCCCCTTCGTACAACGTCACCAATGTCACCGTCGTGGAAGATGACGATGATGCGGTGGTGTTCGCCACCGCGGCCGCTTACACCGGTGTGATGGTTGCGTGGGGCTGTGCCGTCTGGGGCAGCGGCTACTACTATCCGCCTTACGTCTGGTATGGCGGGTACTATCCGGTGTACCGCCCCTACTACCCCAGCTACGGCTATCACGCCTCCTACAACCCATGGACCGGCACTTACAGTCGCGGCGTGGCCGCGTATGGTCCGTACGGCGGCGCCGGGGTGGGCGCGCGGTACAACCCGAGGACCGGCACGTACGCGCGCGGCGCAGCGGCGTACGGTCCATCGGGCGCGCGAGGGGTGGCCTCGGCGTACAACCCGCGCACTGGTGCGTACGGCACCACCAGGCAAGGCTCGAACGTCTACGGCAGCTGGGGCCAGACCGGCGTCCAGCGCGGCGATCAATGGGCCACGACGTCCCGGGTGACGAACAACGTCACCGGCGCGACAACGCGCGCAACGCAGGGAAGCGGCGGTGGCAGCGCCATTACCCGCACAGGGCCGCAGGGAAGCGGCGGCATCGCGCGTTCTGCGAGCGGCGACGTTTATGCGGGGCAGGACGGGAACGTCTATCGCAAACAGAACGGTTCCTGGCAGCAGTATGGCGGCAACGGCAACTGGAACTCGGTCCCGCAGCCCACACCACAGCAGCGCGATCAGGCGCAGCAACGCGCCGCCGACTCGCGAAGCCAGACGGGGACACGGCCGGCATCCACCGATGCGGCAACGATGGGACAACTCGATCGTGATTCGTCGGCCCGGGCGGAAGGAGCGCAGCGGACGCGCGATGCCAGCACCCAGCGCGCTCCCTCCACCGGCACGACGACAAGTCGTCCGTCAGGGAGCTACCGCCCGAGCGGCGGTGGCGCCCGCAGCGCACCACGAGGCGGCGGCCGGCGCCGATAGGCGGCCTTCATCAGGAGGAGAAACGCACATGATGCGAACCAGGGATTTCACCATCGCCGCCATGACGGTGCTCGCCGTTGCGGCGACTGCGCACGCGCAAACAACCACATCCACGGCCTCGGAGGAGGCGCGCGAGCTCAATCTGCGATCGTACGTGGAACTCCTGCGATCCGACGTGCGGTCGGAGACGGTGGCGATCGTGACCGGGATGATGCAGTTCACCGATGCCGAAGACGAGAAATTCTGGCCGATCTACCGGCAGTTCGAAACCGATCTGGCGAAAGTCAACGACGACCGCATAGCACTGATCAAGGAGTACGCGGACAACTACGACGCGATGACCGACGCCGTCGCCGATCGCTTGGCGAAGAGCGCGCTCGAGCTCGAGGCGCGACGACACACGTTGAAGGTGAGCTGCTACGAGCGCGTCAAAGAGGCGTTGTCGCCGAAAACCGCTGCCCGATTTCTCCAGGTCGAGAATCAGATTCTCCTGCTGCTCGATCTCCAGATTGCGGCGGCGCTTCCAGTCGTGATGAGGTAATGCCATGCGAGCCATCCGTGCCGTCTTCCCAGGGATCGCAGCGATCCTCGTCCTGAGCGCCGTCCCCGTCCGGGCCGATACCGTGCGGCTCCGATCGGGACAAGCCGTTGTGGGATCGCTCCTGAGCGCCGACTCCAAGGTCGTCCGCATTCTTCTCGACAACGGCACAGTGGCCGAGTTTCCCGTGGACACGGTGAGAGCGGTCGAGTTCACAGCGCGGAAAACCGCCCCGCCACCGCCGCCGCCCGCCCCCTCAACGGCGCCTCGGCCGGTGACCCTCCCCGCCGGGACAATGCTCAACGTCCGCCTGACGCAGGGGATCGACGTGGATGCTACGAAGGCAGGCATGACGTTCAAGGCGCTGCTCGACGATCCGGTGATGGTAGGCGGACAGGTGGTGCTGGCCAGAGGCTCCACCGTGATGATTCAGGCGGTCAAGGTGGAACAGGCCGGCAAAATGAAGGGCGCCGACATGATCTCGTTGAAAGCGAACTCGATCGCTCTCGGCGGGCGCCACTATGAAATCGTGACCACGGCCGTCGAATCGAAAGGCGCCGGTGAGGGGAAGAAGACGACGCGCAAGGTGGGTGTGGGGGCGGGCCTCGGCGCCGCCATCGGCGCGATTGGCGGCGGCGGCACCGGCGCGGCTATCGGCGCGCTCGCCGGAGGCGCCACAGGCGCCGTGATGTCCAGCCAGGGTACTGAGCACCTGCAGCTCCCTGCCGAAACCCGGCTGCAGTTCACGCTCAGCGCCTCCGTCAACGTGCATTCTTAAGACGGCACGATGGTGGTCCGTGCCCGTCTGGCCTGGATGCTGGCCGCAGCCTTATGGCCGCTGCCGGCGCTTGGCCAGAGTCAGGCAGGCAACCCCCAGGAAGTGGAATTACTCAAGAACGACAGCGACCCGACACGACCCGTGTTCTTCAGTATCCGGCCTGAGTTCTCCAACCCCGGACCGGGAGTCACGCAGGCCTCGTTGATCTTCCGCTACGACCAGGCCACACTCAGGGCCCGCCGGTTCCTGCCGGGCAAGCGAGGTGTCATCCTTCGATTCGAAGTTCCCCTCGCAGCGACGGATCTTCCGGGAACACCGGCGCGGGTGGGACTGGGCGATGCATACGGCCAGATTCTGCTCGTGCCGCACTTGACGCGGACGGGTGCGTTTGTCGTCGGGACAGGACTCCTCATGCCGACTGCCAGCGACCGCGTGCTGGGCACCGGCAAATGGATCCTGGCACCCGCCACCGCGCCTGTCTGGTTCTTCGGGCCGAACGGAATGTTCTTCATCAAGCTTCAGGATTTCGTCTCCGTCGGCGGCAGCGCCTCCCGGCCCGACATCAATTTCCTTTTGATCACACCCACGTTCATCCGCAAGAGGATCGACCGCTGGTGGATCCTCGCCGACACGGAATTGAAGACGAACTGGAAAAGAGAGGCGCGCACGGGCGTGAAAACGGGTGTGCAGGTGGGACGCGGTGTCTCTGCCAGGTTCGGGATCTGGGTGAAACCCGAGGTGTGGTGGGGACCCAACCGGGACGGCCGGTGGAATTTGAAATTCGGCCTGGTGTGGTTCCGCTAACCAATGTGCTGCGATCGATCCAGCGGCCTGGCGGGCGCAGCGAACCAGTCTTTCCGAGACACCAGCTTCGGCGCGGCAGGGTCGCTGACGTAGTTGGGCGACATGATCTGTACGCCGTACTCGTTGAACAGGTCCTGAATGTGCGCGTGCAGCGCATGAAGCGTCAACGCCCGCTCGTCCTGTCGTTGCAGACACACCAGAAGCGTGTACCGCACGTAGAAGTCTTCAAGGCCGGTCTGCAAGACCAGCGGT
>DATJFH010000087.1:0-2856 GCA_035495815.1 Bryobacteraceae bacterium
GGAATCGTCCCATGCTGCCTGGGCGTTCCACTGGCTGGAATCCATCCTTCAGGACTTCCGCTACAGCCTGCGGCAGGTCCGGAAAGCGCCCGGTCTTTCTCTAGCCGTTGTCGCCTCGCTGGCCATCGGGCTGGGCGCTAACACGGCGATCTTCAGCTTGATCGACGCCGCGGTATTACGCCCGCTGCCTGTCCGGGATCCGGACCAGCTGGTTCAACTGGAATGGCAGAACGACGCGGTCCCCGCGAATGTCTTCCTGCTGTGCAGCTCCATGTCCGGGGCGCGAAACGCCCAGGCGCGGGATAGCGCGAGCGGTGGCGGGCGAGTGCAGATGCCGTGTGTATCCGAACCTGTCTTTCGTGCCCTCACCAAACGTCAAACAGGATTCATGTCTCTCATCGGCACGGGCCCATCGCCCGTCGGCGGCATCGCGATCTCGACCTCGGCAGGGGCGCCGGCGTCACAGGTGCTATCCCAACCCGTCAGCTGGAACTTCTTCGAAGCGCTCGGTGTACCAGTGGCGCTGGGACGGCCCTTTGTCGAAGAGGATGATCGCCTGGGAGCCGAGCTAACCGTGGTCGTCAGCCATCGGTTCTGGTCGAGCCGCCTGGGCGGCGACCCGGGTGCGATTGGCCGGTTCGTCCGGATCAACAACAAGCCCGCGCGGATTGTCGGCGTCGCGCCTCCCGGGTTCTTTGGCCTCACAGCTGGAACATGGATCGACGTGTATCAGCCGCTGGCCGGGCTGTTCGGGGACATGTCCCGGCAGAGCCCGGGACTCATGGCCTCAACTTTCCACGTGGACCTACTGGCCCGTCTGGCGCCAGGCGTGTCCGGCGCCGCCGGCGCGTCCGGAATGAGCCCGCTGTTTCGTGGTCTCATGGCCGAGACGAGGGGGAAAGAAATCGAGGAGAAACTGGAGTTGGTCGCCCGCCCGGCGGCCCGCGGGCTGTATACGGGAAGCGCTGAAGAGGTTGCCCAGGCGCTCTGGATTCTGATGCTGCTGGTCGGCGTCCTGCTGCTGATCGTCTGCGCCAACGTGGCGAACCTGCTCCTGTCGCGTTCGGTAAAGCGACGACCCGAATCCGCACTCCGTCTTGCACTGGGAGCGGGGCGCGGGCGCCTCGTGCGCCAACATCTGGTCGAGACCGGCATGCTAGCTTGCATCGGCGGTGCAGCCGGCCTCGTTTTGGGCAGCCTCCTGGCGCGGTGGATCCATACCGTTTTTCAGACGGGCCAGGGACCCTGGGCAGCGTTCGCCATCACACTGGACTGGCGAGTCTCGGCCTACGCGCTGGCGATCTCCGCGCTGACGGCGGTGATCTTTGGTCTGGCACCCGCCTGGACGGCCGTGCATTCGGAACTCAGCGACACGCTCAAGATCCAATCGCGCTCGGTCCTCGGCGGCGGAGTCCGCCTTCCGAAGCTTCTCGTCTCGGTCCAGTTTGCGCTGTCGTTCGCGGCCCTGGTGGCGGCCGGTCTGCTCGGCCGGTCTATGGGAAACTTGTACGCCACGGATCTCGGCTTCGACGGCGAACAGTTGTCGTTCGCGACCATCCATCCGAGCCAGGCGGGCTATCAGCTCGCGACCATCGGTTCGTATCGGCAGCGCCTCCAACGGGAAATCGAAGCGATTCCCGGCGTCCTCGCCGTGGCTCAGCTGTTCACACGGCCACTCGAAGCAGAAACACCCCTGCTCGTATCGATCGACGTTCCGGACGGGCCGCCGACACAGCTTGCCGACGGAATGAAAAATCCCGCGGCGTTGGCGTACGCGAGTGCGGGCGGCCCCGGCTTCATCGACGTGCTCGGCGTCCATCTCGTGGCCGGCCGAACGCTGGAACCACATGAGGGGTGTGCGCTCGGCCAACGGTTCGGCGTACCCGCAGCCCCAAGCGCACCTTGTCCGGTGGTGATCGACCAGCGTTTCGCGGACGTCTTCTTCCCCGGTAAGACGGCAGTCGGTCAGTTCTTCAAGTCGGCCGGCCGGTCTTACCAGGTCGTGGGGCTGGTGGCGAACGCCCGCGTCGGGAGTCTTCGATCAGAAGCGCGGCCCACGATGTACCAGCAACTGGATCTCTTGGCGATGAGCGCCCCGGCGGATCACTTGGCGATCCGCGCGAAAATCGATTCCGGCGCGCTGGCAATTGCGGTTCGTGAAGCCGTCGCCCGTATCGACCCGTCGGTACCCTTGGCCGAATTCCACACTCAATCCGGATTGGTCGATCGTCAACTTCGGACCGAACGGCTGCTGGCTCTCGTCTCCGGCGCCTTCAGCCTGGCGGCGCTGGCTCTGGCCGCGGTCGGACTCGCGGGTTTGCTGGGCTACGCAGTCGCCCGCCGCACCAATGAGATCGGCATCCGGATGGCGTTGGGCGCGACCGGCACGCAGGTCCGACATATGGTGCTGGGCGACTCCATAAGGATGGTGGGTGCCGGCATCCTGGTCGGCGTCCCTGCCTCCTGGGCCGTCGGACGGTTCCTCAAAAGTCAGCTCTTCGGTTTAGAACCCATGGATCCCACGACAGCGTTGCTGGCGCTGCTTGCCCTGATCGTCATCGCCGGTGTGGCAGCCCTCCTTCCGGCGCGCCGTGCTGCCCGCGTGAGTCCGCTGACAGCGCTGCGAGAGGAATAAGACTCCTCTCGCGAGAGACTGCGCCGTGGCGCCGCCTGTACCCAAAGCACATGGAGGGTAACCGCACTTGGACGAAAAACCGCGAAACCGGAAAGAACCTGATTAGGGAAGCGTTAACCGATCAGCCGATACGGGACTTCCGCTGAGCGAAAACTTTCTCCGAGGGCGCCACGCGAATACTGCAGGTTTTGCCGTGCTTGCTGAAATGCGGAGAAGTACCC
>DATJFH010000088.1:0-4553 GCA_035495815.1 Bryobacteraceae bacterium
TACGGCGTGACTTCTGCATGTTCTTTTCCGGCAACCCTCGTTCCACCCGCTCAGCCGCCACAACCCGGAAACATTTTCAGCTAAATTTGTGCACCCGCGATCTCGGCTGATTTTGAAGAATCACAACTCTCGCAATACACGACGATGCCGAAAAAGCCCCCGCGCTGTGCGCCCTTTGAGCCCCGATTTTACCTTTCCCGGCCCCCCGGCGCGTCTAAAAACCGCGTCCGGCGAATGGCCTGTCCAAAAAAGCCGTCAAAAAATGCCTTGCAATGCCTCGCCGCGTTCTGATACAGTTCCTTCCATTCGGAAGGCCGGAACGTATGCCTCCTAGCGACAAAAAGAAGAAGCCGAATACCGCGCCGCCCGCCGCCACCGGAAAGATCGGCAAGAATGGGCAGCCCGTGGCCCCCGGCCGGCGTCCCGCGGCGCCGCCTGCGCCTCCTCCGGTCAGAGCGCAATTCAACGCTTTTGAACGCGGCGTAGCGCTCCTGCACAAGCGAAATTACCGGGAGGCGAAGGATCTGTTCGGCCGGGCCACCCAGGGTCCCAACCGTGAGATCGCATCCAAAGCCGCGGTCCATATTCGAATCTGCGAAAGCCGCCTCAGCGCTCCCCAGCCCCAACCGAAGACTCCCGAAGGCCACTACAACTACGCCATCGCCCTCCTCAACCTGCGGAATCTCGACCCGGCGCGCCGCCATCTCGCGGCCGCCCTCGAGATGGAACCCCGCGCCGACCACGTCCATTACGCCCTCGCCGTCTGCCAGGCGTTGAGCGGGGATGCTCCGGGCGCGTATGATAGTTTGAAGCGTGCGATCGAAATCCAGCCGCGAAATCGCATGGTCGCCAGAGAGGACTCCGATTTCGATGTCGTTGCCAACCAGCCGCGGTTCATCCGGCTGCTCTACCCGGAACGGGACTCCTAGCGCAGGCCTGCGTCCACGCCACGCCCGGTCATGACCCCGCCCCTGAGCATCGTCTCGATCGGCGGAGGCACCGGGCTCTCCGCGCTGCTGATGGGCCTCAAGAAATACGCTCAGCCCGACCGCCGCGTGATCGACATCACCGCCGTGGTGACCGTCACCGACGACGGCGGCAGTTCGGGACGCCTGCGCCGGGAATTTGAAATCCTCCCGCCGGGCGATATTCGCAATTGCATGGTGGCGCTCTCCGAGGACGAGGGCCTGCTCTCCCGCCTCTTTCAATACCGTTTCCAGAACGGCCACGGACTCAAGGGACACAGCTTCGGCAACCTCTTCCTGACCGCCTTGACGCGGGTCAGCGGCGATTTTCACGAAGCCGTCAAAGTCTCCTCGGAAGTCCTGCGCATCGCCGGCAACATCTACCCCGCGACCGCCAAGAACATCGTCCTCGAAGCCACTCTCGAAAACGGCCGCCGGGTGACCGGCGAAACCCGGATCACTGCCAGCCGCTCGCCGATCTCGCGTATCCGCCTGCGTCCGGGCAAGTGTCTCCCGCTGCCGGAAGCCCTGAAAGCGATCGCCGACGCGGATCTGATTACGCTGGGACCCGGATCGCTCTTCACCAGTGTGATTCCGAATCTGCTGGTGGAGGGCATGGCCAAGGCGATTCGCAAGTCGCCCGCGCTCAAGGCATACTTCGTCAATCTCATGTGGCAGCCATGCGAGACCATGGGCTTCAGCGCCGCGGACCACATTCGAGCCATCTACAACCACGCCGGAAAAGGCCTGCTCGATTACGCCGTGGTCAACCAGGCCCCTGTCCGTCCGGCGCTGTTGAAGAAATACGCCAGGCAGCAGGTGAAGCCGGTCGAGGTGGACATGGATGCGCTGCTCGATCTGGGACTTCAAGTGGTCTCCGGCAACCTGTTGCAGCAGGGCGCCACGGTGCGGCACGATCCGGACGTGGTGGCCGACTTCGCTTTTCAACTGGCCTACCAGGGCAGACGCCGCCGGTTGAAGAAAGCTTTTGAACATTCATCATGACCGAATCGGATCTGACCATCGTGATCCTGGCCGCCGGGCTGGGCACGCGCATGAAATCGGCGAAGGCAAAAGTCCTGCACGCCGCCGGAGGAAAGACCCTCATCGAGCACGTCGTCGACACGGCGCTCGAGCTGACGCAGCCCGCCCGCGTCTTTGTCGTGGTGGGACACCAGGCCGGCAAGGTGCGGAGCATCCTCGAAACCCGCGGCGTCGGATTCATCGAGCAGACCGAGCAGAAAGGCACGGGCCACGCTCTCATGGCCGGCCGCGAAGCCCTCCAGGGGCTGCCGGGCCGGCTCGTCGTGCTCTACGGCGATTGTCCCCTGATCTCGGCCCATACGCTGCGCCGCCTGGTCCAGGCGCAGGCCGAATCAGGCTCGGCCGCCACGCTGATTACCACCCTGCTGGAAGATCCCGCCGGATACGGCCGCGTCATCGAGGACGAGTCCGGCCTAGTGCGGATCATCGTGGAGGAGAAAGCGGCCACTTCCGTTCAGCGGCAGGTGAAACAGATCAACTCCGGGATCTACTGCTTTTCGGCCGCCGAGTTTTGGGCCAACCTCGGCCGGATCGGGACCGCCAATCCCGCCGGTGAATATTACCTGACCGACATCGTCGAGATTCTCAGTCAGGCGGGCCACGCCGTGCGGCCGATGAAGATCGCCGACCCTGTGGAGGTGCTGGGGATCAACAACCGGCTCGAGCTCGCCAAGGCCGACGCCCTGTTTCGCCGCCGCAAGGCCGAAGAATTAATGCTGGGCGGCGTCACCATCGAGAAGCCGGAGACCGTCAGTATCGACGGCGGAGTGCGGATCGGCATGGATACGATAGTCGAACCCTTTGCCCAGATTCTGGGCGCAACCTCGATCGGCGAGGACTGCGTCATCGGCGCCTGCTCCATCGTGCGGGACAGCCGCCTGGGACGCGGCGTGATCGTGTCGCCGTTCACCAGCATTGCCGGCTCGGAGATCGACGATGAGGGCCAGGTCGGTCCCTATGCGCGCTTGCGCATGGGCGCCCATGTCGAAGCCGGGGCGCACGTGGGCAATTTCGTGGAGTTGAAGAAGACCCGGCTGGGTCCCGGTTCGAAAGCCATGCACCTCGCGTATCTGGGCGATTCGGACATCGGCCGGAAAGTGAACATCGGCGCGGGTACCATCACCTGCAACTTTGACGGGGTTCGCAAGCACGCCACCCACATCGGCGACGGCGCCTTCGTCGGCAGCAACTCGACCATCGTGGCCCCGATGGAGATCGGCGCCGATTCGTACCTGGCCGCCGGCTCCGTGATCACCCACGCCGTCCCGCCGGAAGCGCTGGCGATCGGCCGTTCGCGGCAGGTGAATAAAGAAGGCTGGGCCAGGAAACGAAAAAAAGCAAGCCACCCGTAGAGCGCGCGGCCCCTCGCACGACCCGCACTGACGGTGGATGCCCGAGGTAGCGCTGCCGCCGGACGGCATTTCCTAGAATTTGAAAAGCTCCATCGCGTTCAAGCCGCGAATCCTGGCCCGGTCGCCCTCCGCGGCGAAAGCGAACATCTGGTCCAGGAGTTCTGACGCCTTTATAAAATCCGGCATGTTCATGCCGAGGCCGCCCCACAGAATTCTTCCGGATCCGAACGCGTCATACACTTTTCGTACCGACGGCCGGGCGTCGGCATAGGGATACGGCTGCTTCGACGAATAACTCACGCCGGAGTATTTCATGTAGACGCGCGGATATTGGGATAGCTTCAATACCTGCTCGAATTCGGCCGGTGTGCCTTGTCCCGACCGCGCCAGGTGATCCAGAATCACGGGCATGTCTCGGAACTGCGCGGCCAGCTCTCCAATCTGCGGAGCGAAGCGGGGAATGAAGTGCATCTGGATCGCCAGCCCCAGCTGGTGGGCCGCCCGCCACGTCTGCTTCATCGCCGGGTGGCGCATGTCGCGGTCGCGGATCGGACCGCTGGTCGTCGCCGTCTTGCCGGCCGGCAGGTTCTCATGAATGCGCAGCGCGACGATGCGGCCCGGAGCCTTCTTCACCAGCGCTTCCATCCGCGCCGGCGTGTCCGCTGCGACCGGATCGAACAGGCAGGTACCCTTGAAAAATCCCCTCGACGGCTCGTGCGCGAAGCAGTATTCGAGATACCCGTGGTCGTCCTGATACGGCTCCGGATGCACGATCACCGCATGATCGATACCCGCCTGCTTCACGAACGCGGTATAAGACTCGAGGGTGGCCGCGGGCGGCCGATAAGTGGCGCTCTTGTGGTAGGGAAATCGTTTCGGGTCGAACAGGTGGACGTGGGTATCGACCAGCGCGCCTTCAGGACGTCCCGCCCCGAGAGCCGCCAATCCGAACGCCCCCGCCAGCCATCGCCGCCGGGACAGAGAATCAGACATGCGATCAGTGTACTCGACTACCGCACCCGGTACAGCTCCACCTTCTCTTCGTCCAGCTCGACCCCCAGCCCCGGCTTCTCCGGCGCCCGCGCCTGTCCTCCGCTGATCGGCAGAGCCTCCCGCAGCAGGCTGTCGGTATAAAACATAGGACCGATAATGTCGCAGGGAAATTCTTCGGCCGTGATCCCCGCCGTCGCGA
>DATJFH010000089.1:0-22141 GCA_035495815.1 Bryobacteraceae bacterium
ATACCGTGTCTACCACTTCCGATAAAAGCTCCACCGCGCGATAGGGAGCCAGGCTCAGCTCCTGCCGGCGCATTTCGATCCGCGACAGCGTCAGCAGGTCGGCCGTCAGGCTGGCCAGCCGTTCCGCGTTCTGCCGGATGATGCCGAGGAAGCGCATATTATTGGCGTGATCCTCGAGCGCGCCGTCCATCAGCGTTTCCGTGTAGCCCTGAATCGAAGCCAGCGGCGTACGCAATTCATGCGAGACATTGATGACGAAATCCTTTCTCACCCGCTCCAGCTTTTCCAGTTCGCTGTGCTCCCGCTCGAGCTGCTCCACCGCGCGCTGCAGGTGCTCGCCCGCGTCTTTGAGCTGGTTGCTCAAAATTCCCAGCTCGCCCTTGGTGTCCGAGGCGATCCGCGCGCGGAAGTTCCCTTTGGCCAGCTCCCCGGCGAAGGCGATGATCGCCCCCAGGCGCTTGGAAGTCCTGCGGGCGAAAAAAGCCGCGATCAGGATTGCGGGCAGAAAGCCCACCGCTGTCGCCGCCAGCATCTTGCCCCGGATCGACCTGACCTGCGCCTGCACGTCCGAGAGCGGAGCGGCCAGCCGCAGCGCCCCGTTCGAAATGGGGACGGCTACGTACAGGTAATCCACGCCGGTAGTGGCGCTGTGGCGGATCGAGGATCCGCGGCCGCCGGCTAGGGCTCGCGCGAACTCGATCCGGTGGGCGTGGTTTTCCATCTTGGCCGGTTCGGCTTCGGAGTCGAAAAAAACCTGCCCGTCCTTCCCGATAATCGTAAGCCGGCCTTCCACCGCGCGAGCCATCGCGTGCAGCTTTTCGCCCCCGGCGGGCAGGTTCAGGGCGAACAGCCGTCCTTTGTCGGCCAGGTCGTTCGTCAGGTTCTGGATGTAGCTGGATTCCACCACCCGGGTGGCGAAATAGTCCACCGTGGCCATCGACACCGCCAGCAGGCACAAGGCCACCAATAGAAGCTTGAAAAAGATTCGCGCGGTCAAACGGGAGCCTCGAACCGGTATCCGAATCCTCGTACCGTGGTCAGGAAGCGGGGATCGTCCGGCTGTTCCTCGATGCGCTCGCGAAGCCTTCGAACGTGTACGTCCACCGTGCGCGGGCTCACGTAATGCTGCTGTCCCCAAACTTCCTCGAGCAGCTGCTCGCGGTTGTACGCTCGGCCGGGGTGCATGAGAAAGAATTCCAGCAGCCGGAATTCGGTCGACGTCAACGCCAGCTCCTCGTCACGCAGCGAGAGACGATGCGCGGCCCGGTCCAGCGTGAACGGACCCAGCTTCAAAAAACCCGCGTCCGGGCCTTCCGCTTCGTCCTGCTCGCCCCGGCGGAGGTGCGCTTTGACCCGCGCCATCAGCTCCCGCGGGCTGAACGGCTTGGTCACATAGTCGTCGCCGCCGATTTCGAGGCCCAGCACCCGGTCCACCTCGTCCGAACGCGCCGTCAGGAAGACCACCGGAGTGCGGGCGATCGCCGCGTTCTTCCGCAGCCGCCGGCAAAGTTCGAAACCATCGCCGTCCGGCAGCATCACGTCCAGGATGATCAGATCCGGCTTCCACGCCTCCAGGTGCTCGACGGCCCCCTTGCATCCGGAGATCACGCAAGTCTGCAGTCCCTGCCGGCCCAGGTTGTACTCGAGCAGCGCGGCCAGCTCGGACTCGTCTTCGATAATCGCGACCTTCTTTGCCATGGATTCGTGAATGTCACCCATATTTTAACAGGGCGGCGGCCGGCGCCCGCTCCGGAGACCCGTTTGCGCCGCCCGGCAACCCGGGGATATTCTGAACATGATGAATCAACTTACTCGCCGCTCTCTGCTCCGTGGCGCCGTCGCATCTCCCGCGCTGTTCAATATCGTGAGCGCCGCCAAGCCGACGGATATTCGCATCGAGGATATCCGCTACGCATACGAGGATTACATTTACCGCACTCCCATCAAGTTCGGCGGATCCGTCCTCGACCGGGCGACGATCATCAACGTCAACTGCACGGTTCGCACGGCGGGCGGCAAGGTCAGCAAAGGATTCGGGTCCATGCCCATGGGCAACGTGTGGTCCTTCCCCTCCAAAACGATGTCCTACGAGACCACGCTTGGGGCGATGAAGAACCTGGCCGAGAGAATCTCCAAAATCACCGGCGCCTACAAAGAATCCGGCCACCCGGTGGACATCAACGTGGCGCTGGAGCCCGCCTTTTTGAAAGCGGCCGGGGAGGTGTCGAAGCAGATCAAACTCGATGCGCCGATTCCGAAACTGTGCACCCTGGTAACCGCCAGCGCGTTCGACGCCGCCGTTCACGACGCTTTCGGCAAAGCCCACGGACTGAACTGCTACCGCACCTATGGTCCGGAGTTCATGACGCACGACCTGTCGCGGTATCTCGGGCCGGATTTCAAAGGCGAGTATCTCAGCCAGTACGTATCCAGGGATCCCAAGCCGAAAATGCCGCTCTATCATCTGGTGGGCGCGGTGGATCCGCTCACCAAAGACGATGTCAAGAAGCCCATCGGCGACGGCCTGCCGGAGACGCTGCCGGAGTGGATTCGATACAACGGCCTGACCAACCTCAAAATCAAGCTCAACGGTGACCAGGTGGAATGGGACATCGACCGTGTCCTGAGCGTGGACCGGGTGACGACGGAGGCCCAGAAACAGCGCGGCGTATCCAGGTGGGTCTATTCGCTGGACTTCAACGAGAAGTGTCCCAACGTCGACTACCTGCTGGCCTTTCTCCGTCGCGTGAAGGAGAAATCCGCAGGCGCCTTCGAGCGCATCCAGTACGTGGAGCAGCCCACCGCGCGGGACTTGAAAGCCCACCGCGAGCAGGACATGCACAAAGCCGCGGCGTTGAAGCCGGTGGTAATCGACGAATCCCTGACGGATATCGAGAACCTGATGCTGTCCCGGGAGATGGGCTACACCGGCGCGGCGCTCAAGGCCTGCAAGCAGCAGAGCCAGGCCATGCTGATGGCGGCCGTCGGGCAGAAGCACAAAATGTTCCTCTGCGTGCAGGATCTTACCTGTCCGGGAGCGTCTCTGATCCACTCGGCTGGCATAGCGGCGCGCGTCCCCGGTGTGGCCGGGATCGAAGCCAACGCGCGTCAGTATTTTCCCGCCGCGAACAAAGGCTGGGACCAAAAATTTCCCGGGATTTTCAAAATCACCGACGGAAGCATGCAGACAGGCGTGCTGACGAAACCCGGCCTGGGCGCGGTCTAAGTGGCCGCCGCCTTTCGAGGCGGCTTCTTTGCCAGTGACCTGAATCCGCCGAAGGAGCTTATGGAACGACGACAATTCGTCCGAATCGGAATGGCCTCGGCCGGCGGAGCCTTACTCCGCTACGCCGCTGCTCAAAGCCAGGCGCCGGAGGGTATCAAGCTCGGCACGATGTTCACCGACCGGCCCGGCGAAAACGACCTCGCCCTGCTCCGCCACGCCGGCGTCGAAGCCGTCTCGATCTGGACCTCTATCGAGAACAATTCGGCCGAGTGGATGATCGGCATGCGGAAGAAGCTCGAAGCGAACGGCGTCCAGGTCTACAACTTCGGCATCCTTGACCTGCACTGCGATCCCGTCATGGTGCTCGGCCTTCCCGGCGTGGAAACCAAGATCGAGCAGTACAAGACATACCTGGGGAATCTGGGACGGGCCGGTATTCACTACACCACGTACGCTCACATTTCCAATATCAAGAATCAGCCGACTCCGGGCTTCTACCAGACTTCCGTGGGAAAAACCCGCGGCGACGCGAACACGCGTGAGTTCGACCTGGCCGTGGCTCAAAAGCTGCCCTGCACCTTCGACAAGGAATACCAGGAAGAGCAGATCTGGAAGACCTTCACGACATTCATTCGCGCGGTGATGCCCGTGGCCGAAAAGAACAAGGTGCGGATCGGGCTGCATCCCGACGATCCGCCGGTCGCCTCACTGGGTTGCGTGGCCCGCGTCTTCCGCACTTATGCCGCCTACGAGCGGGCTTTTCAGCTTGCGGACAGCGACAACTTCGGCGTGTGTCTCTGTATCGGCACCTGGGCAGAGGGCGGGAAACCCGCCTTCGGCAAGGACCCGGTCGAAGCCGTGCGCGCCTTTGGGGCCAAGAAGCGGATCTTCAAGGTGCACTTCCGCAACGTGAACTCCACTCTGCCGCGCTTCCGCGAAACTTTCGTCGACAACGGCTATCTCGACATGTACCAGGTGATGAAAGCGCTGCGGGACGTAAAGTTCGACGGCATCGTCGTGCCCGACCACGTACCCGGCGGCGGTTATCCTGCGGTGAACAATTCCTACACGATCGGGTATATGAAAGCGCTGCGAGACAGAGTCAACGCGGAAGCGCGCCGGGTGTAGGCCTCAGCTTCCAATTCCGCTGATATCGATCAGGTACATCTGCCGTCCGCCTCCGTGCGGCGAGTCGATCACCACCTTGCGCCCGTCCGGGCTCGAGCGCGGATGATTGTCGCACCGCCATTCGCCCGTGTATTCCGAAGGCGAGACGAAGTGTCCGAGGGGATACCGCTTCGCCGTCTCCGTGTCGTAGAGATACGGATGCTGCAGCCGATCCTTGTCCGGATACGTGTCGTTGAGGACCCATCTGTAGCCGCGCAGGTACGTGTTGTGGCCGTTGACCGTCATCACGTCCGGTGCGATTACCTCGACGTCCTCGCTGCGGTCTTTGTAGATATAAAATTTGTGACCGTGGGAAGGGTGCGTTGCCCAGGCCATCACGTGCGTGCTGCGTCGCCAGATGAAGTGCGACGTGTCGCCGTAGGGATCCAGCACGTACAGGTCCGTGCCGTCCGGATTCGTCGTGAACATCCGTGTGATGCCGGCCTTCGGATTGGACATGGCGCCGCGCCGCCGGTGCAGAAAAATGAATCGCGATCCGTCCGGCGCGACCAGCAGGTGATTGAACTTGTGCTTCGATCCCGTCCAGTCGCCAATTTTGTAAGGGACCCTGGCCGCCTGCGCGTAGCTGACGATCAACTGCTGTTTCCCGGTTGTCAGGTCCATCCGCCAGATTCCGGTCTGCTCCGGCGCGAGCACGTCCTTGTACTTGTCCGGAATGCCCGCGTAGCCGTATCCCGGACGCATATCGGCCAGCCGGCTGAAATCGGTGGAAACCGCCCACTTCGCGTCCGGACTCAGCGCGTAGACGGGACCGGGCAGGGTCCGGCGCTTGCCCGTCTTCACGTTGAGGATGTGGGAGATGTAATGGCCGTCGCCGCGGTCATTGTAGATCACCTCCTCGGACGAACCGGGCAGCCATTGCAGCATGCAGCCCTGCTGCCAGCACCAGGCGCGCGTTTCGCCCAGGTCGATCCAGCGGTCGTTGTCTTTCAGGTCCACCATCCCGATGCGAATCCGGTCGTCTGCGGTAGGGGAACGGTGCTCGAAGCCCACCTCCATTCCGAGCACGTAGCGGCTGGAGGGATCGAACTGCAGCTTGTCGTAATATCCGAACCAGTGAAACTTGGGTCCCTTGGTGATGGCGCGCACCGGCGGCAGCGTGTCCGCGCGGGACCTTCGCGCCGATGCGGCCGCCAGCGCTCCCAGAAAATGTCTGCGATTGAAGTTGCTCATGTCAGGCCAGACTCCACATCTAGTAAATCAACTTCAGCGCGAACTGCAAAATCCGCGGCGGCCGGGCCGAGGTGTGGGTTCCGAAGGTCGGCGTATTCACCGTATTGGCGAACTGCAGGAAGCTGGTGTGATTGGCGGCGTTGAACAGCTCCGAGCGAAACTCGAGCCGGCTCGCTTCGGTCAATCTGAACCGCTTGTTCACCGCCACATCCCAGTTGTGAATCCCCGCATCCCGAATGATATTGCGTCCTGTGTTGCCGAACGTGCCGCGCACCGGAACGGCGAACGCCTTGGGGTCGAAGAGCAGGCGGGATGGACCGTTCTTGACGAAGCCCGGCGGCGTCGGGTCGCCCACCAGTTCCGCCCGCTGCGTCCCCGCGCCCACATTGGCTGGATCGCCTTGCACCAGCACCGACCAGGGATTCCCCGTCTGGGCCTGCGTGATGCCCGTCAACTGCCATCCGCCGAGGACGTAATCCGTCAGCCCCCCGCCGCTCAGAAAGCGCTTCCCGCGTCCGAAGGGAAGGTTCCAGACGTAGCTCACCGCCAGCCGGTGCGGCACATCGAAATAGGAAAGCCCCCGCTCGTTCGACCGGTCGTACTGATTCTGCGGAATGGCCGGCTGCGCCCCGATATTCCCAGCGAACGACGAATTGTCGATCGATTTCGAATACGTGTACGCCACCAGGAACTGCAGCCCTGCCGAAAATCTCCGCTCCAGCCGCGCCAGCAGCGCGTGATAATTCGAGAACCCGTTGCGCGAGATGATCTGCGGATTGGCCGCAAACGAGGGATACGGCTGCCGGCTCGCGATCGTCGTCAGCCTCGAGGGGTCCTTGTCCGGCACAGCCTGGTTGGCCAGATTGCGCCAGTCGAGCTTGGTTCCCTTGGACCCCATGTACCCCACTTCCAGCGCCAGGTTCGGCCGCATCGCCCGCTGCACGTTGAGGCTCCACTGCTGCACGTAGCCGACCGGCATCTCCTTCGACAGCGAGTTGAAACTGGTAGCCCCCACGGTCACCTCCGGCGGAAACAGGTTGGACCACACGAAACTCGGCCGCGTGATGTCGTTGGTCAGGGCGTACGTCAGCTGGTGCGGGTAGTTGAAGCTGCCGAACAGGATCTCGTTGTTGGCGTTCTGCGCTTCGTAGAAAACACCGTAGCTTCCCCGGACGGAGTGGCGCTTGCTCCCGCCCGGCCTCCAGGCAAAGCCGAACCGCGGCGCAAAATTGTTCTTGTCGGGTGGAACCAGTCCCTCCGGCGCCAGCGGCCTGTCGGTGCTCGTGAAGCCCTTTCCGGGCACGAAGAAGCTCGCCATGCCCGAGTAGATCAGCCGCCCTCCGGGATAATCCCCGTCGAACAACGACCGTTGGCCGCGATTGTTCACGAGCGGCGATGGATACTCATACCGCACGCCCAGGCTCAGCGTCAGGTTGTCCCGCACCTTCCAGTCGTCCTGCACGAAGGCTTGCCAGACGGTGCTCAGGTTGACTCCGTCCGGACCCGGCGGAGCCGCTGCCCCGGCCGATTGCGCCAGTCCCAGCAGGAAGTCGGCCACCGGAACGCCGGAGAATGCTCCGGTGAATCCAAAGCTCCCGTTGGTCGCGCCGATGTTGCGGACGTCCAGCAGCAGCCGCCGTATGTCCACGCCCGTTTTTACCGTGTGCCGTCCGTGGATCCAGGTGAGGTTGTCCACATAAGAAAAGGTATTGATGCGCTGCGTGATCAATGATGACCCGCCCAGCCCGGTGAACCCCGTGATGTTCACCGTGGGCAGCGCGTTGAACGAGGCGTTTCGGCTCAGCGTGTTCTTCAGGCCCAGCGCCTCCGCGAAGTTCGTGCCGAAATGCGGCGGCCCCTGATGCAGCGTATGGCGGCTGAAGCCGGCCCGGAATTCGTTGATCAGGCTCGGACGCAGCACCCAGTTATGTCCCAGCAGCGCGCTCTGGTCCCGCGCCAGTCCGTTCTGCGTGTACTCCGGAACCAGGCTGGGATTGATATTGGTGTTGTCGTGGAACGTGTACCTCGCGAAGCCGTGGCTGTTGGCGCTGAACTGCTGGTCGACCTTGATCGTGAACTGGTCGAAATCTCCGGCCGTGCTTACCGGCGTAATCAGATTGATTCCCGGACCCAAAGCGCCCGGCGGCAGCGTCGTTACCGGCATGTATTTCCGGAACACCACGCTCGCCGGATCGAAGCGTGAAGCCGGAATCTGCTTGTCGGGGAATACCGTTCCCGGGTTGAGCGGATCCCGCACCGATGCGCCGGCGGCCGTGGTCAAATCGCCGTTCAGCTGCGCCTGCACCGGCACGGTGGAGAGCCGCGTATTGGGAGACCTCTGCCGTGTCCCTTCGTAGTTGAACAGCCAGAACGTCTTGTTCCGGCCGTCGTAGATCCTGGGCAGCGCCAGCGGACCGCTCACCGTCCCGCCGAACTGGTTGCGCCGCAAAATCGGCTTGCGCGCGCCGTCGAAAAAGTTGCGGGCATTCAACTTGTCGTTGCGTAGAAACTCGAACAGCGTCAGATGGATCTTGTTCGAGCCCGATTTGGTGACCACGTTGATCTGCGCCGCCCCGCGCCCGTACTCGGCATTGAATGTGTTGCGCTGGATCTTGAACTCCTCGATCAGATCGATCGACGGATTGATGAACGTGACGTTGGCGTTGCTGTTGGTGTTGGTCGCTCCGTCCATCATGAAACTGTTGCTCAGCCCGCGCGTGCCGGCCACGCTGAAGTAGGCGTCGTTGCCCGCCCCCGCGACGGGAGCGATCACCCCCGGCGCCAGCACCGCCAGTTGCTGGAAGTTGCGTCCGTTGAGCGGCAGCTCGACGATCCGCTGGTTGTCGATCACCGTCCCCTGGCTGGCCGTGTCGGTCTCGATGATCGGGGCCGAGGAAGTCACCTCCACCTGCTGTTCCACGCCGCCTACTTCGAGTTGAATGTCGATGCGCGCCCGCTGGTCCACCGCCAGGTCCACCCGCGTCACCAGCGCGCGCTTGAAGCCCGGCGCCTCGCAGGAGACTTCGTACTCGCCGACCGGCAGCGCCGGCGCCTGGTAAGCGCCGTCTTTGTCCGTTTTCAATACCCGGACCGCATTCGTGGCCGAGTTGCGAATCCGCACATTGGCGCCCGCAACCACGGCTTGTGACTTGTCCGACACCGTGCCCAGAATCGACCCGAACAGCGACTGGGCCGGCGCCGTACGAACAGCGAGCACGGACAGCAGGAGAACCAGCGGCCTGGCAATTTGCATTAGAAAACTCCTCTTCCCAAGAAGACCCGGATTGATTATTATCTCCCCGCGTGGGGGTTCCGGCCGCCGCATGCCGCGGACCGCTGTCAATCGGGCATTGCTGAGAAAATAGAGTCGGGAGTCCCGCGCCGATGCCTTGCCTGATTCTGATACTGATCCTCGCGTTTCCACGGCTGGCTCTGGCGGTCCTCTTCTTCTTCTCGAACTACCTGGAACGCGCCTACCACGGCCTCCTGCTGCCGTTGCTGGGCTTCGTCTTTCTACCCTTGACGACGCTGGCCTATGCCTGGATGGTGAATTCGGGATTGCCCGTCGAAGGCGTCTACCTCCTGATCCTGATTGTCGCCGCGGTCATCGACGCCGGAGGTCTGGGCGGCGGCTATCGCCGCAGCCGAAGGTGACAGCTTTTACTTGAGGTGCGCCGGCTGGGTAAAGGCGCCGTTCCCCGCCGAGTCCCACATTGCGAACCGAACCCATTTCTTTCCGGCCGCGTCGAACGGGACCCGGAACTTGCGGCTCCCGAACGGACCCGCCTCCTTCATGTCGATCACCTGCCGGCCCACCGTGTTTCCGTCGCTCCACACCAGCTCCGCGAACTCCGGCGGGAACGTCCACTCCGCTTCGGCTGTGTAGGTCCGCTTCGCTCCCGCGCCTTCGATGCTCCAGCTCCTGAACAGCACTTCGCCGCTGGTCACGAAATAGTCGCCCGCGCGCAGCGCGCTCACGACCGGCGTCCATCCGTCGTTGAATTTCGGGACCCGGTCCATCTTCACGTAGTTCACCATCAACTGCGGGAAGGTCTCGTCGTCCGGATACTTCATGTAGGTGTCCCCTTCGGCCAGCATGTACTTCGGCGCGCCCCAGTTGTTCATGTCGTCCAGCAGCCCGAAGCAGCGCTCTTCGCACAGCCGCTTCTGCGACAGATCCACCGGCAGCGACTGGAACGATCCGCCCAGATACCGGTCGCTGCGGAAAAAGTCCGTCTCCCGGACGGCGTCCGGATACCCGGTCGATCCCTTGGTGCGCGGATGCGTCTGCCACACCAGGCCGTTCTCCTTTTTCAGCAGATCGAACTCCGCCGGCGCGCTGCTCGTGTGATAAACCTTGCCGTACGGCGCCAGGTTCTCCAGGAACGGCTGCGGACCTCCCGCCGGTTTGCCGTGCGTGTAGTAAACCGGCGACGGGAACAGAAACAGGTAGTGACCGCCGAAGGCCGCGTCCGGCTCCTCGCCCGGAATCAGCAGGAAGTCGCGGTCCGAGAACCGCCGGCATCCTTCGAAGTACACCTTCTGCTCGTCCAGCCGCAGCTTTCCCGTGTCGGTCGCATGCGAATCGCCGTGGAAATCGGCCAGGACGGCGATGTTGATTCCCAGATTGCGAAACACCGGCAGCCAGCTCGGCATCAGGTCCATCGTTCCCGCGTCGCTGAGCTGCTCGTTGAAGTGGAAATGGAAGTGGCTGACCAGCACCTTGTAGCCGGGCATCGGCTTGTACACGTCGTCGTGCGTCAGCGCCATCACCGCCTGCTGCGTCGGCCGGCTGCCGGACGCGCTCAGATAGAAATACACCGGCATGCGCTGCAGCGTCCCCGCCGGAGCGTTGTACAGCGCGAAGTTGTTCAGGTGCCCGCGCGCCTCGCCCACGCGCCGCGTCCAGACTTCGTCCGAGATTCCCCAGGGTTTCGCGCCGATCTCCCGGTCCGGCTGCCGTACTCCGATCGAGAAGGAGGATTCGCTGTCCTTCCGGTAATACACGTACCCCAGATTGGTTTCGATCTCGCGCGAAAAGAAAAACTTGTGTGAGGGCGGGAAAAAGGCCACCGAGCCGCCGTTCGCCTCGAGAATCCCCAGCCGGTTCCGCGCCTGCAATCCCACCGGACTCTGATTCACCGCCCCCCCGAACGCGTACTGCTGCCAGCCTCGCGCCGTATCGCGCCACACCACTTTGGTGTCGTCCGCGATGCCGAATCCCTTTAGCCCGGCTACATACTTGTAAGCCACCGAGCGCTCGCTCGTCTTGGCCAC
Source organism: Bryobacteraceae bacterium (assembly GCA_035495815.1). Classification (GTDB taxonomy): domain Bacteria; phylum Acidobacteriota; class Terriglobia; order Bryobacterales; family Bryobacteraceae; genus DATJFH01. The sequence continues at coordinate 10,865 of DATJFH010000089.1, forward strand.
CGCCTCCTGCCGCAGCAGATTCGATCCGCGGTAGACCGTGTACTGCAAGGCGCCGGAAAAAAGACCCGCGTCGAAGCCCGGAAATGTCACTTCGATGCGCGCCCCGTCCGTTTTCACCTGGCAGCCGGTCGCCTTGTAGCTGGCCCAGACGCGCCGGATCTCGTCCGCGCTGCGCGGCAAGTCGAGATTCGTCTTCGGCCGCCCCGGAACCATCAGGGGAGCGTCCCAGAAGGCGTTCCACTTCTCCTTCTCGATCAGTTCCGGCGTGATCGAAGCTTTCATCGATCGCAGCGGCCCCATCTGCTGCTCGGACATGCGCCGCTTGCCCGTCGTGATCTCGTACTCCGGCGTCAGATTGCTTCCCAGTATTTTCCACGCGCCCTTGCCTGCCTTGGCGGCCAGTTCCGTCACCATCGGTTGTCCGTCGCGAATCGTGAACGAGGCGCGCAACTGTTCGCCGCGCTCGCCGTCCCAGGTAAGTTGCAAAGCGCTGCCCTGCGTTTCCGCTTTCAGCCCCGGGGACGCTTTGTACTGCCCCATGTCGCATTGGATGGTTTGAGAAATAGCCGGCGTGTACGCCAGCGCCATGCACAGCAGAACCCGTTCAAGCCTCATCCCTGCCTCCCGATGTTTACGCGGCCAGTATAACCGCTCAGGAAACCCTGATGCAGATCTTCCCGAAATGCGCGCCGCTCTCCATGTAATGCATCGCTTCGCGCGCCTGATCGAACCCAAACACCCTGTCCACCACCGGCCGCAGCCCGTGGGCGGAAATGGCGCGATTCATGTTCTCGAACATTTCGCGCGATCCCACGAAGATGCCCTGCATCCTGACATTCTTCATCAGGAGCGGCACCGGATTGACCTCTCCTCCCCCCGCGACGTTGCCGATGAGGCTGATCCGCCCGCCCATGCGAACCGCTTTGAGCGACTTCGGCAGCGTGCTCGCCCCGCCCACTTCCACAATGTGGTCCGCCCCCGCGCCGGTCAACTCGCGGACGCGCTTGTCCCATTCGGGCGCAGTCTTGTAATTGATGCCTTCAGCGGCGCCCAGGCCGCGCAGTTTCGCGAGCTTTTCGTCGCTGCCGGAAGTCGAGATCACGCGCGCGCCCGCCATCTTCGCGAATTGCAGCGCGAACAGCGACACGCCGCCGCTGCCCAGCGTGACCACCGTATCCCCCGGCTTGACGGCCTGCTCCGCGATAAGGGCGTGCCAGGCGGTCACCCCGGCGCAGGGCAGGGTCGCCGCCTCTTCGAACGAAAGGTGAGACGGAATAGGCACCAGTCCGTTTTCGTGCAGCAGGACGGATTCGGCCAGCACGCCGCTGATCGCGCCTCCCAGGGCGGACTTGGCTTTGGCCTCGGTGACCTCGCCGTCGAGCCATGTCTGCATGAAAATTCCGGCCACCCGGTCGCCCCGCTTCACCCGCGTCACCCCTTCGCCCACCGCCGCCACTTCGCCGGCGCAGTCCGAGCAGGGCGTCATGGGAAGCGGCAGCTTCCGGCTGTAATCGCCTTTCACCACCAGCAGGTCGCGAAAGTTCAGCGAGACGGCGCGGTTCATGACGACCACCTGCCCCGGACCGGGCTGCGGCTCCGGACGCTCTGAGACAGCTAATGCATCGACACCGAAGGCGTCGCGAATCTCGTAGGCTTTCATAAATGGTCAGTGATCGGCTTTTCAGGATTTTTTGGAATTGGACATTCCGAGTCGTTCAACTTTCGGCCAGTATACAACAAACCCGTGACCGGCCAGCCGAACCGCCAATCACACGATCCTTCCGTCCGGCGACAGCCGCAGCCGCGTGCCCCTCCATTCCACGCTCGATCCCCACAACCCCGCGATCCAGATCGCGAATCCCCACAGGTCCCGGAACGGCATCCAGTACCAATACCGCAGCGCCCGCGCGTCTCCCAGCACTCCCCAGCCGACGGCGATTCCAGCCGCGATCCGCACCGTGACCGCCGCCAGCCCGACGGGCCAGAATCCCGCCGCCGCCGCCACCAGCGACCAGAAGGCCGCCTGCGTAGCCAGGTAACCGTAATAGCCGGCCGTGCGGGACACGCGAATCGTCCGCGACCACCGCAATTGGTGCCGCCACACCTCGCCCCAGTTGGCGCCGGAGAGATTCGTCTCCACCACCACTCTGGACAGCACGACGCGATACCCCAACTCCGAAATGCGGGCTCCAAGATGGTAGTCGTCCGCCAGGTAGTCCTCGAGGGCGGGAAATCCGCCGGTCTTTTCCAGATGCTCCGCCCGGAAGACCATCGTGGATCCGAGCGCGAATCCGTCCACGCCCACCAGAGGCGCAACCAGCACGCTCGGCGCGAACTCGGTGGCGATGCCCAGCGCTTCCCACCACCCCGGCCAGCTCTCGGCGCGGGCGCGATAGAGACACGTCACCACTCCGTTCGCCGGATCCTCGAGCGGCGCCACGACCCGCCGCAGGTAATCCGCCTCCACCCGTATATCGCTGTCGTTGACCAGCCACAGCGCATGCCGGGCGTGACGCGCCAGTTCGGTCAGCACGGCCACCTTGCCGTTCGGCGCTTCACGAGTGGTCATCACCAGCCGGATTTCTCGATCCGGGAACTCCTGCTGGAGCCGGCGGATTTCAGCGATCGCCGGGTCGGCCGGATCCTTCACGCCGAACAGGATTTCAAAACTCGGATATTCCAGAGTGGCGTGGGACCGGATCGCCTCGTAGAAGCGCGGATCGCGTCCGCGCACCGGTTTCAGGATCGAGACCGGAGGGGCGGCGCGGCCGGCGGGGTCGCGGAAACGCAGGCGCATCAGACCCGCGGCCAGGGCGATCAGGTAATACACGCCCGCGGCGGCCGCCGGCACAGCCCAGAGCCAGCTCACAACGAGACTAGCGCGACTCCGACAGCCACCAGAACGGCGCCCGCCCAGCGCTCCCCGTTCACGCGCTCTTTCAGAACATATTTGGCCAGGATCGTCTCGAACACGTAGCTGGCGGCGGTGGCCGGAACCGCGAAACTCAGGTCGGCGATGGTCACCAGGTGGAGAAACGCGAAAAAGGAGATGCCCGAGAAGACCACCGACGCGAGGATGCTCCGGTTTCGCGCCAGCAGCCCCAGCGCCTTGCCCAGAGCGCCCGGCCGAAAGTCGTGAATCTCGCCGTGCTGCTTCATGGCCACCGCCTGCAGCACGTCCTTCAGCGTGGTGGTGGCGACAATGATCGCAACCAGAGCCCATTTCATGGGCCGTCCTCCCCTGTCGTGCTGTGCTGCGTCCGCCCGACGAATACCACGCCGGCCATGATCAGCGTCACCCCGGCCCAGCGCGCCACGGAAATCTGCTCCGCCAGAAACAGCCGCCCGGTCACCGCCGTCAACACGTATCCCACTGACGTCACCGGCAGAACGTAGCTCAAATCCGCCCAGCTCAGCAGGAGCATCTGGGAAAGCATCCAGACCAACAGCAGGATGACTCCGAGCGCCACCCACGGCTGAAACAGGACCTGTATATAGCTGAGCGGGCCTCCCAGAGCATCGGGACCGGACTGCCGCATCCCCAGGGTCAAGGCGAAATTCCCGAGGACGCTGCTCAGAACCACAATCAGCGTCATCACGATCGTTTTGAAGTGAAGTACCGGCTTGCGGCCCTCTACCCCCGGCGAGGACGGCAAGCTAGTCGCCTGCGTTGGCCGAAACGGCCGTCTGCCGGTGTTCGGTCACGAACTTCTTTCGCTTGGAGCGCAGCGCCATGTATTCACGCGCCTCCTTGCTGAGCCGTTTCCGTTCCGTGGAGTTGAAGATCGCCTTCCGCACTACCCGCCAGATCACCCGCGGGCGGAAGTAATACTCGCCGTAAAACCGCTCCACCCAATCCACCAGCTCCGCGCGGTCCAGGCCGGGATAGATCACCGTCGGCAGCTGATGGCCGACATCGTCCGTCATCGAATCGATGGTGATCAGGTCGTTCTTCTTGGCGTAGTCGTAAAATTCCGTGCCCGGATAGGGATGCGCGATCGAGACCTGGATCGTTTCGTTGTCCAGGCGCTTGGCGAAATCGATGGTCCGGCGCAGGCTCTGCGGTGTCTCGCCGGGCAGCCCCACGATGAAGTCCCCGTGGATCACCAGTCCCAGCTTCTTGCAGTTCGCCGTGAACCGCTGGGCCATGTCGATGGTGGCCCCCTTCTTGATGTTCTTGAGAATCTGCGGATCCCCTGACTCGTACCCTACGATCAGCAGCCGGCAGCCCGCCTCCCGCATCGCTTTCAGGGTTTCGTAGTCGGTGGTCACCCGCGATGTGCACGACCAGGTGAACTTCAGCGGCTTCAGCTTCGAGCACAGCTCGATCGTGCGCGCCTTCTGGTAATTGAACGTGTCGTCGTCGAAGAAAATCTCTTTGACCTGCGGAAAAGCTTCCACCGCGTAGCGAACCTCGTTCGCCACGTCATCGGTCGAACGCAGCCGCCAGCGATGTCCGGAATGCGTCTGCGGCCACAGGCAGAAAGTGCACATGGCCGGACATCCGCGCGAAGTGTAAAAGGAGATGAAGGGGTTCTGCAGGAATGGGACGTTATAGCGCGTCACGTCCAGGTCCCGCTTGTAGACCTTGGACACCCAGGGCAGCTCGTCCAGATTCTCGATCACGCCGCCCTCGGGATTGTTGACGATTCCGCCGTTCTTCCGGAAGCTGACCCCCGGAAGCGATTCGAGCGGCTTACCTTTGGCGTAATCGGCGATCTGATAATCGAACTCCCGCCGCACCACGAAGTCGATGGCCGAAGTCGACCGCAGCGTCTTCTCCGGTTCCGTGGTCACCGGCGGCCCCACGAACGCCACCTTGAGCTTCGGATTGACGTCCTTCATCATCTCCGCCATCTTCACGTCCACGTGAAACCCCGGCGTCGACGTGAACAGGACCAGCAGCTCGAAATCCCTGGCCATCTCCACCGTCCGCTCGATGGAAATACCGTGCGGGGGCGCGTCCACTACCTTGCTGTCCGGCAGCAGCCCCGCCGGATAGCAGAGCCACACCGGATACCAGTAGGATTCGATTTCCCGGGAGGCTGGCCAGCGGGAGCTTGCGCCGCCGTCAAATCCCTCGAACGAGGGAGGATTCAGGAACAGAGTTCTCATCGGCTTCCTTCTATTCCGTATCGCCGGCGGCGATCTGGGTTCCTTCGAGCAGCGATACTTCGCTGAATGCGACCGAAAGGTTGGCTTTGCCCACGATGCGGGTTTCCACCGTGGTCTTGATCCGGCTCGGAACCGCGACGCCGTCCTGGATCTGGTAGTCCCTCACGAACTCGACCTTCTTCAGGAAGATAGAAGGGCTCTTGACGAAACGGCCGGATTCGCGAACGGGAAGATGCGTCGCCGGATCGATCCAGAGTTCGCCCTCGAACAGCCCCACCCTTTTCTTGCGCGGCGTGACGTGAAATGCGTGAACCCGGCGCCCCTCCGCCTGAATGAGACCTTTATACTTGAACTTGTAATTGGCAGGGGTCACGGCCAGCGACGCCTGCTCTGACTTGAACGATTCCGATTCGGCCGTCAGATAGCGGGCGATGACATCGTTCTTGATGGTGCGGTCGCCTTCGAAACGAAGCAGGTCGTACGTAATCCGGCCCAGGTTCGAAATATGCCGCAAGGCCCGGAGCCGGCCGTGCTTGTTCAGCTTCGGAAGGTCGGCCTCGATGTCCACCGACATCGAAGCGCCCTGCAGGCGGCTCTGCTGCGCCTTCGAAACCGCCAGGTAGTCGTGTATGATGCCCGCCGCTTCAAACGACCAGTCCTCGGCGTAAGCTCCGCCCGAGATCGCGATAAATAGTGCAACGTAGGAACAAACCCGCAAGTATTAAACCCCGACGAATTGAATGGTAGTCTTCCATATGGTATCAGTTCAGTATCTTCCGGGCAATCACGGGTCTCCGGGCAGGTTTTGGACTGTTTCACCGTGTCTGGGCCGCGTCTCCTCCATCGCCATCGCCACCACCACTCCGGAGGCGAGCGTCAGCGCCGCGGCTGCCCCGATCGTCGCCGGAATTCCTACCCGGTCCGCCAGCGCCCCGGCTATAAGACCGCTGACCGCGTAACCGGCGTCCCGCCACATCCGGTACACCCCCAGCGCCGACGCGCGCCATTCCGGCCGGGCTGCATCCGAAATCGTGGCCAGCAAGGTCGGATAGACAAGCGCCGTGCCGAACCCCGCCGCCGCCGCCCCCGCCACCGCCACTCCGAAGCCCCCGCGCTGGAGGAACAGTACGATTCCCGCGGTCTGCAACCACATACCGGCCGCGATCATCCATTTACGGCCCCAGCGGTCGCTCAGCGCGCCCGTCGCCAGCTGGCAGATTCCCCACATGGCCGGATACGTTGCCGCGGCCGCTCCAATCTGGGCGACGGTCATCCCGGCGCCCGACCAGAAGATGGGCAGCAGGCCCCAGATCATCCCGTCGTTCATCTTGTTCACCATGCCCGCCTGGCTGGCGCTGAACAGCGTCCGCTGTTTCCAGAGCGTCAGCGCCAGGATCCGCGAAAATGGCGGACTCTCCCCGGAACCCCCGTGTTCCCGGCGCGCATGGGCCCGCGTATCCCCCACTCGAAACGACAGCGCCAGGCCCGTCAGCGCGAACCCGATGCCCGGCAGAAACGGCGCCGCCCGCAGCCCGTAATGCGACGCCAGATAGCCGGTCATCAGCGCCGAGAGCGAGACGCCGATGTATCCGCTGAACTCGTTGATGCCGATCGCCATGCCCCGCCGCCTGGGTCCGGCCACGTCTACCATCATGATGAGCGCCGACGACCAGCACAGTCCCTGGTTGATCCCCAGCAGCACGTTGGCGAACACTACCCATCCCCACGACGGAGCGGTCATGATCAGCAGGGGAACCGGGAGCCCCGCCAGCCAGCCCGCGATCATCATTCGCTTGCGTCCGATGCGCTCCGAAACATGCCCGGCGAATAGGTTCGCAGCCGCCTTCGTCAGCCCGAATGCCACCAGAAAGGAAAGCGTTACCGACTTCGACACCATTCCGAAGCTGGCTTTGGCGATCAGCGGTAGAACCGCCCGCTCGAGTCCAACGGTCGCCCCGATGAAGGCCGTAACCAGAATCAGCAGGGTGAACGGCTTGGCGTTGGCGCGAATGCCTGACTGGATGGCCAGCGTTGGTGTGGATGCGGAAATGGCGCCCGTTCCTGACTTGGTTCCGGAAGCTGCTCAGGACCGGAACGAAGTCTCGTTATACCGAATCGGGCGGAGCCATGGCAAGACGCCGGGCAGCCTGTTCACATCAGATCGGCGAAGCTGCGCCGCAACTTATAAAACCACGCGTAGCCCGACAAAAACACGGCAGCCGACAAGATCCAAAATCCTGCCAGGCTCTGCGCCCCCGGGCTGTGCCCTTCGAGCAGCACGCCCCGGTAAAGCCGCACCAGCACGAAAATGGGATTGCTCGACAGAATCGCCATCGCCGCCGCGGGCATCTGCGCCTGCGGATAACAGATCGGCGTCAGAAAGAACCAGAGAGTCAGCAGAAATCCGATCACCTGTCCCAAGTCCCGCACGAACACGCCCAGCGCCGCCAGGAACCAGCACACCCCCAGGGTGAACAGGACTTGCGGCGCCACGATCAACGGAAGCCACCACAGAGTGGCCGGAGCCTGTCCCCTCGCAATGATCAGCCCGCCCACGAACAGGACAATCATTACCAGTTCGCTCACCAGTCCCGCCGCCACCAGGTTCACCGGCAGCGTCTCCACCGGGAACACCAGCTTCTTGACGAAATTCCGATGCTCCCAGATCACCGTCGGCGCGCGGGCGGCCGCCTCGCTGAACGCGAGCCAGGGAAGCATTCCCGCGAAAAAATAAAGTACGAAGCCGGAGCGGCTGGGGTCGGCCTCGAAGCGCGTCTCGAGCACCACTCCAAAAACGAAGTAATAAGTCAGCATCAGCAGCAGGGGTGTCAGAAGCGTCCACCATCTCCCGCCGAACGAGCCCCGGTAGCGGCTCAGCAGGTCCCGCCGGACCATGGTCCGGATCAGGCCGCGATGCCGCCAGACTGCCAGCCACGGCCAGGTCAGAAGCCGGCCTGAAGAGCGCAGCATGCGCTCGCCGCGCACCGTCCGCAGCGTGATCACCCGGACGCGCTCGACCGCGCACACGCCGCCCGCCACCGCGGCGTCGATCGCCAGGAACCGCCAGCCCTTCTCGTAAAACCAGGCGGCGTTCTCCCGCATCGGCGACACGACAACGCGATAGCGTCCGGGCGCGAAGGGCATGTCGAAAATAATCTCGACATGCGCCCGGTCCTCGCCCACCGGAGTGCGCGCGCCGTCCACCAGCAGCGCGTCCGTCTCCGGGTCGAAGACCTGATAGCCGATGCGGAGATCGCTCCCCCGCCAGCTTTCCCCCGACGTATTCTCGATATCGAAAGCCACCGCCAGCCGCAGGCCGTCGGCGTGCACTTTCGGGACAGAGTAACGCGCGCTCATGAATACAGCCAGCCCGGATAGCGCTCCCGCACGGCCCCCGTCTTCCGGCCGACGGCGTAGATGCCGTCACCCCGCAAGTGCGCGGGCAGGCTGCAGTGTTCGAGCAGCCGCCCGACCCACGCGTATTCCGGCGACGGCGTGTCGCGAAACGGCCCGGTCTCGAGCTCCACCACAGAGAAGCCCGCGTTCTCGAGCAGCTGGTGGATCTCGCGCGGCGTGTACTCGCGGTTGTGGCGCGCGTCCACGGCGTCGCCTTCCACGGCAGGCCGTATGTAGGCATGGAAGAATCCCGGATGGTAGCCCTGCAGGATTGCCGCGATCCCGCGCAGCGCGGCAATATTGGGCGTCGTCAACACCAGATGGCCGCCCGGCTTCAGGATCCGGTTCACCTCCATCATCAGGTGCATCGGGTCCTGGCAGAGATGCTCGATCAACTCGCCGCACAGCACGGTGGTGAAGTACCCGTCGGAGTAGGGATAGCAGTCCCTTTCCGCGTCGAAGTGATCGATCTCGCACTCGAAAGTCTCGCCTTCCGCCGACACGGCCGTCCGTCGGCCGGTTTGCCCCAGCTTGCCGAAGTAGCATCCCCGCACCTCGCCATACCCGAGATGCGAACGCAGGGCCGGCGTGATTTGCAGGTACGCGCCCATCTCGAGAATGCGGTCGGAGGGACCGCCCGGCGGCGTCAGCGCCAGCGTCCTTTCGAGGCGCGTCAGGTGCGTTTCCACGTAAGCCCGCGCAGGACCGTCCGGCGCCCAGGTCGAGATCTGCTCCGCCGCGACCGGCTGTGAAGCCGCTTCCGGCAGGGCTGGAGGCGCTTCGTCCCGCCATTCGACACCCTCCAGGACAGCGCTCAGGAAGGTAGCGTACCGGCGGGCGGCCAGCTCCCAGTTGCATTCGCGCTCGACGAAGCAGCGGGCGCGCTCTCCCATGGCGCGGGCAAGGTCCGGCCGGGAAACCAGCAGGTCGAGGTACTCGAACAGCGTATCCTCTTCAGCGGCATCCACCGGGGCCTTGAGGCAGACGTCGTCCGGCAGCTCCCGGAAGGAGCCCACGTCCGAGACGATCGACGCCCGGCCGAGTCCCCAGGCGCGCAGCAGACTGCCCGAGCTTTCCCCGACCGTCGGATAGCGCAGGTTGAGGACAATGTCGCAGGCGGACATGTAGCCGGTAAAATCCTCGATCGGCGCGTAGCCCGTCACGCGCGCGGACGCCGTCAGGTCCAGCGTGCGGATCAGCGGCTTCAGAGGAAAGTCCGGGTGTTCCTCGCCCACCAGGATCAACCGCACCTGCGGCGACACCTTGAGCAGCCGCCGGAACGCCCGCAGCGATTCGGCGATGCGCTTGTATGGCTTCAGAAAGCCGAAGATTCCGATCAGCGGGGTGGCCTCGTCGACCCCCAGCCGGTCCCGCCAGGCCATGCGGTCCACGGCCGGAATCCATGCTCCGTGAGGAATGCGCGCGACGGGTCCGCCATAGCCCGCCAGCCGCACCCGGTCGGCCATGTATTGGCTGTGGACGATTACGCCGCGCGCCGATTCGAGGATCCGCCGCAGCATGGGCACGCCGTCGTAATCTGGACCCGTTTCGAGCGCGGCCACGCGTTGCGCATGCGCCAGGGCGGCGGGCCCGCCGTCGTACTCGGCCTCCCGCAGGTATCCGTCCCAGTCGCCCCGCTTGATCGTGAGGTCGGCCACGAGGTGGTGCAGGTTGGCTTCGTGCAGCGCCACCACACCCGGACGCCGCAGCGCCGATTCGTACACGAAATCGTGATGTCCGTTGTTGCCGATCTGGTAGAGCGCGATGTCGCATTCGCCCCCGTCGCCGGCCGCCGTAAATGTGCGCAGATCCACCAGCGCGGAAAGGCGTGCGATCAGCGCCTCGGAATAATCCGCGATCCCGCTTTTCGACGGCGGGAGCGGCGAGAAAAACGCGACCCGCATGATTAGCGCGTCAGTTCCATGGAAAGCGTGCCCAGCGCGAGCGGCGTTCGCAGCGACATCGATACCGGCGTCCGGGCGGCGTCCCGGGCCAGCAGGATATCGAAATCCAGGTTCGACGCCGGACCGCGCACATTCACCGCCAGCCGGTCGGCGGCCGCCCCCTTCACCGGCTGCTCGCCGGTATAAACCGGACGCACATCGTACGGCCCGCCAAAAACCACGTTGCTCGAGGGCGGCACGCGGCCCTGTCCCATTTCAAATCGGGCGAAATAGAGATAGGCCAGCGCATCGCGGGCGCAGGGCGCGACATTGAATTCGCTCGAGCCTCCGTTGCGGGTGGTGCGGGTGGCCTTGTTCTTTTCCGGGTCGAAGCGTACCGATTCGAGCGATTTTCGCGGCCCATGCGCGGAGTCGCGCTCGAATTCCACCGAGCACAGATTCGAAGTGGCCAGCGACCGGTAGCTGTCCTTCACCGGAAGGCCCGGAACGGACACGTCGAGCGTGAGCTGGAATTCCCACTGCCCTCCCTCCACCCGCCGCGCGCTCATCCGCCCCGAGCCCAGGCTGACCCCGGAGGGACCCGCGACCCGGAACGACAGCGATTCGTCACCGAACGGAAAGCCGGTCAACTTCGGAGCCGAACTCTGCGCCAGGCAGGCCAGGGGAGCCAGCAACAACAGCGGGCGCAGCGAGGCTCTCCAAATCCTCGTCATCGGCTGGACACAGATGCGCCGGCGTGCTGCGGCGCCCCCCGCCGGGTCCGCTCGGCGACGCTGTAATAGACTTCCAGCGTCTTCCGGGCCGATTGCTGCCAGCTGAACTGCGCCGCGCGCTGCTGTCCCAGACGCTCCATGCGCGTGCG
>DATJFH010000090.1:0-6260 GCA_035495815.1 Bryobacteraceae bacterium
GGCGGACCTGCTGCACGACAGCCGCGACGATTTCCCGCCCGGCACAAAATACGCCGAGTGGTTCACGCCGGACCGGAACATGATCCGGAACGCGGTAGGACCGGTCGGGTAAAGTGCGCGGCGGCCAACTCGATCGTGAACAGGGAGCGAACGCCGTGAGAAAGGATCTTCCTCAGCGCACCTGCGGAGGCAGATTGCCGTAGCTCCACGGCTCGCGGAAGGCCGGCGCCTTAGCCCTTTCCGGAACTCGGCCGGGACGCATGCCGCGCGCCAGTTCCAAACCCGCTTCCACCATCCGGCGTCCGGCCGTGATCTCCAAATTGCTGTAGCTGGTCAATCTCGTCTCGTAGCCCCCGCCGTGTTCCCCAAAGGCCTCCTCCGTTGGAACGTATCCCACGCAGCCGTTCGCGAGCTCCACCGGGAATGTAAAGGGAAACGGACTTCCGGCTTTCAGATCGAGCCCGTACTGGCAGAAGAACTCGGCCGGATTGGTGATGAACACCGCCGGCCCAACCTGGACCGCCTGAATTTCCACTTCGGCCGCCGGCTCCCTGGCGAGCAGCGCCTCCAGCAGCACGATCTCCTTGGCGAAGGTCCAATCCGTGCTTCCGGCTTCCTTCGGATCCTTGCGCACCAGCTCGTGAGCTTGCCGGATGCGCTCCGGACTTGGGCGCCGGCGCTCGATTCGCAGCGTCCGTGACGCCGACGCGATGGGCGCCTCCTCCCCCGCCGTCATGCTCAACAGCGCCTTGACCGCTTCCGCCCCCACGCGGCCGCCGACCATCCTTGCCCACTGCTCCCCGGACGGATTGGCGTAAGGGCTCAGATTATCCACCTGCGTAACGTCCCCGCAGGCCCCTTGCAGGAAGATCACCGGAGCTTCGGTATCCAGCGCTCCGCGAATCGTCTTTTCCAGGTAATGGATCCAGTTCGCCGAGATGCCGCCGGGATTGGTGGTCGCGTGGCAGGCGAAGTTCACGATGCACCCCATCAGCCGACCGTCTCTGCCCCAAACACCGATGGCGCCCACCTGCGGATCCACCGGTCCGGCGTATCCCACGATGTCCGGATTGCCCTGCTGCGGATGCGAATAGCTCAGCCCGTTCTTCATCCGGATGCGCCGGTTGAACCCGGATTGGCTCTCGATTCCGAAGCCAAAGCCGATACGGGCCTCCGCCCGGAAGCTGTCCGCATGGCAGACGGCGGTGACCATCTCCAGCCGTACGCGTTCGAGATAACCCGCGTCGGCGCAGGAGGATTTCTCGTAGGCGAGCTGCCGGACCAGAGCGGAAGCGCCGTCGTACTCGCCCGGCTGAATCATCCCTGTCGGCCCGGAGGAGTGCGAGTGAGACGCCCCGATGAGTACGCCTTCCGGAGGGATGCCGCAGCGGCGCTGGACCTCTTCCCGCACTTGTAACACCAGACGCCTCGGAACCATCAGCGCATCGACCCCCACCAGCGCGACGCGGGTCCTGCCGTCATCGAATACGGCTGCGCGAACTTTGCAGGCGTCGTGGAAACTGCGGTGAAACGCCTTGCCGTAACCGCCCGGCTGTTCCATCCCCAGGTCCGGAGTGATGTCGCGCTGGGCGAAGCCGGCCTTGAAGCGCGGACTTCCGTTCTGCGCCGCGGCAGGCGCAAGCGGCGCGGCCGCCGTTCGTGTCAGAAACTCTCTGCGGTTCATGAATTCAGTGTAATGGAGGCGGCCGAGCCCGCCCTGCTCGATCCGAATTCCACGATCGCGCCGGGTCTTCCCAAGCCGCGCGTCTGCCGCAGCTTCAGGGGACAGCGGCTCGCGCGTGAATCCCTCTTCGTCCGGTCCGTTGAGGCTGCAGGCCGGATCATCTTCACCGCCGGCGTCCGGCCGATGAGAGGATCCACCGCACTAGTGCATGGGGTTTCGCCCTCGAGAAAAAGATTCGCCTCGAGCTGCCGCGCCACCGCACGGTACAGCCCGGTTTCACCAGCGCACTCCGATTCCCGGAACGAGAAACGCTCGGTTTCCGGCCGCTCCATGGCTCCGTCAGAGAGCTTACGAACACGCCCGTGCAGTTCCATGACATCTGCTGAGCATTCGGACTCCCGGTATGCTTGGAACTATAATAAGGGACAGTTTTACCGGGGGTTACTCATGGATCCGATACACCCGCGCCGGCTTGCCCTGATTCTCGCCGCCGTGTCGGCGCCTTCTTTCGGCCAGGCGCTCGGCTCGCTCGAGTCCGTCCGGGTTCCCGAGCCGCCCGATCTCGGCAAGTATGTTCGCGACCGCGCCGCGCTCGGAGTGCTCGGCAAGGCGCTGTTCTGGGATATGCAGCTCGGCAGCGACGGCCGCACCGCGTGCGCATCCTGCCATTTCCACGCCGGCGCCGATCACCGCGCGCAGAATCAATTCTCGAATCCGAACGGCGCGTTCGAAGCCAATTACGCCCAGTCGCTGAGCGATTTCCCGTTCCGGATGCTCGCCGACGCCGGCGACAATCGCTCGCAGGTCCTGCGTGACTCCGGACAACGCGCCGGATCCGCGGGCGTCTTTCGCAGGATGTTCTCCGGTCTCGCCGGCGCGGCCGCGGAGGACGGCTCCGACGCGTCCGATCTGCCTGCCTTTCGCATCGGCGGACTGAACGTGCGCCAGGTCACGCCCCGCAACACTCCGTCGGTCTTCGATGCCGTTTTCAACGTCCGCAACACCTGGGACGGGCGCGCCAGCAGCGTGTTCAACGGGGCGAACCCGTTCGGAGAGTCGGACGAGCATGCCAATGCCGTAGTCGTGGACGGCGGCCGGCTCTTGCCGGAAATGGTCCGGATCGGAAATTCGAGCCTGGCCTCGCAAGCCGTGGGGCCCCCGCTCAACAGCACCGAGATGTCCTACGACGGCCGCACCTGGCCCACGCTCGGAAGAAAAATGCTCGCGCTGCGGCCGCTGGCGCTGCAGAAGATCGCCTCCGACGATAGCGTTCTGGGAGATCTGCCTCCGTCTGCTACTTACCTGACCCTGGTTCAGTCCGCCTTCCAGCCGGCCTATTGGGACTCGACCCAGCTCGTAAACGGATTCACGGCTGCCGAGATCAATTTTTCGCTCTTCTTCGGACTGGCCGTACAGGCCTACGAAGCCACTCTGACCTCGGTCCAAACCAGGTTCGACCGGTTCTCTGCAGGCAATTCAAGCGCCCTGACAACCCGGGAACAGGCAGGCCTGCGCGTATTTCAGCGAAGCGAGTGCACGGACTGCCACCTGGGTCCGGAGCTCACCTCGGCGAGCTTCACCAACCTGGCGCGGCAGGGCGCTGTGCAGCGCGTCCGCACGGGAATCGTGACCGACACCGGCTTCATTCACACCGGCGTGCGCCCGAGCGCGGACGATTCCGGCCTCGAGGGTGCGGACGATTTCGGCGTTCCGTATTCGGCAGCCGAGCGGCAGGGCTCGACGCCGCTGGGTATCGCCGGCGCTTTCAAGACGCCCGGCCTGCGCAACGCGGAATTCACCGGACCGTATTTCCACAACGGCGGGCAGGCCACGCTCGAGCAGGTGGTGGAATTCTACAACCGGGGCGGCGATTTTCCGAACTCCCCGAATCTCTCGCCGGACGTGCGCCGCCTCAACCTCAACGCCGACGAGCGGGCCGCGCTGGTGGAGTTTCTCAAAGCTCTCACCGACGATCGTGTGCGATTCGAGCGCGCGCCGTTCGATCACCCCGAAATCTGCGTGCCCGCGGGATATGCCGATTCCCAGGCCGCCGATCCCCAATTCCCGGGAAGCGCCGTGGACCGCTGGGTTTCCATTCCTGCGGTGGGCCGGACCGGGAACACCGTCCCGCTGCAGACTTTTGCGGAGCTGCTGCAGGGAGTGGGTATCGATGGATCGAGAGCGCACAATTTGACGGACGCCTGTTCGATTCCGTAACGACCCGTTACTGGAGCGGCAGTCCGAACGTATTCTTGAGCGCCGAACGCGCCGCGTGGTATCCGCACATCCCGTGAACCCCGCCCCCGGGCGGAGTCGAGGCGGAGCACAGGTAGATGCCGCTGGCCGGCGTGCGGTACGGGTCCGGCGCGAGGACCGGACGCATCAGGAGTTGCCGCAAGTCGTTCGAGCCGCCTCCGATGTCTCCGCCCACCAGATTCGCGTTGCTTTGTTCCAATTGCGCCGTGTTCTTGGTGTGCCGCGCCAGGATCAGGTCTCGAAAACCGGGAGCGAAGCGCTCCACCTGGGCCTCGATCGCTTCCGTCATGTCCCGCGCCGATCCGTTGGGCACGTGACAGTAGGCCCAGCCGGTGTGCCGGCCGGCCGGCGCGCGGCTGGAATCGAACAGGCTGGGCTGTGCCAGCAGCACGAAGGGCTTCTCCGAATCGACGCCGGTCCAGGCGGCTCTCTCTCCGGCCTCGATCTCTTCGAGCGCCCCGCCCAGGTGCAGAGTGCCGGCGAGGCCGCAATCCGCGTCGCGCCAGGGAATCGGACCCGCCAGCGCCCAGTCGATCTTGAATACACCGGGACCGGCCCGGTATCCTTGCAACTTTCGCAGGTAGCTTGCCGGAAGCCGCCGTGCCGCGATGCGGACGAGTTGGCGCGGAGATACGTCGAACAGGACCGCCCGGGCAGCCGGCAGGTTTTCGATCTCTTCCACCGGCGCCCCGGTTTCGATGGTCCCGCCGTGCGACCTCAGAAGCCTCGCCAGCCCGTCCGAGATACTCTGAGATCCGCCGCGCGGGATCGGCCACCCTACCGCGTGACCGGCCATTCCCAAAACGAGGCCGATAGCGGACGTGCCCGGCCGGTCGAGCGCCACCATGGAATGCGCCGCCAGCCCGGCGAAAAACGCTCCCGCACGTGATCCGCGAAAGGCGCCGCGAGCCAGGGCGGAAGCCGGACGGAGCGCCCGCCAACCGAATCGCGCCAGCAGGAGCGGCCGCGACGGCGCGTGCAGCATGGGAGCGAGAATCTCCGGGACCAGGCTTTCGAACTCGCGGGTCAGGGGCGCAAACAGAGCTTGATAAGCCGCGCCGTCTGGGTCAAGCGTGGCCGACGTCTTTTCGAAGCTGCGGTCAAGTACCGCCGGCGGCGCGCCGTCAAACGGATGGGCAAGCGCGTGCGGAGGCTGGATCCACTCCAGCCCGTGAGCGGCCAGTCCAAGCGAGCGAAAGATGGGCGACGCCGCCGCCATCGGGTGGATCGCCGAACAGACATCGTGCTGAAACCCCGGCAGCGTGAGCGCGGCCGATCGGGCTCCGCCGCCGATGGTGTCCTGGGCCTCGCGCACGAGAACGGAGAGTCCGGCCCGGGCCAGCACGGCGGCGGCGGTGAGCCCGTTCGGGCCTGAGCCGACTACGATGGCGTCATAGGATTGCATGTCCGGCGCCCCCGGCTCCTGCCTCCCGCCGCAACGATTTACGCCCTCACGCCGTGGCTTCCTGCTCTTTGTTCTGCACCTTTCCGCTGCTATGAAAGAAGAAGGCCACGAACAGCATGATGGCGAAGGCCGCCAGGCCGGACGCCAGCCAGAAGCCGCTCCAGTTGCGCGTGACCGTTGCCCCGCTGGTCGTAGTAAAAAAATCGACTGCGCCGCCCGAGAGCACCGATCCGACGAACATCCCCACTCCGTAGGTCAGAAACGCCAGCATGCCCTGCGCCGTGCCCCGCAAATTGGCGGGCGCCTCCTGGTCGGTGTAGAGCTGGCCGGTCATGAAGAAGAAATCGAAACAGACCCCGTGCAGCAGGATGGCGAGATAGAACATCCACATGCCGCTCCCGGTGTCGCCGAAAGCCAGCAGCGCGTAACGCACCGACCACGCCACCAGCCCGAAGATCAGAATCGACTTGAGCGTGAATCGCCGGTAGATGAAGGGCATCAGCAGCATGACGCCGACTTCGGAAACCTGGCCCAGCGTCATCTTCCCGGCGGCGTTGACCACGCCGATCTCGTTCAGATAGGCGTTGGTGAACGAGAAGTAAAACGTCAGCGGAATACAGGCCAGCACCGACGCCACCACGAACACCCGGAAGGAAGGCTGCTTGAGCATCACCAGCGCATCCAGGCCGAGCACGTTTCGCACCGTGACCGGCTTGCCGCGGTCCGCCGGCGGCGTGTGCGGAAGCGTCAGGCTGTACAAGCTCATGGCCACCGATGCGCCTGCCGCCAGCAGAAACGGGGTGGCAGTGGTCTCGACGCCCAGCCGGCCGACCGTCTGGCCGATCACGATCCAGCCAATCGTCGCGAAAACGCGGATCAGCGGAAATTCGCCGCTCGCGTCCTTCACCTGCCGCA
>DATJFH010000091.1:0-2086 GCA_035495815.1 Bryobacteraceae bacterium
CAGAGGAAGGCCGAGGCGGCGCATGTTTCCATGCTCAAGCGCAACAACGTGGCGATGGCGCTGGAATGCGCGCGCCAGTCGCGCGACCTGCTGGGAGCCAATGGGATCATGGACGAGTATCCGATCATGCGGCACATGTGCAATCTGGAGACGGTGAAGACGTATGAGGGGACGGACCATATTCACGCCCTGGTCATCGGGGAGCGGGTGACCGGGATCGCGGCGTATAAATAGGGGGCGTGGTAACATGATGGGTGCGCCTCGGGTAGCCGTATGGTCATTCTTATCACTGTCATTCATATCATTGTGTGCCTGATTCTGGTGGTTGTGGTGTTGCTGCAAAGCGGCAAGGCCGCCGACTTGGCTGGAGCGTTTGGCGGCATGGGATCGCAGACCGTTTTCGGGCCGCGCGGATCGGCCACCGTGCTTTCGAAGGCGACCACGATCTCGGCGGTGCTGTTCATGCTGACCTCGATGACGCTTTCGATTATGGCGACCCGCGGAGGAAGCGGGACCCCGGATCTGCTCAAGAAAACCATCCCGGTGACGGGACAAAAGGGCCCGGTTCCGGCGCCAGGGCCCGTGCCGGGAAGCACCGTGCCGATCACCGTGCAGACCGGCGTGGACGGCGGCAAGCAGAACGCCCCGCAAACGTTGCCCATCCCGGTGTCGCCTGCCCCGGCACCCCAGCCGCAGCAGAAGTAGTATTCGAGTCGCGAGTTTGATCCACCTGCGGAGGTGGCGGAATTGGCAGACGCACTAGCTTGAGGTGCTAGCGGGCGCAAGCTCGTGGGGGTTCAAGTCCCCCTCTCCGCACCAAATAACTGGCTGTCGTTTCATCATGATGCGGCAGCCTTTTTCGTTTGTGCCCAATTTGTGCCCACGGCGGTCATGCTCTGCATCAGGTCATCGATGCGCTTCTGCCTGGCCGGCGACCATTTCGCGTAGTGCTTTCGGACGATGGCCGGCGAGTTCCCCAGGATGTCGGCCACGTCTTCGAAGCTGGCGCCCCGGCCCAGGAGTTCCGTAGCCAGGGTGTGCCGGAACCGGTGAGCGTGGGCGTCCCTTCACGCCTGATTTCTTGAACACGGCCAAGAGGGTCCGTTCGGCGATGCCGACCACGGCTCGCCGCGATGTTTGGCCATTCCAGAAGTAGTAGGGACAATCCTGTGCGGCGTTCCGCGGCTGGGGTAGGGCGTCCAGGATCAGCTTCAGGCCAGGCGGGATGGGCAGGAAGACCGGCTCTCCCGTCTTCTGGGTTCGAAGGCAAACTCGCCAGGTGGAACCAGCCGGATCCCACGAAACGGCGTCTTTCCGAAGAGTGGAAACGTCGGAAATCCGCAGCGCCGCGTGGCGCAGCAGCAATACCATCGCCCGCGCGCGCACCTGCTCGTACCGTAAGCCGCTCCCGTTGTCTCGGCGGCCGCCGATTCGGGTGCACGCCTCAAGAATCTGGCTCTCCTCCTGAAGCGTACACGGCACGACCTCATTGGGCTTGAGATTTCGAACGACCTTCAGTTCCTTGGCCGGGTTGGTGGAAATCCACTTGTGGCTCACACAATAGCCAAAGAAAGTCACCAGGCCCTGCCGCTCCCCTTTCCAGGCCACCCGCTCGACGAACCGAGAGCGGCGGAAGTCCTCCAATGCCTCCACGCCGACGTCATCCAGTCCTCTAAGATCACGCCCCTCGCAGAACGAAACCAGCCGGCTCAAGATGCCTCGGTACTTCCGATAGGTCGAATATTCCGAATCGCCTCGGTATTTCCCCGCCTGATCGAAACCGCCATGATCCGCCAGAAAGCGCTTCACGGCGTCCGCAAGTGTGAGAGGTGAAGAGACTTGCGGTTCTCAGGATGGGCCGGGGCGATCTGATTTCAGAAGCGCGGCGTCGAGCTTCCGAATGAGCCCGGCGAGGTTCCGGTCAGCGTGTTGTCGGTTCCTGGTGCGGAGAGATTGCCGAACCCGCTTCTCGCCATGGAGGCCGTCAACGTGAAACGGGCAACCACATTTGTCAGCACGGGCTTCGCGGCCGCCTCGTCCGAAGAACGAGCAGGTCCTGAGGTGCCGTCGATATGGGTAAAGTTCT
>DATJFH010000092.1:0-70854 GCA_035495815.1 Bryobacteraceae bacterium
TTGGCGGCGTCGCCCTGTCCGGCCTGTCCGCCGGCGCCGATCATGGTGTGGGCTTCGTCGATGAACAGGATGATCGGCGTGGGCGAGTTCTTGACTTCGGCGATGAGGCTCTTCAACCGGTTCTCGAATTCGCCCTTGACGCCGGCGCCGGCCTGGAGCAGCGCCAGATCCAGCGTTCGGACGCTAACGTTCTTGAGGGGCGGCGGCACGTCGCCCTGAGCGATGCGGTTGGCGAAGCCTTCGACGACGGCCGTCTTTCCGACGCCGGCTTCGCCCACGAGGATCGGATTATTCTGCCGGCGCCGCGTGAGGATATCGACCACCTGCCGGATCTCGAAGTCCCGGGCCAGCACGGGGTCGATCTTGCCGCGCCTGGCGTTATCGGTGAGATTGACGGTGTACTGGTCCAGATTGGGGGTTTTGCCGCCCATTGGCCGCGGGGCGCCTTCGGCCGCTTCCGGGGCGGCGGACGCCGTCATCATCTCCTCGCTTGACAGCGCCACGATGGCCTGAAAATCCTTCTTCAGGCTGTCGCCCTGGATCTTCTGGAACTCCTTGCTCACTTCGCGCACGATGCGGCCCAGCTCTTCGTTGGTGGCCAGGGCCAGGATGGTGAAGCCGGTGCGGATCTGGGCGGCGCCGTAGTCGATCGATCCCAGGGTCCAGGCCTCGGTCAGCATCCGGAGCAGCGACGGGCTCAAAGCCGGCGTGCGCGCGTTCCCGGATTTGAGCTTGTCGAGGCTGCGGGTGAGTTCGGCCGAGAGGCGGGCCTTGTCGATGCCGAACTGTTTGGTGATGCAGGCGAAATCGCCGCTGCTCGATTCGAGCAGCTTCATCAGGTAGTGCTCGATCTCGACGTCATAATGAGTGCGGGACAGGCACAGGCCCGCGGACGCTTCCACGGCATTGCGCGTGGCGTCGTTCAGCTTGCCGATGAGTGATCGTAAATTTACGCCCATGTGAGTAGCCTCAGTTTAGTCGAAGTTGCGGGGCGGCCCGCTTGGTCCGGCGGCCGGCCCCCGGCCGGTCTCTCTGCGAACTGCGTAACAGGGACGGGGCAGTATCCGCTCTACAATTCGCGACGGGATGTAGAGTTCGTGGCACTGTGAGTCCCTCAGTTTAACAGCAGAATCGTATCCGCCGGATTCCTGTCAAAGGTAAGGGCCGATTTCATCCAGGTAAACCAGCCGAGCTGCGGACCGGCCTCCGTCTCTGCGCCGAGTTCGCAGGAGGGCACCTCCTCGCGCTGCAGCACGAGCTGGACTTCGAATTCCAAATCGCCGCCGGAGAAGAAGCGCGTAATGGCCCGCAGCGGCTCGTGCGCCTTGCCTCCGGGCAGGAAATCGAGATACCGGGCGGTGGAGAGCGGACCGAGGCGGATGCGGGCGCGGGACTGGTGGTCCCAGATCTCGTCGCCGACCACGGCGCCGAAGCCGAGTTGCTCGGAATACGAATCGCCGGCGTCGAAACAGCACTGGTTGCCCTGGTCGAGCGGATACCAGGCGCCGACGAACTGCTCCACTTCCACCGGGACCTCGAAGTAATCCTCGAGAATCTGCTCGAGAGCGACTGCCGAGCGGGGATGCAGCGAGAGCAGCCCGGCGTAGAACACCAGCGCCTGGTCGGGAATTGCCTGGCGATTCTGCAGCCCGCCGGTGCCGAGCCCGATCAGCGACATGAGGTGGCGCGACAGCGGATCGTCCTGATCCCGCTCATAGGCGGCGGCGAGATGGTTCTTTTCCCAAGCCTGGTAGAAGAGCGAAACGATGCGGTGGTTGAAGATGTCGAGAAAGGCCGCCAGCGTGTGATCGCGAGCGCGGAGCCGCTCGAGGATAAGCTCCGTATAGGGATAGGGCAGCGCGCCCATCATCCCCGTCAGGCCCATGAAATTGACGGCCATTTGCGGAGCGGCGTCTTCGGGCCAGGCAATCTCCTGGATCTGGCTGGCCGGAAACGCGAGCGAGTTGTGCATCCGGAACCGGACGGCTTCGGTTTCCGGGCTCACGAACTGCCCGACGGCCTCGCGTCCCAAACCGATGCGTTCGAGCAGGCGCACGGCCTGAAAGAACTGGAAGTGGCAGGGATCTTCCCGCAGCGCCTCCTCGACCCGTTCCATCCGGCGCCGGATTACATCAGGATCTTCTGGCCCGCCCGTGGCGCCCATTCGCGCAGGACCTCCTTTCGCTGCCTGGTCGAGACCACAAGCTGGCTGAAGCTGTTGAGGGACGCGTAGGATCCCAGGAAATGCTCGAGCACGCTGGCGAACAGATAGACGCCGCCGCCGACGAACTGCTCCTCGTCGAGCTCCATCTGGACGCGGGTGCCGCGGGCGAAGGTGATTCCGTTCTCCGAAACGACGCGCGCGAAGTGAGCGCGGCAGCGGAGGCCGGTGATGCCCTGGATCATTTTTTCGGAGAAGCTGCTGCCCGTGTAATTGTAGATCCGCAGAATCTGCTGCAACGACTGCTGGCCGCCTTCGACCAGGGACAGATAGTTGAGCGAGAGGTGCGAGATCAGGCTCCATAACGCGCCCTTGCCCATGGGCGGACGGAGGGGCGGGGTGGGCTTCTTGAGAGAGACGATGCGCTTGACGGCGGCGCCGCCTTCCATCTCGAAATCGCCGGCCTCGTTGCCGAAGGGAAGCCGCGCGGGCAGGTCGCGATTGGTGCAGACGGTGCGGACCGTGAGGGTGTCGGTATCGGGGCGCAAGGGCCGCAGCGAGAGATCCACCAGCGACAGCGAGATGTCCGAGCCATCGTCATTGGCGCGTCCGGAGGGGCGGCGGTGGGCCAGCCAGAAGCACTTTCCGGACTCGGCGCGCTTGGCGCGGAACGAATAAAACGGCTCGAACGAGACGGTCTGGCGGGTTTCGGGATCGATGGCGTCCACCGACTCGATGGAGAAGATTTCCGTGGCGTTCAGCCGGCGGGAGTCGGGGACGACGGGGTATTCGTACCGGGTCTGATTGAGCAGGATGGGATCGGCGGTGAGGGGGAACAGGTTGATCACGGGCGCGCAGCCGAGGCGGAAGGTTTTGGACGAGACGCCGATTTCGAGGCGCTCGCGGCGGTCCGCGTCCGGATTCTGGGAGATCAGGAAGACCAGCTCAGCGCGGTCCTTGAATCCCGCGGCCCAGGCGGGGGCGAGTCCGGTGATGTCTAGGAAAAAAAACTTTTCCGGAAAGGTGAAGAACTCCTGCAGCAGGCGGTAGCCGGGGAAGGAGCGCCGCGGATAGGGCAGCATGGCCTCCTCGGGCTCGAAGCCGACCGGACGCAGCGAGGACGCGGGCAGAGTGACCGGATGAATCCTGGTTCCGGGCGTGGGATCGCGAACGACGATGCGGACCAGGTTGCAGCAGAGCAACTCGTAGAGAGTGTGGAGAAGGCCGGGTTCGCCGTCCAGGTAGACGCGCAGCGTGTCCATCCCGAGCTGCGGGAATTTCACGTCCGGCGGACAGCGCAGTTCGACCCGCAGGGCGGCCCCGGCGTCGGGCGCCTTGACCGGTGGCGCGAGGCGGTCGGGCGTCTTCCATTCGGCGGAGGCGACGGAAACGGGCCACAGCGTGGTGTCGTAGCAGGTGCGGAACTTGCACGGGATTCCGCCGACGGCCCGCGAATGGAGCATGGTTCCTTCGGCGATGGGGAATCCGGAGGTCAGCTTGCCCTGGTCGGTGTCGAGCTGGAACTCGACGATCGACATGGACGGAATGGGCCGGATGAAATGCGGATAGACGATTCCCAGCAGCGCCTCGGTAATCTCCGGAAATTCGTCGTCGATCTTGAGGTGAACGCGGGCAGCCAGGAACGCGAAGGCTTCGAGCAGCCGCTCGACGTGCGGGTCCTCACAGGCGGAGGGTTCGAGCACGAGGCGGGAAGCGATCTTGGGATACTTTTCCGCGAACAGCACGGCCGACTGGCGCAGAAAGGTGAGCTCGCGCTCGTAGTAGAGAAGCAGATCATCCCGCATCGGCTTCTCCCTTCACCTGGTACTCGCCGTTATTCAACTGCAGCACGGTGTCGAAGGAGACGTGCTCGGGCGCGGGGTCCATGAGGAGCAGCCCTTCGATCCGAAAACGAACCTTGCGGGCGCCGGTGCTGGTCACTTCGACGGGCACGACACGCACATTGGCCAGCCTGGGCTCGAACAGCTTGATGGACGCCTGGAGGACGCGAACCAGCCGGGTCTTATCACGGTCGGAGCCGATGTTGTAAGCGGAGAAATCCGGCAGCCCATAGGTATAAAGCGAGCGGCTCACTTCACGCAGCGCTTCGGGCGGCTCGTCGGCGATGCGGCGGTTGTTGAGCAGCCATTCGAGGTCGCGCTTGACGGCGTTTTTCAGCTGGCGGACGGCCTGCGCCCGCTGCAGCGGGGCCTCGCTCGAGGACCTGGGATCCTGATCGATCAACCGGTCCAGAACGGAAAGCGTGACGGCGGCGTCGATTTGACCTCGGGCCATGGGAGCTGTCTCAGCAGTTCAACGCTTGCACGGGGTCGAGCCGGCAGATGCGCTCGAACAGTTTCTGCTTCTCTTTCGCGTCGGCATACTTCTTGCTGGTTTTCATGAGCGCGGTGAGGGCATTGACGATGGTCTCGCGGTCCTCCCACTCTTCCAGCTTGTGATTTTCGATGGCGGCGGCGATGTCGTCGAGCAGCGTCTGGGCGATCGCTTCCTTTCCGGTCTGCACGCAGAGCTGGACGAGCTGCATCTTGCGCAGGAAGCGGCCGCGGCCGGAGCGCTGGCGGTCGATTTCGTTCCACAGGATCTCGAAGGCGCGCTGCTCCTGGCCGGCGCGGAGGGCTTCGAGCGCGAGGGCATGGCTGTCGATAAACGTCCGCTGCCATCCGGCGGTCTGAGGGCCGGGCTGGACCACGCCCGGAGCGGACCTGGCGTCGGGAGCGGCGTTGACCGGCTCCTGCATCAACTCGTCCAGCCAGGCTTGTGTTTCGGCATTGGCGGCGGCGGTGTCGTCCATGAGGGAGGCTCCCCGCAGGCGCGGCAGATCGCGCAGCAGCGCCTTGAGCTCGGAGCGTATCGCGATGGCAATGGGATTGTACGGCTCGCCCAGCCCGGCGCAGGCCTCCACGACAAAGCGCTGGAGGTCGAGCCAGGCGCGGCTGCACGGCAGCGCCATGACGTTCTCGGCGGCTTCGAGCAGCTCTTTCCATTTCTTCTGAAGCGCGAGCCGCTTGAGGTGCTGGCGGATTTCGGTGGGCGGCGCTTCGAGCAGCATCGGATCGGAGAGTTCGGGGTCGGCGCGCAGCTCGCCCCAGCGGAGACCGCGCAACATCAGATAGGCGGCGGGGCTGTCCGGTTCCCGTCGGCGGAGGAGCGCGGCGGCCGCGGCTACGGCGGCGATCGCCTCCTTGCGTCCGGCGGGCTCGGAGGAGGCCTGCACCGAAAAAGTGAATCCGCCGGCGGGCGCAGGCAGGGGAGCGCCTGCGGCGGGCAGGCCCGGTTCCGGTTCTTCGGCAGCGGCGGCTTCCGGAACAGGCTCCGGCGCGGCGGGCTCGACCGGATCCGGCTCGGTTTCCCGTTTCTTCTGAAGAAAAGCGTGAACGGTGTGGCGGACGTCCTCGAGGCTGGACTTCAATTTACCGAAAGAAGGACCCGAGCCGTCGAACCGGGCCTGACAGGTTTGATCGAGAGCGGCCAGAGCCTCCAGGCACTCATCGAGCGCCTTCTCCGATTGCAGGTAGAAGGCTTTGGGCGTTTCGGCGAAGGATTTGTCGAAAGCCTCCGGAGCGATCTTGCCTTCCTTGAGCTGCTTTTCGCGGGTCTTTTTCTGCTCGTTGGTTTTGGCCTGATCTTCAGCCAGCACCGTGCGGGAATCCTTATGCTGAAACCAGTTGTGGCCGGCGGCGTTCAGAGCCAGGGTCTTGACCGGGTCGGCAAGCTTCGATCCGATCCAGTCGAGCGGGGTGGCCCGCATCTCGACATCGCCGTCCTCGATGGCGGGGTAGAGCGTGTCCCAGAAGGCGTCGATGAGGGAACGGCAGAGGACGAGGCCATCGCGCAGTCCGCCGAATTTTTCGCGGAATAGCAGCGCTTCGGTCAGCCAGGCGGCCAACTGCAGATCCTTGCTCTTGGTGACCAGGGCGTCCTGGGTGAGCTTCATGACGGCCGGGTAGTCGGCGACCTTGCGTTCTTTCTGCCATGCGCCCTGGGCGAGGTCGTCATCCTGGCGGCGGGCTTCGCGGATCTTGTCGTAGATGGGGTTATAGCGGAGATCTTCGCCGCTCGGATTCGGCCCGGGGACGGGATTCAGCAGGTCAGCGCGGAGCGGCATGATTCGAACTCACCCGGCCAGTTTCCGACGCATATGAGAGGCCGGGCGCGGCGCCGGCGAATGCTGCTTTTGGGAAAGGGCCCACTTAACTTGCCGCCGCCTGTCCGGAACGGAACTGGAGGGACCGGACTTCGAGGAGAGGCACTTCCTCGCCGTCCACCAGGAACAGCTTCTGACCGCACGGGAATTCGTTGCCCGCGTCGTCGGCCACCCAGTCGGTGGCGCGGCCCAGCCACACGGTTTCGTCGGAGTTCTTCCAGGAGAAAGGATAAATCACGGGGATCAGCACTTCACCCAATTCGGTCCCCTTGAAAGAGGGTCCGGTGCGCACCAGGGCCGGAGCCCAGAGCGTGTCCCGAAGCCGGCGGGGCGCTTCCATCTCGATGGAGGCGATATGCTCGAAAGGGATCCACAAGTAAGCGCCGGCGGCGAAGATTTCGAGGCGCGGTCCGATTTCCGGGTCGGCGTCGCGAATCGACTGGAACGGCTTGCCGTTCAACGTTCCGGGCGACGAATCGGCGGCCGGCGTCCGGGGATACGCCTGTTTCTGAAACAGCTCATGCCGGATCTTCTCGGCATGCAGTGCGGAGTAGTACAGGACCGCGCCCAACTCGGATTCGCCGGTTCCCTTGGCCAGCACCCCGAGCTGCTTCTCCGCCCGGTCGTACTGGCCGGAGAAGCAGAGCAGCTCGAACAGGAAGGTGCGCTGAGCGGCGTCCAGAGGACGGTCGCGGAGATAGGCCGAGAGCGCCTTTTCCGCTTCGCGCACCTGGCCTGCGTCGAAGAGTTGTTTCGCGGTCATTCCGCCTTTTTTAGAACGGAACCAGCTTCGACATATCGAAGCCCTTCTTGAGGAAGGCGGTGAGGTTGCCGTCGGCGTCTTCGGGGTTGTATTCGACGGTGACCTTCTCGAAGGCGAAAGACACCGACTCCACCGGATTCTCATTCGAGCCGGAAAGCTGGATGCTGGTAATCATGGCATCCTCCAGCTCGATCTTGAAATAGTCCTCCTGCTTCTTGCCGATCGGCTTGTCGTAGGAGATGGTTACCTTGTTCATCGGCGTCCCCGACACGCAATTGGCGAACAGCACGGGCGACGTCTTGTCAAGCACCTTCATGATGGTGACATTTGAAACATCGGCCCGGCCGGCCTTCGATTCCTGCCCGGACGAACCCGCTTGATAGGTGGACGTCATGCTGGCGCCGAAGCTGAAAGACAGGATGTCGATCGCATTCGTCCGGCTCTGGCTGGGCCCGTCCACTCCATCGATGATCAGATACGCATTTACCGCCATTGGTCTCCTCTTTCGCTCATGAAATTTTGAACTACACCAATTTCGGGAATATGAAAATTACCTGCCGGCGGGCGCCGGCAGTTCCGCCACAAGGCGCAACGACACGGTCAATTCGTCGAGCTGGAAGTGCGGGCGCAGGAAGGCGACCGCGCGATAGACGCCCGGCTTGCCGGGCACCTCGGAAACGTCGATGCGCGCCTCCCGCAGCGGAGCGCGGGCCTTCATCTCCGCCGAGGCGAGATCGTCCGGCGCCACGTAATTGGAGATCCAGCGGTTGAGGAAGATGGACGCTTCCTCGCGGGACATGAAGCTGCCGATCTTGTCGCGCATCATCGCCTTCAGATAGTGCGCGAACCGCGAACAGGCCATCAGGTAAGGCAGCTGTGTGGAGAGCCGCGAGTTGGCGTTGGCCGCATCCGAATCATAGATCTTCGGCTTCTGGCAGCTTTGCGCGCTGAAGAAAGCGGCGTAGTCGGTCCCTTTGCAGTGCACCAGCGGAACGAAGCCGAGGTCGGCCAATTCCTTCTCCCGGCGGTCCGTGATCGGCGCCTCGGTGGGGCACTTCATGGCCACATCGCCTTCATCGGTGTAGAAGTTATGGACGGGCAGTCCTTCCACCAGTCCGCCGCCCTCCACGCCGCGCATGGCGACGCACATGCCGTATTTCGAGAACGAATTCGTGAGCCGCGTCCCGAGAGAGTAGGCGGCGTTCATCCACAGATACTTGGAGTGGTCGGTGCCGTCGACGTGCTCTTCGTAGGCGAAGCCCTCGACGGGTTTGGTGTCCTTGCCGTAGGGCAGGCGGCCCAGCGTCCGCGGCAGGCAGAGGCCGACGTAGCGCGAATCTTCGCTCTGGCGGAAGCTCTTCCACTTGGCGTACTCGGTGGTGTCGAAGATCTTGGCCAGGTCCCGCGGGGCGTCCAGGCTGGTGTAGCTCGGGAGGTTGAACAGATCGGGAGCGGCGGCGGTCAGGAAAGGGGCGTGGGCCGAGGCGGCCACGTTCGAAACACGCTCCAGCAGCTCGATATCCTCGGGATGCTTGCCGAATTCGTAGTCGCCGATGAGGGCGCCGAAAGGCGCGCCGCCGAAGACGCCGAACTCCTCCTCGTACACCTTCTTGAAAAGCGCGCTCTGGTCGAATTCCGGGGCCCGCTGCAGGTCCTTGAGCAGCTCCTTCTTGCTGCAGTTCATGACCTTGATCTTGAGCATGGTCCCGGTCTCGCTCTGGTCCATCAGGTGCTTCAGACCACGCCAGGAGCCTTCCAGCTTTTGAAACGAGGGATGATGGAGGATCTCGTTCAACTGGATGGAGAGCAGGTGATCGATCTGCGCGATGCGGGCGTTGATCATCATCTCCGCATCGCGGGCGATGGTCATCGACCCTTCGAGGAACTGCGCCACGAACTCCTTGATCAGGTCGCGGCCGCGTTCTTTGGCGGCGATGTCCGACCCGAAGCGCCCTTCCTGGACGATCTGATCGAGCAGCCCGGCTTCCTGGGTCTGTCCGGCGCCGGAGGCGGGAAGACCCGCGGCTTGGGGATCAGCCATTGGACTCCTCCTTCTTTCCCATTTCGCCCTTGATCTTCTCCAGCTTCTCGGTGTTGCCCACGGCTTCGAGCAGCAGTTCTTCCAGCTTGTCGTTGCCCTGCAGGCTGCCGCGCAGGTCGGAGAGGCGGGTGCGAAGGTCGAGCAACTCCTTGAGCGGCTTCACCTGGCGGGCCACGTTTTCGGGCTCAAAATCCTCCATGCTCCTGAAGTGCAGATCGACCTTGAGATTGGCGGCGTCGGGTTCTTCACTGAGCTTGTTTTCCACGGCGAAGCTAAGGTGAGGCTTCATGCCCTCGAGCACGGAGTCGAAGTTGTCGGGATTGACTTCCACGAACTTCCTTTCCTTGAGCTTGGGGAGGGGCTGTTCAGGCTGCCCGGTAAAATCGCCCAGAACACCGACGACGAACGGCAGTTCCTTCAATTCGATGGCGCCGCCGACTTCGACATCGTATGTAATATGGACGCGCGGGGAACGGACGCGATCCAGTTTGTGTTGTGTGCTTTCTCTTGCCATGCGGGGTCTCCTCTGGCCGCTGAGGGCGCAATTCCAGAACTACAAGCGAAAGACTACTATAAGTCGGGGACCGTGTTCCGTCAAGGGGCGCCTCGAGCGAATACGGAAATGACTTGCCCGTGGGCCGGGATGACACGCATAATGTCTTTGCGGCATCCGAATCCCATATGACAAGAGGCAGACGGTGACCATAGCCGACGTTCTCACGCGGGCCGAAGCGCATACGCTGAAGGCGGATGACATCCTTCAAATCCTTTACAACAGCCAGGGCAATGCCGGGGCGGGCTTCGCCAAAAGCCACGTGCTCGAGCATACTTTTGGAACGGCGCGAGACGACCAGTATGCTTTCCGCGCCCGGCACTCCGAATTTACGTCGGCCCCGGAGATGGCGGAAGTAATCGCCATCCTGCTGCAAACCGGGTACGGAATCTACGCGCTGAAACAGCTGAGCACGGCGGCGACCAAGGTGGTGGAAATCATCACGCGCGGCGGCGAGGGGCTCCCGGTTTATTCACGGGAAGACAACAGCCAGGGCATCACCCACGGCAGCGGCGAAACGGCGGACCTGTTCGCGGAGCGGAGCGTCGTCAAAGCGAAAACCGTGGTGATCATCCTCCACGACAAGGGCGGCGACCTGCACGTGCAGTCCTGCTACCCGCGGGCAGACGATCCCACCGGCGGCAAGGAGGCCATAGTGAACAACAAGCACAAGAATACGATTCTGGCGACGAAGGTATTCACCAGCGGCGTTTAGCCGCCGGACGGAGCTGGAGGGGCGTTGCTGATTCTCGATACGCACGCGCATATCTATTCGGAGGACGAGAAGAGGTATCCGCCGGTCCCCAAGCCGCTGCGTCCTCCCGGAAACACCGGTTCGCTCGCCAGCCTCGAGCGGTCCCTCAAAGCCAATGGCGTGGCCGGCGCGTGTATCGTCCAGGCGACCACGTTCTACCGCTGGGACAACCGGTTCATTTGCGACACGGCGGCGCGTACACGGCGCTGGACGGCGGCGGTCTGCACGCTCGAGCCGGATGATCCGCATTCGCCGGGCCTCATCAAGCACTTCGTCCAGAAGTACGGGATCCGGGCCTTGCGCAGCTATCCGGCGAAAGACGGCAAGCTCGACAACCCCGCGGTCGCCGCCCTGTGGAAGGCGTGCGGCGAATCCGGCATTGCCGTCAATGTGCTTTGCAATCGCGACAACGCCGATGCGCTGGCGCGCATGCTGGAGAAATTTCCCCGGCGGCCGGTGACCATCGACCATTGCCTGAACCTCAAGGCCGGGCCCGACCACGACGCCATTCTCGCGGATCTGCTCCGCCTGGCTAAGTACCCGAACGCGCATGCCAAGTTGAGCTACCTGGCCACCGGCAGCGCGGAGCCTTATCCGTTCCGCGACATGCACGATTCCTGCGCGCGGATTATCGGTGCGTTCACGCCCGAGCGCTGCGTCTGGGGCAGCGATTTCCCGTGCGAATTGTGGACACCCAAAGCGACCTATGCCCAGAATCTGGCCTTGTTCGCGTCGGAATTGAAGATGGAGACGGCCGCGCGGGAGGCGATTCTGGGGAAGACGGCGCGCCGGCTCTATTTCCGGAACAAGCCGGTCTAGTCGCGGCGCAGCGTCAGGATCCAGTCATAGGCCACGCGCAAATCCACCGGGTACTCCGGTTTTTCACGGGTCACTTCGAATGCGGTCTCCCATCGATCCGGGCCGGCGGCGGCGGGCGCGATGGAGACCAATTGACGCGCGGACAACCGATACCGCCCGGGCGGCGGCGTGAGCTTCACCTGGCCGCCTTCCCGTGAATAGACCAGGTAGACGGATCCGGCCTTACCGAGCGCGAAATTGGTCCGGTACGGAACATTGTCCACCACCTCCGGGCGCGGGTCGACAATCCCGTTCGCCGGCTCCATTTCCCAGAAAGGCAGCGAAGTCATCGTCCCGGCGAGCGTCTTCAGATACCCCGGAACGCGGCTGCGGCGCATCGCGGGCAACGGATCGCCCAGCTCGTAAGTAGCCGCGCTGCCCCACATGGCGTAGGCTCCGGCCGCCGCGGCCGTCCAGAAGGTCTGGCGCATCGAATGGGCGCTTTGGGAGTTCCAGGGGTGCGTTCCTTCCATCTCGTAACCCGGCTCCTCATTGATCACCGGAACTCCGAACCGCCTGAGCCCGATGAGCAGTTCATTGTGCCTGGCGAAGGCGCGGGCGTTATAGACCGGATCGTTCGGTTCGGCGGCCTGATCGTCCAGTCCGGCAGCCGCGCCGAGCGCGCCCACCTGCATCTGGCGAAGCTGGAAGGCGGCCCAGCGGAACGGCCAGTCGAGCAGCAGCGAGAAGAAGCCGGGATTCCGCGCGACCCGCGTCTCCATGGGATTGTGGACGGCCACCGGAACACCGAACACGGCCGCCGATTTCAGAACCGTGCCCATACGGTTGGCCCAGGCGTGCGACGAAAGATCGTAGGAGGGTGAGACCTTGCCGGTCGATTTCTGCTCCACCTCATTCGCCAGCACCGGCGCCAGATTGGCGTAGGCTCCCCAGCGCGCCATTCCATAGCGGATGAACTGCTCGTCCTGCTCCGGCGTCAGCCGGCGCTGGTGGAGATCGTTGAAGTAGTAGAAATAGGGCGAGGCGAGAATGCCGGCGGTCCGCAAGGCGTCGATGAAACGGTCGACGGCCTGAAAGCGGGCCAAATTGTAGCTCCACAGGTCGGGTCCGTACAACTCGGGGAACTGGCCGTTGATTCCGCCGATCATGAACAGCACGCGATTGATGCGATGGCTGTTCAAAAACGAGAGGACGCCGGGCCAGACCTGCGGATCGGCGAACTGGCAGGAAAGGCGGGCACTGACCAGGAAGGGCCGCGTCCCGTCGGCGTGGATGAAGTGGAGCCCGTCCGCGCGAAGCGGACCGTGCAGGTAGGGCAGGGGCGGCTTGTCCGCGATCACCGCCCCGGAACGGCCGTTCAGCGCCGGATCGCTGGAGCGGGTCGAGTAGCTCCAGCGGCCGGTCTCGAGCGGCATGAAGCGGATCCGCCAGGTCTGATCGCCGTCGAAAAATCCTTCCGTCCCGATGCTGCGCCCGCTTTGGTGTGTGAAGACGGCGGAGATCCGCGCGTCCCGGAAAGGATTGGCATACCGGCCGCCGCGAAAGGTGAGCTCGACGGTGTCCCATCGCGCGGCATGCACGTCCTCAGCGTGGACCAGGGACAGAGGCAGGAGTGCGAGCCAGAACAATCGCAAAGAAGCTCCTAGCGAAACGCGGCCACAACCTGGCGCAGGGTTTCCCAGATGGCGATCTGCTGATCGATGGTAACGGCCGAAGCTTTGGCTCCTCGCGAAGCCTGGGGCCGAAGGAGGGAGGCCCGTATCGGCGGTCTCGTACTGATCGTCGCGGCCGCCCATTTTGAACGCCACCAGGTCCATGGAGGGAACGATGTAGAGGCAGTGTCCGCCGGCTCCGGGTTTCCAATAGGCGTCGCGGGGCGCGTCCGGAATCTGGCCGTCCGTGTTGACGTGGAATTGCAGGCTGTAGGGATAGTGCGGGTTGAAGGGAGAAGTGCGGCCGCAGGCCTCGACGAAATCCGCGCTGAGAATCCGCCTCTCTCCCCACATGCCGCCGCGGCACAGCAGGTAGCCGAAGCGCAGAAGATCGGTGGGACGCAGGCAGATCCCGCCTCCGCCGGGCGTATGCTTCAGCGGACGATTCTTGTGGCCGTAGGCCCAGGCGGACCAGCCGAGCGGCCCGGCCAGACGTGCGCGTACAAAATCGGAAAGCTCCATGCCGGACACGGTGCGGATGACGATCGAAGCCAGGTGCGGGGAGGTAGTGGCGTAGGAGTACCCGCCCCCGGGGTCGCGCCAGAGCGGAACGGTGAAGGCGGCTTCATCGAGGAGAGCTTTCCACCCGTCGGGTCCGGGGGGGTCGAGAGTCACGGGATTGCCGGAGACGTAACCCGGATGGTTGCCGAGCAAGCCGGCCGACATGGCCAGCAAATGGCCGAGCTTGATACCGGCGCGGCGGGGGTCGCTCAACGGGAAGGCCTCGGGAGGGAGATAGTCCGGCGTGCAGACCTTCTGGTCCAGCCCGCCGGGGAAGCGCTTGGGCTGTTCCTGAATCAGAATACCGGCGGCGATGGAAGTTACGGCCTTGCCGACAGAGGCCAGATTCGGCGTCGCCTCACGGGCTCCGAGTCCGAAGTAGCGTTCATAAACCAGCCATCCGCGGTGGACGGCGAGCAGTCCGCCGTGGGAAGTCGATTTCCCGATGTAGTCGAAGAGGCGGTCGAGTTGAGCCTGACGTTTGGTGTTCGCCGTCCGCCACCCGCCCCGGGAATCGGGTTCGGGAAAGTATGGCGACGGCTTGGCCGCCATACGGGTCGCAGCCAAGGTGCCGGCGACGGCCGACCTCCGGGTGATCGATTCCTTCATCGATACGCCAATGCTTCCAGGATCATACTACACGATGCGACGAGAGCCGCTGCGAGAGCGACCTCCCGCCGGGCGAGCGTGGCCTGGCCCGGGATACACGTCAGTATTCGAAGCCCAGGCCTGTGGGTGGGCCCTCTAAAAAAGCAGCTTCAACGCAAATTGCAGTTCCCGTGAACGGCCTGCGGCCGTGATTTGCCCGAATGTGGCGCCGGTCAACGTGGAACCCGGGCCCGAGAAATTGGTGTGATTGAAGATATTGAAGAGCTCCGTGCGGAATTGCAGGGCGCGGCGCTCGCCGAGCTTGATGTTCTTGAACACCGACAGGTCATAGAAGACCGATCCGGGATTGTCCAGCAGAAAGCCGCCCAGATTCCCGAAGATGCCGCAGGGACGCCTCAGGCCACGGACGTCACACGGGTCGGCAAACGCCTGACGATTGATGTACTGGTGCAAACTCGATTCGCGATAACCGTCGAGATAGACCGGAGCGCCGGCCACCAGGTCCGGACGCTGCGCCGCCGAGGAGCCAAGCCCGTAGTTGTCACGCCCGGACTGTATCACGAAGGGAGTGCCCGTACGCAGCGAGAGAATGCCAAAGAGCTGCCATCCGCCCGCGATACCCCGCATGACCGGGGAGGTGGCGCCGAACCATCGCTCGAACGGAATGTCCCAGCTGTGATCGAGCGACAGGTTATGCCGGATGTCGACAATCTGGCGTCCGCGAGACTGCCGGATATTCCGGTGGTCCTGTACGTTCGAAACACCGGAAGCGGTCATGTTATCGATGCCGCCCAGTTCCAGCGCCTTCCCGAACGTGTAGTGCAGATTGAACATGTAAGTCTGAGCAAATCGCTTCTTTAACGAGAGCTGCAGGGCGTCATAGTTGCTCATGCCCGAGTGTTCCTGGTAGGAGACGCGGCCGGTGGAGGGGTTGGGGCGGCTCCCGGTAGCGAAATTCACTTCGTTCAGCCAGTGAAGGGTGAGAGCTTTCACCCCGTGATTCCCCACATAGCCGACGGTAGCCACCAGGTCCCGCGTGAGCTCCCGCTGGTAATCCAGACTCCACTGGATGCTGTAGGTGGTCCGCTGGAGCGGATCGAAAAGATTGCGCGTCGCCAGGCCGGGGAATCCTTTCAGATCGAGGCTGGCTACGTTGATCGGATATCGAAGATTCGGAAAATCGCGGTTCGAGATCTGCAGCGTGTAGGGCTTGTCGGGCGGATTGACCATGGCGGTCACCTCGCGATAGGTGTTGGGTGAATAAAAGACTCCCGCGCCGGCGCGAATCACGTTTTTGCTGTTTCCCTGCACATCCCAGGCCAAGCCGAAACGGGGACCGAAGTTATTCAAGTCCTTCTCCCAGATCGGCTCCCCTTGCTTGCGGAACGGTCCGAACGGATCGCTCACGACGTTGAATAACAGCCCATCGCGCTCCGATACGGGGGAGAAATATTCGTATCGCAAACCGAGATTGACGGTAAGCCGCGAACTGACCCGGAAGTCGTCCTGAACGTAAAACCCCCAATCGCTTTCCCGGAGCCGGCGCAAATCGTTGCCGAGGGTGACGCGGGCCGAGGTGAAGCGGCTGGCCAGCAAATCGGCGAGTGTGTCCACGGTGTACACCGGATTTTCATAATTCGCCCGGCCGTAATGGAAGCGCCTGAGCTCGAAACCGGCGCGGAGGGAATGCCGGCCGCGGTTGTAACCGAAGTTGTCGAGCACGGTCCAGCTGCCCCCGTTAGCATGCAGCACTTCCTGGCCGGGGGTCGATATGAATCCGCTCAGGCTTCCGATCTGTTGCGGGACGAAAGCCTGGGTCGCGCGGGGAATATCCTGTTTGTTCACTCCGGCGCGAAATTCGTTGATGCTGGCGGGGGTCAGGATCCGGTTCCATGAGAACGTCCCGGTGCGGGTCTGGGTGGGATATTCGGTGCCGTTGATGGGAGAAAGCCCGGGAACCACGGAATAGGCGTCGAGAATGGTGTATCGCGCGAAGAGGCGATCTTTCGCGGTCACGTTGAAATCGAGCCGGGCGATGGCGGTATCTTCCCGATTCGATTTTGCATCGCTGCGGCGGTGAAACCCGCGATCGGGATCCGGGCGGGGCTCGTTCGAAAGCGGCAGCAGGGCGAGAATGGCGGCGTACGCCGGGTTGGCCGCGAGCATCCGCTGGCGGAGTGAATCGTTCGGCACCTCTCCGGTGACCTGGCGTCCGCGCACTTCGCGCACTCCCTCCCAACCGAGGAAGAAGAACGCACGGTTGCGTACGATCGGCCCGCCTGCGGTCGCGCCGAATTGATTCAGCCGCAGCTGGTCTTTCTTCGCCGCAAAAAAATTCCTGGCGTCGAGCTTGTCATTTCGCAGGAACTCGTAAACGGAGCCATGAAACGAATTCGTGCCGGACTTGGTAATGACGTTGACGCCTCCCGACGACGCCCGCCCCAACTCCGCGGAAAAAACGCCCTTGGAGGTCTTGAACTCCTCAATGAACTCGACACTGAGGATATTCTGCT
Organism: Bryobacteraceae bacterium; assembly: GCA_035495815.1. Lineage (GTDB taxonomy): Bacteria > Acidobacteriota > Terriglobia > Bryobacterales > Bryobacteraceae > DATJFH01. The sequence continues at coordinate 16,592 of DATJFH010000092.1, forward strand.
GTGTCTGGCCCCCGAAGTCGGATGTGGAAGGACGATCGGGATTGGCGGCGTCGGTGCCGTCCACCGAGATATTCATCCCGTCGCGGCTCATGCCGTTGAAATAGACAGCGCCTCCGGAAACGACAGCGCCTGGCTCGAGGGCGATCAACTGGGAGAAATTGCGTCCGTTCAGGGGAAGATTGCGGACCTGGTCTTCGCCGATGACGACTCCCAATTCCGTGTTCTGGGTGCTGACGAGGGGCGCGCCGCCGGTGATCGTCACGCTCTCCGTGACGACACCCACTTCCATGACGACGTCGATCTTCACGCGCTGGGTAGCATCCAAACGAACATCCTTGCGCTCGAACTGCTTGAATCCCTGCGCCCGCACAGAGAGCGTATACGCGCCCACCGGCAGACGGTCGAAAATGTACGAGCCGGCCGGGTCGGTGGTGGCTTCGTGAGCCTCCTGTGTTTCGATATTCGTCAGTTTGACCGCGGCTGCCGGAATCCTGGCTCCTGTTCCGTCCAACACCGAACCGACCATGGTGGCCGTGTTGATTTGTCCCATTACCGCGGGACAAGCCAATACGAGAGAAGCGAGAAGAGCGGTTGCCGTCCGTTGTGTTGACATTCATAACCCCCTATTGCCCAATGCCGTTTCCGGGGTGGGTTTCAGGACCCACTGATTTGTCTTGTTTTATTCCCAGTCGGCGCCAAAGTCAAGTTCGTCTCATTTATTTCTTAGCGTGGGGACCCTCGACACGGGGGTGAGGAACGCGCACGGCGGGCAAGCCGGGGCAACCGCGTTGGCGCCGGATATGCTCACTCGAGTTCGACTATTAAGTCGACCATGCAAGTGATCAGCCTGCTCCATGGCAGCTCGCAGGGATTGGCGATGATCCCGAATTGCCGGAGAGCGGAACAGGACGCCGGAACAGGCGGCGGGCCAGACGAAGCCGGGGACCGCGGCCGAGGCTACCCGACCAGGAATCCCCGCTCGACCAGTTGCCGCACGACGGTCAGGCATTCCTTGCGGACCTGGTCCACACCGGCGTTGACTTTGCCGGCCAGATCCTCGGTCAACTCGCCCAGGGTCCGCTCGCCGTCGCAGTTACTGATGAATTCCGCCACCAGCGGCTGCATGTTCAGGGACGCCGGGAACCCGCCGGTCAGGCGCAGCACAAGCGACGTGCGCTGCCACTTGCCGTCCGCCGGTTTGAACTGCTGGTCGAGCTGCGCGTCGGGCGAAAGCTTCAGTTTCGCGGCCAGCATCTGCTCGTCGGAACTGTGAGCGTCGAGAAAATCGCGGTTGGTGAACATCCGCAGAATGGACTCGCCGAAGGGCTTGGTGGCGCTGCCGGGGAGGTCCTCGATGCGGATCCAGTTCGCGCCGGCGCGACGGCGCATGGCGATCATGCCTCCATGTACGGCCTCCACCTTGCGCTGGCGATAGTAATCCATCCAACCGCCGAACAGGGCGTCGTCCGCGTCTTCACGGTACGGGGTGGATTCGCGAAAGCGGTTCTGAGCGTAGGTGGAGGGCTCGGAGGTGGTTGCCTTGAGGACCCAGGCGTCGCAGCCCGTGCCGCGGAGCCATTCCGTCAAGCGGTCCTGCCAGGGCTCGCCCTCGATTTGCGCCCACTCGCAGAGCATCTGGAAGCAGCCGTCCTCGTTGAGATAGGCCGGGGCTTCCTTGCAGAGGCGCCGGCAGAACTGATCGAGATCCAGATTGTTGTCGCAAAAAATGTAGTGCCTGGAAGGCGTGATGAAGAACGGGGGGTTGGCGACGATGAGATCGAATGTTTGGCCTTCGACGGGCGCGAACGCATCGCCGGTGAGGAATTCGATATTGTCGAGTCCGTTCAGGCGCGCGTTGAAGAACGCGAACTCGGTGGCCTTGGGATTGATGTCGGTGGCCACCACGGTCTGGCTGTGGATGGCGGCTTCCATCGCCTGGAGACCGCAGCCGGCGCCGAAATCGAGCGTGCGGCGGCTGGGGCGGCGGACGGTGAACCAGGAGAGCAGGCGGGTGGTGGGATTGGGCCAGAGCACCAGGTCCGAGGGCTTGCTGCATTCGAAGTCGAGCGCGGAGTCGGAGACGATGAGCAGCTTTTCAATAGGCGTCATGCGGACCGCGGGGATCAAGTGGTCGCCTCGAGTGCTCAGCAGGCCGGATTCGATCAGCGTGCTCAGCAGCCAGCCGGGGAGCGCTTCGCGCGCGCGGGCGGAGTCGACGGGAACTCCGATGAAGAACCAGCGGACCAGGGTATGGAGCGGGGTAGGCTCGCGGGTGCAGTCGAGCATCCGGGGGAGGGTGCGCAGCTGGCGCGAGGGGAGGGCCGTGAGTCCCATCTGGTCGCGCAGCTGGTGGGTGGTGTAGTTGACGCCGGCCAAATATTCACGGAGGCGGCCGGCCTGGTCGGGATGGAGTGGAGTCAGCATGGTGCGTTAGAGTCTGGATTTCAAGCGCTGCCGGGCGTGGGGGAACGGCTGCCCTATCCGGCTTTTGGTCTGCCGCGGTTCATGTTTTCTTTCCCAGGGACATGGCTTCGGACACATCTTCGGTTTCCAATCCTTCGGCGAAACTGGAACAGATTCCATCGAGGATGGCGGCGGCTTCCTCCGGTTTGCCCTGCGACCGCCACAGCCGGGCAAGGCTGGTGGCTACCCGCAGCTCGAGCGACCGCGCGCGCTGCTCGCGGGCGATGCGGAGCGACTCCTGGAAGTAGAAATCCGCGGTCTCGGGCTCGCCGCTTTTCACGAACAGCTCTCCGCTGAGCCGGGAAAGCTCGGCCTCGTAGTAGCGCTGGCCGGTGCTCTTCATGATTTCGAAGGCATCGCCGAGCGCGGCCAGCCCTCCGGCGACGTTGCCCATGCGAGCCAGTATTCCGGCCTGAACGCCGAGAAAATGCGGACGGCCCATCGGTGAGCCGACGGCCTGATGGGCGGCCAGGGCGGCCTGAATCAGGTCGAGTCCGGCGGGTATGTCGCCGCCTACGGCGACAGCCCAGCCGCGGCACAGTGTGGCCCAGGCACGCATGTTCGCAGGCGACCGTTCGTCCGTCAGCACCTGTTCGGCGCAGGCCAGACATTCGGCCGGCTCGCCCCGGAACTGGCGCAGGACGGCCTCGAACGCCAGGGCGAAGATCATGCTCGGCGGGTGCCCCAGCTTGCTGGCCAGCTCCCGCGCTTCGCCAATCATGCGCAGAGCCTGGTCCGGATAGCCGAGCAGCCACAGGAAACGGCCGCCCAGCTCCACGCGGCAGGCGACGCCGGGATCGAAGCCGTACACCGACGCGTAATAATCGTGCTGGCGGGCGTCGTAAAGCTCGATGCCGCGCTCGAAGTGCTCTTTGGCGGGCTGAATTTCCCCCAGATTTCCCAGCGTCGTACCCATCGCCCAATGGGCGGCCACCAGGCGGGCGGGATCTTTGTCCTGGCCGGCGATTTCCAGGATCTGCCGGGCCAGGTCGCGCGCCTCCTGCAGCTTGGCTTCCGCCAGATCGGACAGCCACAGACCCCACAGCGCAGGGAGAAGCTGGGCGGTGTCGCCCAGCTCCGCGCACAACTGTTGGGCGCGCGTGAAATTTTCCCGGGTCTCCGACGATCCGAAGCTGGCCAGCGTGAGCGGGCCGCCCAGCGTCATGCGCAGCGAAAGCTCCTGACGTCCGCGATCGGCGCCGCCGGTGACCTTGTCGAGCAGGACCAGGCCCCGGCGGGCCAGCGCGATGGCTTCGTGGCTGGCGCCGACATGGGCGGCGTTGACCGCGGCCAGGCGAAAGAACTCGGCGGCCTGATCGAACTTCCGGGCGGTTTCGAACAGCAGCGCGATCTGGGCCGTCACCGGCTTGGCCTCGCGGCCGTGAAACGAAACCGCGGCCTCGGCCACGGCGGCGCTCAGAGACGCCCGGCGCGCGGGCTTGAGCGACGCGTACAGCGCATGATGGTCCGGATCCTGCGCGAAGCGGTAGCGCACGGTGAGCGTGCCGTCGGGCAGCTCCAGCTCCCCGACCGGTTGGACGATGCCGCGCATCCGCTGAGTAGCCTCCAGCCGGTCCTCGACGTCGGCCTGATCGAGACCGAGCGCACGGGCGATCACGGCCGAATCGAAATCGATCCCCTGGACGCTGGCGGCCACGAGCAGCCGCCGCTCGTCGTCGGTCAACAGCTCCAGCTTGGCGCTGATGATGGCCTGGATGGATTCCGGCGCCGCCTCTTTCAAATCCGCGGAGGGCCGGGCCAGCCGCCAGCCGCCGCCGTCCTGCACCACGAAGCGGGTCTCGCGCACGAACCGCGCCAGCTCCACCAGGAAGAGCGGGTTTCCGGCGGTCTTGGACCGCACCAGGGCGCTGAACTCATCCGGAAAACGGGCGCCTTCGAACTCCATCTCCAGATAGCGGCGGCACTCCTCGGCGTTGAGGAAGTCGAGATTGATGTCGCGAAAGTAGCCGTGATTCCGCAGTTGGAGGTGAGTCTTGTAAAACGTCGCGCCGGGACCGCGCTCATGCGGGCGGTAGGTTCCGACGATCAGGATGCGGGATTTGTCGAGGCGGCCGGCAAGGTCGAGCAGCAGGTCGAGGGTGGAGATGTCGGCCCACTGGAGATCGTCGAGGAACAGGATCAGCGGCAGGATCCGGGAGGCCTGCTGTAGAAAAGAAGTGGCCTCGCGGATCATGCGTTCCTGTGACGCCGGGTCGCTGTCTTCGCCGGGCTCGAGCTGCGTCAGCCAGGTAGGGGCCGCGTCGGCCAGCAGCTTGCGATAGGCAGGCCCGTCCAGTCCCGCGAGCAGGGTTTCGAAAGCCTCGAACACGGAACGATAGGGTTCCGCGCCGGAGAGGCGCTCCGAGCAGCGGCCGCGGGCCAGCACGAAGGGCTGCAGATCGTCTATCAGCCTGGCCAGAAAAGTCTCGACCAGGGCTGTTTTCCCGAGGCCAGGCTCTCCCGACACGCAGATGAACTTCCCGTCGCCGGCGGCGGCCGATTGGTAGGCGGCAGTCAATTCGGCCAGCTCGGTTTTGCGTCCGACGAAGCGGCGCTCCGCAAGCGAAGGCGCGAGCACGGGTTCGGCGGCGCGCTTGGGCTTGTCCCCGGTAAAGGATGCCAGGGCGTCGCGGAACTCGGCGGCGCTCTGGAAGCGGTCGGCGGGATTCTTGGCCAGCGCTTTGAGGATCGTCTCGGGGAGACCCGCGGGCAGCCCGGGATTGATCTCGCGGGGCGGGCGCGGCACGCGCTGGAGTTGCGCGGTCATGGTGGCATAATCGTTCTCGCCCTGGAAGGGGCGCTGTCCGGTGGCCACCTCGTAGAGAGTCACGCCGACAGAATAGACATCCGATCGGGGATCGGGCGCGGCGCCCTTGACCTGCTCGGGCGCCATGTAGCCGGCCGAGCCGATGGCCATGCCGGGCATGGTCAGCTGTCCCTGGCTGACCGGCCGGGCAATGCCGAAATCCATGAGTTTCACCGTGCCCGCCGGCGTGATCATGATATTCGACGGCTTGATATCGCGATGGACGACCCCCCGGGCGTGCGCGTAGCTCAAGGCTTCGAGGACCTGGCAGATGTGACCCACGCCTTCCTCCACCGGGATGGGCGACTGGCCGATGCGCACGTCGAGGGTGACGCCTTCGAGCAGCTCCATCACCATGATCAGGCGGTTCTCGACACGCAAGGCGGTGTGCAGGGCGGCGATGTAGGGATGGTTGAGGCTGGCCTGCACTTTGATTTCGCGAATGAAGCGCTCGGCCAGCTCGGGCTCGCCGCCGAAATCGGGCAGCAGGATTTTGGCGGCCTCCACGCGGTCCGAGATCAGGTTGCGGACCTTGAACACCTTGCCCATTCCACCCGCCCCGAGCAGCTCGATGACCTGATAGTCGCCGATCGTGTCACCGACCTTGAAGCTCATTTGGATTCCGAACAGCCGAACGAAGCAAAGTAACCTTTTTGAAAAACCGGCGGCCCGCCCAGCATATCCACGTCGAACTGGACCTGGCGGGGCTGTCCGGTGGCAGGCGAGGTGACGAAACGGCCCTGGCGCCCGCCTCGCAGCATCCATCCGAAGGTCGTGCCGGGGCCGGAAGGGGCGACGTCGGCTTCTGAGAAAAACTCGAACAGTCCCCACAACCCGCCGTAGCTGGGATAGTCGCCCGCCCCGTCCTTCCACTTGGCGTTGAGGCGGACTCCGTGGACCGCGGCTCCCGGCCAGTTGAAACGGAAGACCGCGCCGGCGGAGGTGAAATCGGCCGCCTGGCCTTCGATTTCGAGATGCAGGCTCTGGACATCGGGCGCGATCACCGGCTTTACGGAAAAGGTAAGCCTGGCATTCGCCGATCCATCCGGATAGAGCGCTTTCGAAAACGAAGCGGCGCGGTTGAAGAAGCGCACGACGCCCGCCGGGGCAGGCGGCGTGACGCCGTCGGCGGGAACGTAGCCGCCGCCCCTGGGAGTGAGCGCCTTCTTCAAATTCTGTTCGTAGAAGGTCCACAGCGCTCCCTTCGGGGCGAAGAAGGCGGCCAGATCCTCGAGCTTTGCCCGGGGACCCTCGGACCTGAACGGATACATGCCGGAGAGCGCTTTGAACTCCGCGCACATGCCTTTGCCGGGCGCCGGCGGCGCGGGAATCGCCCCGACGGCGTGGGTGATGGGATCTTCGAGCAGCTTGAGCATGGTCTGATCGAGCGCTTGGGTGAGCGCCATCTGGCGGGTGACCAGCTTGGCGGCGGACGCGGCGGAGCGTGTCTGCTCGGCGGCCTGCTCGGCCTGCGCGGGCGGCAGAGCGGCGATCTGCTCCAGCGCGACCTGAAGGGGGACGAGCGCTTTCATGTAATCCGCGTTGCCCGGCCCGATGTACTGATCCACGCTGGCGGGCGGCATGACGGCGTGCAGGGGCTTGAATGCCTTGACCACGTCCGGCGCGTCCACGCCGGTATTCTGGGAAGCCAGCCAGAACAGCGCCAGCAGCGGCGACTGGGGACCGTCGATGCGGCCGAGCTTCCTGGCGGCGTCGGCGAAGCCCTTGTAGGGGACCACCACCGATTTCTTCAGGTAATCCTGCCACTGGGCGATGAAATCGGCATAGTAGCGCGCGCGCAGATCCTGCTCCAGCCTGGCGTCTCCCTTTTTCGCCCCGGCGCTCGAACCGAGCACCCATTCCTCGCGGCTGAAAAAAGACTCCGCGTTTTTGATGGCGTTCTGCATGAAGGTCCAGCCGGCCTTGGTAAAAGCGCCCGGCACGTCCTTGTTGTTGATGACCACTTCGGACGAGCCGGGAAACTTTTTATTGAAGTTCACCGGGGGATTGCTCTTGCCGGCTTCCGCCAGCATGACGGGGTAAACGCGGTCGGCTCCGGCGAACGCGGAAAGGTAGGCGCGCGCTCCGGCGACGGTATCCGCGTCATTGGCGGTGGAGAAGCCGGCGGGGTTGCGCAGCAGCTCGTCGGAGTAAAAGTCGAACTGGAGGGCGGCCAGACGGGACTGTTCGGGGTCCGCGGGGCGTCCACCGGCCCAGCGGGTTGTCAACGCCGGCGACAGGAACGGCTTCGAGCTCTTGTCGTGGTTCGAGGTGGTAATCAGGTAGGCTTTGAGCGTGTCGTAAGCGTACCCGTAATCTGTCGTGCCGGAGAGCGACTTCAGGGTCCCGATCATCGATTCCTGCGCCGGCTTCAGCAGCAGCCGCTCGAACCGGTCGAAATAGAGCCGGCGGACATCGGGATAGATTCCGGCGCCGGTATAGAGTCCCCAGCGCAGGCGCAGCGGAGGGCCCTCCTGCCGATATGTCGTCAGCGTTTCGAGCGAGCGCCGGAGTGTCTCGAGCCGGTTCAGCGCGTCGAGCGAGGCGAGGGCGCCGGCGGCGGGAGGCGCGGTGGAAATCCCGGCGCCAGCCTCGCGCGCGTCCCCGACCAGGGAGCGGTTCCCGGCGAACGAAATCGTGAAGGCCAGGCAGAGCAGGAGGCAGAGGGCGGCGGCTGAGCCGAGCAGGACGCGCCGCAGGGTGTTGGTCTTGACGTTCGATCCGCTGGCGCCGAGACCGGCGCGGTCGTTGAGCAGGACGCCGCTGAAAAAGTGATTGAGAAAGACCCACTGGGGAACCTTCCGCGTGGTGGCGGACGGCCCCGCAGCCGCGGGCGCGCCCGGGGCGGCCTCCTGCTCGAGACGGAAGATGCCGGTGGCGTCGCCCCGTGCCTGCGCCTGCTGCGAAAACGCGGGACGCGGGGCGGCGGCCGCGGCGACATCGCGAACCACCACCGGCCGCACGCCGCAGAAGTAGAAGCCGCGTAGAAAGGGTCCGCTCGAGAGCTGGCTCGGCCGGCACAGGTCCACCAGGAACTGGATGGCCAGGGTTCGCAGCTTGCGAAACTCGCGCGGAAATTCGTAAATGGCGGGGAGCTTCCCGCCTTCATGCTCCCGGGAAAGCATGGCCGTCCGCTTGCCGGCCAGCGAGTGGAAAAGCTGGTCGAAAGCGGCCGTTAGACGCGCAGTCTCCTGCTCCGCGTAGACTCCGGTGGGCGCGAGCGGGACGGCGGGCAGCGTCACGCCCAGCACCTGCGTCACTTCCTGTTCGCTGAGGTTCGAGACGTACTCATGGAAGAAGGAAAGCCGGTCGAGCTTGGTGAACAGAACGTACACCGGCACGTTGACGCCGAGAAGTTGCGAAACCTCGCCCAGCCGCGCGGCCAGCGTACGGGCGGCGAGCGGCACGCTCTCGGTCGCGCCCGGCTTGAGAAACACGTCGCAGGGCAGCGACACTACGGCGGCTCTGGGAGCTTCCTGGCGCCCGCCGAAAACAGAGCCGAGCCGCCGCGCCTGCATCCGGCGGATGAGCCGGTTCCAGGCGGGCACGTCACCGAGCAGCCGCCCGCTGGCTTCGACGAACACCGTCTGCCGCGCGAACCACAGGTTGGCGGACCGGGTCGGCACGATCGCGGAATCCTGATAGGCCTGCCCGGCCAGCAACTCCGGATCGAGACCGGAATTCACCATCGTGGTGGTCTTGGTGGATCCCGCCGGGCCCATCAGGAAGATGACCGGCAGGGCGCCGAAGCTCGCTCCCTGTTGCAGGCGCGAGGACGCCAGCCTGGCTGCCGCCTCGTTGAGCAGCGCGTCCAGCTCATCGCCGCCGGCGGCCGGGCCCGGGTCGGCGGCCGCTCTCTCGCGATCCTGTTTCGACCTGTACCAGAGGAACAGCCCGGCCGCGGCGAACCCGATCAGCGCCAGGCCGCCCCGAAGCACCCAGATGTCCGGCGGCTGGAGCTTCAGCAGTGTCCCGAGGAACCAGGCCAGCAACAGAAAGACAATAAGGACGACCGCCGTAGCCACCGCTGCGATCATCGGGCCAGCGCCCCTCGGGCCGAGATACGCTTCAACTCCGACGCGTCCGAACTCAGCGACAGCGCGTACCCGCCGAACAGCAGCGCCACCAGAACGGCGCAGGCGAGGGCCGCGATTTTCAGCCGCGAGATCCAGGGATCGGACTGCTGCTGTCTCACGGCCTGCCCGCCCGGCGCCCAGGACGGCGAGAACTCCGCATTCGTTCCCCGGATACGCCTCATCTTTTCACTCACCGAATCCCGGATCACCCGCAGTTCGCTGCCGGCGGAAATGCTATACCGGCCGGCGAATCCCAGCAGCAAGCACAGGTAGTAGACTTCCAGGACGTCCGCCAGCGAGGGCGAGTCGGAATCCTTCAGCAATTTTTCCAGGTTGCGAAAGAAAATCTCTCCGGCCACGTGGACGCCGAACAACTCCTCCTGCAGCGGTTTCCGGGGCCAGTCGGCGAAGATCGGATTGCGGGAGTTGAGAATCGATTCGTCGAGGAAAGCCACCGTGGCGAAACGCGCCAGGCGCGACTCCTCCTCGGTGTAGCCGCGCTGGCGGCCTTCGTTGTCGGCCTGGCGCAGCGCCTCCCGCATATTCGCCCGAAAAGACTCGGCGCTCGACACGGACTGCCGGTTCGAGCGCAGCCGCACGGTGGCCGTCAGCACCTCCTGATAAATCAGCGCCAGGTTCCCGGAATTCTCGGTGGAGGGCATGTGTCGCTCAGCTATCGATCACGACCAGCAATTCGACTTCAGCATCGGGGAAGTCGCCCGGAATGTACACGCCCACCGCCTTGGTCTGGGCCAGGTGGTCCCAGCAGGGACCGGCCCTGCCGATGCCGAAATACTGCGCCTCCACCTTGGGCGAAACCGCGGGCGGAGGCGTGGGAAGATGCGTCAACTGCATTCCGGGCAGCGCGCGCTTGACCAGTTCCGGGACGAATTGCTTCGAGCAGACCTTGACCAGTTGCGGCGTGCGCGTGATCAGCTCGGCCTCCGGGATGCGGGAGCGGATGCTGAGGATCCAGCGGGTCTTCCCGAGACAGCGCTGGTCGGTGACTTCGCCCGCATAGAGATAGTCGCCCGCCGGCTGGAGGGGAATCGACAGGCAGTTGGTCGGTACGATCACTTCGAGGTGCGTACGGATGTGGCCGTCGAGCGCGGCGAAGCAGCGGTCGAGGTTCAGGTGGTCGTAAGGCGGGAGCGAGCGGGGATGCGATTCCAGAGCGAAGGTGCAGAGGGCGCCGCCGAGCCGCAACATTTCCAGATACAACTCCTCCGGATGCCCGCGCTTCGATTTATAGAGATGCTGCAGCGGCGTGCGGCTGGAATTGACGGTGTGCAGAAACCAGAAGTTGGCGATTTCCCGCGTGGAGAACGCGGCTTTCGACGATCCGGCCTGCTTGGGGAGCGCCAGGGAGGCTGCTTTCTCTTCGAGGATCTCGATCAGGCGTCCAAGCAGAGTCATGATGCGCTCACTGGCGCTGATCTGGACGCAGGGAGGGATAAACTCCGGATCGAATACGAACGAACCCGATCCGGAGCGCATGATGCGGGCGATGGGCAACGTGATCAGACCGCTGGTGTCTTCGGTATCGAGGACGACGCGGATATTCTTGCGTCCCAGGCGCACCGGCTTTTCGTCGCGTCCGGTGGTTTCGTCGTGCCAGGGCCGGACTTCGCCGATGTACCGCAGCCCGTCGGGTTCGGCTCCGCCGGCGAGCGAGCAGTTGACGCCGTCCGGCTTGTGGGCGGGGACCGCCAACATCACCGTCAGGTGGTCCCGCGTGGGAGGAAACAGCTCGGCGATGTTGCGGGCTTGGGGCAGCGGATCGCATTCGGGCATTTCGAAAACCATGCCGTCGGGGAAGATTCCACGGGCGTGGGACACCGAGATGGCGCCGTTGCGAAGGGCTTCGACGCTGATCTCGCATCCGGCCAGCCCGTAACTGGCGAACCAGAGCGCCGAGGTGGCAAACTGGATGGAATCTTCGAAATATCGGCTCTGGGCCTGGAAGTGGTGAGGTCCCAAGTACATACCTTCCGACCAGACGACCCGAGACAGAGATTTCATACGTGTTCGCTACGGAACAATCATGGTAGCACCAGACGCCCGGAGAAATCGGCTACCATGAGGTGGAATAAACAGTGGCGGGCGCATTCAAACTTTTGGTTCTGATTCACGATGGGGAGACGAAGAGCTATCTGGCCCGGCACCCGGCGTTCGACCGGACGGTGATGCTGCATCTGCTGCCGAAGCCTGGCAGCAGCGAGTTCGAGGCGCTGGACGGTTGTCTTCGACGGCTTTCCCGTGAGCACGAAAAAACGGTGCTGGAACGCGGCGAGGAGAACGGCGCCGGCTATCTGGTTACCGAAAAGATCGTAGACTTCCGAAACCTGCGGGATTGGCTGGAGAAAGTAGCCGCACCGGCGCCGGCCGCCGCGCCGTCTGCGGAACCTGAAGCTGGGCCGGCCGCTGCCGGTCCGGAGGCGCCGCCCGCTTCCCCGCCCGGCGAGTTTACCCGCATGTTCCAGGGAACGCGCGACCCGGCCACGCCCGCGGAACCGCCGCCTCCTCCGGTCCCGGCAAATCCTCCAGGCGAATTCACACGGTTATTTTCAGGCGCTAATGCCCCTCCCGCGCCGGCGCTGCCCACGAATGAAGGAGTCCCCTCTCCGGCCGGACCGAGACAGCCCGGCGCGTTCACGAAGGCTTTCATGGCGCTGTCCGAACCGGGAGATCCAGCCACGCCGGCGGCGCCTGCTCCTCCACCGCCGCCGGGTCCGTCCAGACCGGGCGAGTTCACCCGTTTTTTTCAGGCCACCCTTCCACCCGCCGGCGAGGAGCCGAACTTCAGCGGCGTACCCAACCCGTCCGGCCGCCCGGCCTTTCAGCAAGCCGGCGAGTTCACGCGAATGTTCGGACAGCCGATGCCGCCCGCGCCGTCAGAGCCATCCCGTTCGACGCCGTCGCCGGAGGAGCCGAAGCCGCAGCAACCGGACTCCTACACATCCATGTTCGATTCGCCGTCCCCGGAGCCGCCGGTTCTTGTTCCATCGACGCCTCCGGCGCCTGCCGCGTCCCCGGTTCCCATCCCTGCCGCGCCGGCCATGCCCGCCATGCCCGTGGTTTCCGCGCCCGCCGCGACCGCCGTCCCCAGCGTACCCAAGGCTGCACCGGCTCATTTGCCGGTCTTTCTGGTCCTGGGATTGCTGGCGCTGGCGGCGCTGGGTTTGATCGCGTATTTTGCGATGAAGCATTAGTATTCACGGCAGCACGCCAGTGGCGACTCGTTGACAATCCTGCGCCAGGGAGATCACCGGCAGAATCACCGGCGAGTGGAGTAGCGCCGATCGCCGGGGGTGAATTTTGCCGGTTGCTATGGCGCCTCTCGATCCGATAGACTTTAAACGTAACATTCTGAAGGAGTCGCCCGCCTATGTTTCGACTCGACGCCGACAAAGCCGTTGAATTTTGCGATGGTCTCCGCCGGCGGGATTTCCTGCACGCCGGTTCTCTTTCCTTTCTGGGGCTCGGATTGACGCAGATGTTCGAGCTCCAAGCCCTCGGCGCCGTCAATCCCGACAAGAAGGACGCCAACTGCATCATGCTGTTCCTGGTCGGCGGCCCTTCCCAGCTCGACAATTGGGACATGAAGCCCAACGCGCCGGCTGAGATCCGCGGACCTTACAAACCCATCAAGACCAATGTTTCGGGGATCGAAATCTCCGAGAATTTTCCGCGCATGGCGAAGCATGCCGACAAGTACGCGCTGGTCCGCAGCGTGTATCACACGGCTGCGGCCGTACACGACACCGGCCATCAGATGATGCAGACCGGCCGCCTGTTTCAGGGAGGCGTGGAGCATCCGCACATCGGCTGCGTGCTGTCGAAACTGCGTGGACCGAAGGGGGACGTCCCGGCGCATGTGCTGCTCCCGCGTCCGATCGGAAACACCGGCGGGAACATGCCGCACGGGCAGAACGCGGGATATCTGGGAAAGACCTTCGATCCGTTCGTCCTCAACGCCGATCCGTCGGATCCGAATTTCAAAGTGCCGGACATGCTGCCGCCGGATTATCTGAGCCCGCTGCGGGTCGACCGGCGCAAGAACTGGCGCGAGATGGTGGACAAAACGGTCAGCAAGTTCGAGACGTCCGGCGACGCCCGGCTGCTCGATTCGACATTCCACCAGGCTTACACCTTGATGTCGTCGCAGAAGGCTCGTGAAGCGTTCGAGCTTTCCCGCGAGCCGGAAAAAGTGCGGGAAAAGTACGGCCTGAACCGCTTCGGACAGAGCTGTCTGCTGGCTCGAAGGCTGATCGAAGCGGGTGTGCGCTTCGTCACCGTGAACATGTTCGAAACGGTCTTCGACGAGATCACCTGGGATATCCACGGGTCGAAGCCGTTCAGCCCGATCAGCTGCTATCGGGACCTGGTCGGGCCGATGTACGACATGGCTTACAGTTCGCTGCTCGAAGATCTGAACGACCGAGGACTGCTGGGCAACACGATGGTGGTCTCGACCGGCGAGTTCGGGCGCACCCCGAAAGTGAATCCGGCGGGCGGCCGCGACCACTGGCCCGGCTGCTGGACCATGATGATGGCGGGCGGCGGAATCAAGGGCGGGCAGGTGATCGGCGCATCCGACGACATCGGGGCCACGCCCAAGGACCGGCCGACGACGCCGGCGCAGATCGCGGCCACCATTTACCGGTCGCTGGGGATTCCGGTTGAAACGGAGCTGCCCGGATCGCAGGGCCGGCCGATTCGCGTAGTGGATAACGGCGTCGAGCCGATCGAAGAATTGTTTGTCTGAGAACGCGCCGCCGTCAATCGGCGGCCCTGACGGGTTTCCGATGCTCAAAGTTTTGCTATCCATCCTGTTCGCTTCAGGCGGCCTGGTTGCCGCGACTCTTTCCGTCCTGCCGAACTCCGCCGAATTGAGCGGTCCTGAAGCGCGGCACCAGTTTCTGGCCGAAGCCGCCGTGGACGGCCATCAGGAAGACTGGACGCGCGCGGCCGCCTGGACTTCGTCCAATCCCAAAGTGGCGGCGGTGACCGCGGGCGGGCTGGTGACGCCTGTGGCCGACGGCACCGCCACGATCACGGCGCAGGCGCGGGGCCAGTCCGCCAGCGCGACCGTGCGGGTGAAGGGAGCCCAGGCGGCGTTTACCTGGAGCTTTCGCAATCACGTCATCCCGCTGATGACGAAAATGGGCTGCAATTCCGGAGCCTGCCACGGCGCCCTGGCCGGCAAGAACGGATTCAAGCTCACACTGCGCGGGTACGATCCGGACGTGGATTACGACACGCTGACGCGCCAGGCGGACGGACGGCGGGTATCGCTGTCCGCGCCTTCCGAAAGCCTCTTCGTGCTGAAGCCCACGCTCGCCGTCCCGCATGGCGGCGGCAAACGGTTCGACACGAACTCGCTCGAATACCGTGTGCTGGCCGAATGGATCGCGGCGGGCGCGCCGCCGCCGTCCGACAAGGATCCGCAGGTGACCGGACTCGAAGTCTACCCCGCCTCGGCAACCTTGAAGCCGGAAGGCGAGCAGCAATTGGTGGTGCGCGCCAAATACTCCGACGGTCAGGTACGCGACGTCACCCGCTGGGTGAAATTCAGCTCGAGCGACGAGGGCGTGGCCACCGTCGACGATTCCGGGCAGGTGAAGATGACCGGCTTCGGCGAAGCCGCCGTCACGCTCTACTATTCGAGCAAGGTGTTGTATTCCCGCCTCGGCGTGCCGTATCCGAACCAGGTGGATCCGGCGGTCTACACGAAATTTCAGCGGAACGGTTTCATCGACGATCTGGCGCTCGCCAAGCTCCAGGCTCTGCGTATCGCGCCGTCGGCGCCGGCGAGCGACTCTTCCTTCATTCGCCGCGCGTACCTCGATGCAGCCGGGATTTTGCCCACGGCGGAGGAGGTCGAGGATTTCCTCCAGGACAAAGCGCCGGACAAAAGGAAGAAGCTGATCGACGCTCTTCTCGAACGCGACGAGTTCGTCGATTACTGGGCTTACAAATGGTCCGACCTGCTGCTGGTATCGGGCAAGAAACTGCGGCCCAATGCGGTGCGGTCCTATTACAACTGGATCCGGGACAGCGTGAAGGAAAACAAGCCCTGGGACAAGTTCGCCCGGGAGATATTCACCACTTCCGGCAACACCCGCCAGAACGGGGAGCTGAACTACTTCGTGCTGCACAAGGATCCGATCGAGCTGGCGGAAAACGTGACGCAGGCTTTTCTGGGGCAGAAGCTGACCTGCGCCCGCTGCCACAACCATCCGCTCGAGAAGTGGACCCAGAAGCAGTATTACCAGTTCGCAAACCTGTTCTCCCGCATCGGCCAGAAGAACGGGGACGAGATCGGCGATACGGTAGTGTTCACCAAGGTCACCGGCGACCTCAATCACCCGCGCCTGATGAAGCCGCTTCCGCCGACGCCACTCGACGGCGAGCCGCTGCCGCTCGATTCCACCGCCGACCGGCGCGTGCACTTCGCCAAGTGGCTGACGAGCCCGGACAATCCGTTCTTCGCGCGGTCGCTGGTGAACCGCGTGTGGGGCAACTTCATGGGCCGCGGCTTCACCGAGCCGGTGGACGACGTGCGGGCGACCAATCCGGCGTCGAACGAAGAGCTGTTCGCCGCGCTCACCAAGGATTTCATCGAGCATGGGTTCGACGTGAAGGGGCTGATCCGGACGATCATGAACTCGGGCGTTTATCAGCTTTCGTCCGAGGCCAACGCGACCAATCAGAACGACAACAAGTATTACTCCAAGTACATCGTCAAGCGGCTCTCGGGCGAGGCGCTGCTGGATGCGATGTCGCAGGTGACCGGCGTCCCGTCCCGGTTCGCCGGATTCCCGGCCGGCACGCGCGCCATGCAGCTGCCGGATACGCAGGTTAAGTCGGAGTTCCTGACGTCGTTCGGACGCCCGGTCCGCGTGATCTGCGACGCCGGGGAGCGGTCGAGCGAGCCGAGCATCCTGCAGGCGCTGCACGTGATCAATGGCGATACGCTGAACAAGAAGCTCAGCGATCCGAACGGCTACGCCGCGCTGGCGCTGAAGCTGGGGCTGTCGGACGCCAAGATTCTCGATCATCTTTATCTCTCGGCTTACGCGCGCTACCCAACCGAGGCGGAGCGCAAAGCCACCGCCGATGCCCTGAAGGCCAGCCGGTTGGTAAAGGGGTCGGCCGAAGTCCAGCGCGACGCGCGGCAGAAGGCGCTCGAGGACATGATGTGGGCGCTGCTGACGTCCAAAGAGTTCCTGTTCAATTACTGATGATGCGCAAATCGGCAATCGCGGTCCTGGCTGCTGTTCCGCTGGGGCTCCACGCCCAGGAGTTCTCGAAGGATATCGCGCCGATTTTCGCCTCCAACTGCATCGGGTGTCACGCCGCGAACGTGAAGATGGGCAGCCTCGACCTGGACACGATGGAAGGGATCCGCGCCGGCGGAAACCACGGCACGGTGCTCGTGCCGGGCAAAGCGGAGGAGAGCCGCCTGTATCTCATGGTTGCGGGCAAAGCCTCGCCGGCCATGCCCCTCAGCGGAAAATCGCTGGCAGCGGGTGAGATCGAGACGATCCGTAAATGGATCGACGGCGGCGCCAGGGCCGGTGAGCCGATCCAGGTCAGCAAGCTCAATACGGCCAGGATCCCGGCGATGAAACCCAAATTTCCCGTGAAGGCGCAGATCGGCGCGCTGGCCTACCGGCCGGACGGCAAGCTGATCGCGTTGGGAAGCTACAAGGAAGTCCGGCTGACCGATCCGGCGGGCAAGGTGGTGGGAGCGCTGACCGGCGAGGCCGAGCAGGTGCGCGCGGTTGCCTTCTCCCCCGACGGCGCGCTGCTCGCGGCCGCCGGCGGACTACCCGGTCGCAAGGGCGAAGTCAAGATCTGGGACGTGGAAAAACGCGCGCTTGTCCGAACAATCGAGGGCCACACGGATTGCATCTATGCGGCGGCGTTCTCGCCCGACGGGAAAACGCTGGCGACTTCGAGCTACGACAAGCTGATCAAGCTTTGGGACGTCGCCAGCGGCAAAGAGACGCGCACTCTCAAGGACCACATCGACGCCATCTACGATCTGGCGTTCACGCCCGACGGCAAGCGGCTGCTTTCGGCGGCGGCGGACCGCACGGTGAAAGTGTGGGACACGGCCAGCGGCGAGCGGCAGTATACGCTGGGCGAACCGCTCGACGGGCTGAACACGATCGCCCTCGATCCTTCGGGCAAGCGCGTCGCGGCGGGCGGCCTGGACAAGACGATCCGCATCTGGTCGCTTGGCGAGCGGGAAGGCAGGCTGCTCAATTCGCTGATCGCGCACGAAGACGCGATTCTGCGGCTGGCCTGGTCGCCCGACGGGAAGCTCCTGGCGTCGGCGGCCGCGGATAAGACCATCAAGATCTTCAACGCGGCTGATCTGACCGAGATCAAGACCCTGGCGGGACAGCCGGATTGGGTAATGGCCCTGGAATTCGCGCCGGACGGCAAGAGTTTCGCGGCGGGCCGGTTCGACGGATCGCTGACTATCTACCCCACGGCGGCGTCGGCGAATCTGGCGGCGAGGTAGCCGTGCGCACCAGTGTTGCCGGCGCCGGAACGTATTTTCGAGCGTGCACGCGCCGGCTGTGCACGGTGAAATGGGATATCGCGCACAAGGATGCGCGGGAGATTCGTATGAGATCGATACTGGTTTTCGCTTCCATCGCCACGACGTTGATGGCGCAGTCGATGACGGACTCGCCTTCGGGCAAGCGCATTACTCCGCCGACGATCAGTTCCGTATCGCCGCAAGGTATCGCGCGGGGGGCCACCGTAGAAGTCACCGTGGAGGGCTTCAACCTGGCGAAGACTTCGGCCGTCTACACCAGCCAGCCCGGCATCCAGGCGCGCATCGTGCGAATCAAGGAGCTGCCCGATTCCGCCGACGTGCGGCTGGGGTCGAACGGCACCCGGTCTTCCATCGATCTCGGCCCGCTGCCTCCGCGCAACCAGGTGACGCTCGAGTTCGACGTGAGCCCGGACGCGGAGATCGGCCCGGTCAATTTCCGGCTGGTGACGCCGCTGGGCGCGAGTCCGGAAGGGCGCTTCCTGGTGGAACCATACTTCGGAGAGAGTCCCGACCGCGAGCCCAACGATACGCCGGAGACTGCCTTCGAGACCTACCTGCCGACGATTCTGGTGGGGACCATCGCCAAGCCGGGTGACGTCGATTACTACAAGATCGAAGTCAAAGCCGGCGACGAGCTGGTGTTCGAGAACGCCGCCCTGATGCTGGGGTCGCCGCTGAAACCGGTCATCGGCATTTACGCGGCCGATCAATCCCTGCTGCGCGAGTTCGGCGAGGATGGGGGACGCGACAGCAGCGCATTCGCCTACAGGTTCGAAAAGGCCGGAACCCATTACATCCGCGTCAGCGACTATCAGGAAGGCGGGAGCACGGGCCATTTCTATCGCATCAAGGCGGGCAAGCTGCCGGTGGCGATCTCGGCGTACCCGCTGGGCGTGCAGCGCGGCAAGTCGGCGCAGATTGCTCTCAAGGGATTCAATCTCACGAAGCAGGTACAGGTGGAAGGCAAGCCCTCTCCCGAAGACGAGCAGGCGATCCTGATTCGTCCTCAAGGACCCGCCGGGCAGGCGTTCAACCGGGTGAAACTGGCGCTCGGGGATGCCCCGGAGGCAGCCTCTCCGGGAACCAATTCGTCGCTCTCCGCCGCGCAGTCGATTACTGCTCCGGTGGTCGTGAACGGCAAACTGCAAGCCAAGGAAAACTACTTCCGCTTCCGAGCGAAGAAAGGCGAGCGTCTGACGCTCGAAGTGGCGGCCAACCGGCTGGGCTCGCCGCTCGATTCGATCCTCGAGATTCTGGATGCCGCCGGCAAGCCGGTCGAGCGGGCGACCGTGCGCTGCGTGCTGCAGACCTCCACCACCCTGCGCGATCACGATTCGGCGCAGCCGGGAATCCGCATCCTCTCGGCGACGGGCTTCGCTGTCGGAGACTACGCCATGATCGGCAGCGAGATCGTACAGTTCGAGGCCATGCCGCGGGGTCCGGACGACGACGCGCGCTTCGTCTCCTTCGGCGGACAGCGGATGGCGATGCTCGACACCACCAGCGAGGCGCACGCCAACGATTCACCCATCTACAAAGTGCAGATCCATCCGCCCGGCGCGCAGTTCGCGAGCAACGGGCTGCCGCTGGTCCACCTTCCCTACCGCAATGACGACGGGGGTCCCGGTTTCGGCAAGGATTCCCGCCTGCGCTTCACCGCCCCGGCCGATGGCGAGTACATCGTGAAGCTACGGGACGTGCGCGGACTCTCCGGCGAAGATTACGCCTACCGGCTGGAACTGCATCCGCCGGAGCCGGATTTCCGGCTGACGGTGACCCCCAGGAATCCCAACGTGCCGGTCGGCGGGCGCATTCCGCTGACCGTCACCGCGCTGCGCATGGACGATTTCGACGGCGCGGTCGAAGTGTCCGTGGAAGGTCTGCCCGCCGGTCTCCACGCCACCAGGGGCGTGATACCTCCGGGACAGGTCAGCACGACGCTCCTGCTGAGCGCGGACGAGAGCGCAAAACTGAAGGGCGCGGCCCCGCTGAAAGTGTCCGGGCAGGCTCGCATCGGCGCGAAGACCGTCGCGCACGAGGCAAACCCGGGCGATCCGCTGAAGCTCATCTCGCTTGCGCCCAAACCGGACGTGCAGATGACCGCCGAGACCCGGCAGGTCGAGATCGAGCCGGGCGGCAAAGTCCAGGTCACCGTTTCCATCAAGCGGAACAACGAATTCGGCGGACGGGTTCCCGTCGAAGTCCGCAATCTGCCGCCGGGAGTGCTGGTCACCGACGTGGGACTTAACGGCGTTCTGCTCAATGAAGACGAGAACCGCCGCAGTTTCACGCTGGAGGCGCTGCCCGGCGCGATGCCGATCGAGCAACCGATCTACGTTTCTGGTAACGTAGAAACTCGCGCCGCCGGACAGCAGAACACATTCGCCGGCGAGCCGATCATGCTGACCGTGAAGAAGCGGTCCGCGGTCAGCGGTGAGCATTCAGCCGCGTCGTCTGCCGGCTCAGCGGACCGCTGAAAGCGGACAGGCCATGAACCAATATAGAGAAGCTCTCGCCGCCGGCGAGGGCATTGTGAGACTCGCGCCCTGCTGGGTGCCCCGTTCGTTCCTCATGCCCGGAGGGCGTCTGAAACTCGATCCGCGCGACCTGTACGTGCTGGGCGCACACCGCGGCGGCATCGACGAGCGCTGGTTTTCCTCCACTACCAACGCCGCGAACGGGCCCGGAACACCGGCGGACGAGGGCCTCAGTTACATCGACCTGGGCGGCGGAAAGAAAGGCCTCCTCAAAGAGGCCATCGAAACCGCCGGCGACGATTTCCTCGGCGCGGACGTGATGCGCGAGCGCGGCGGGTGGAACGTGCTCTGCAAGTTTTTCGACAACCTCGGCCCCATCCCGCATCACATGCATCAGTCCGAAGAGCACGCCAGGCTCGTCGGCCAGCGCGGGAAGCCCGAAGCCTACTACTTCCCTCCCCAGTACAATTTCAAAGGCAACAATTTTCCATACACCTTCATGGGCCTGGAGCCGGGAACCAGCAAGGACGACATCCGGCGATGCCTCGAGCGCTGGAACGAGGGCGACAACGGCATCCTGTACCTGTCGAAAGCCTACAAGCTGCAGCCGGGCACCGGCTGGCAGATCGACGCCGGCATTCTGCACGCGCCGGGGTCGCTCGTAACCTATGAGCCGCAGGTGAATTCGGACGTGTTCGGGATGTTCCAGTCCATGGTGGAAGGCCGGGCGGTGCCGTGGGACCTTCTGGTCAAGGACGTCCCGCCGGAGCATCATCACGATCTCGACTTCATCATCGGGATGCTCGATTGGGAAGCCAACGTCGACCCCGAGTTCGCCAGTCACCGGTTGTTCCATCCGAAATCCGTCAGGGCGGAGGAGGAGATGAAGGCCTGCGGCTACTCGGAAAAGTGGGTGGTTTATTCAACCGGGCACTATTCGGCGAAGGAGCTGACCGTACAGCCGCGCCGGTCGGTGGTGATCCACGACGCCGCCGCCTATGGCCTGATCGTGACCCAGGGCTGGGGCACGCTCGGCAAGATGGAAGTGGAGACGCCCGCTCTGATCCGCTACGGCCAGATGACCAGGGACGAACTGTTCGTCAGCGCCGCGGCCGCGCAGGCCGGCGTCACCGTCACCAACCGCAGCGACACGGAAAATCTGGTGATCCTGAAACATTTCGGCCCGGGCAACCCGGACGCGCAAGGACTGGTCCAATGAAATTCGGCGTCAACGTCTTCATCTGGACCGAGAGCTTCGACAAGTCCCACCTGCCTTTGCTGCCGCGCATCCGGGAGGCGGGCTTCGACGGGGTGGAGCTTCCCCTGTTCACGCCGGCCGCATTCGCGACGGCCGATATCGCCAGGGGACTGGCCGAGCACAAGCTCGAATGCACGATCTGCTCGGTGCTCACCGGCGGGTTGAGCATGATCTCGGACGATGCCGACGTCCGGAAGCGGACCCGCGTCCACATGGAGGAAGTGGTGAAGACGGCAGCCGAGGTGGGCGCGAAAATTGTCGCCGGGCCGCTGTACTCGCCGGTCGGATACCTGCCCGGCCGCCGCCGTACGGCGGACGAGTGGAAATGGGCGGTCGACTGCTACCAGTCGCTGGGTCCCGTGCTGTCGCAGTACGGAGTGACCATCGCCGTCGAGCCGCTGAACCGTTTCGAGACGTTCTTCCTGAACATTGCCGACGACGCGGTGGCCTTCTGCGACCAGATCGGCCATTCCAACGTCGGGATTCTGTTCGACACCTTTCACGCCAACATCGAGGAAAAAGATATTGCCGCCGCCTACCGCAAGGTGGGACGGCATTTGAAACACGTTCACACCTGCGAAAACGACCGCGGCATTCCCGGATCGGGACACGTGGAATGGAAGGCGGTGTTCGAAGCGCTGCGGGACGTGAAGTACGACGGCTGGCTGACGATCGAGAGCTTCGGCTTCGCTCTGCCGCAACTCTCGGCCGCGGCGGCCATCTGGCGGGACATCGAACGCTCGCCGGATTTGATCGCCTTCGAAGGCGTTAAGTTCCTGAAGAAGAGCGTCGGCCGATAAAAAAAGGGCGGCGGGCGCATCATTCAGCCAGCGCCCGGCCCGCCGCGTCGAACCGATTTGACCCTGTAGTTGTGACTTCCTGGTCCCCTTCGAATCGGGGTTAGAATCTAATATAGCACGCGGAATCTTTTTTCAAGTTGGAGGTAACTATGGCAGCTTACGCACATCCCGAGACGCTTGTCTCAACCGATTGGGTAGCCGAACATCAGAACGACCCCAAGGTCAGGGTCGTCGAAGTCGACGTGGACACCAAATCGTACGACGAGGGCCACATTCCCGGCGCGATCGCCTGGGCCTGGAATTCTCAGTTGGCGGACACGATTCGCAGGGACATCCTTTCCCAGCAGCAGTTCGAAGAGTTAATGTCCAAATCCGGGATCACGCCCGATACTACGGTCGTCATTTATGGCGACAACAACAACTGGTTCGCCGCCTGGGCATTCTGGCAGATGAAAATTTACGGCCACAAGGACGTCCGGATCATGAACGGCGGACGCAAGAAGTGGCTGGCCGAAGGCCGTGAAGTCTCGACCGCGACGCCGAAGCCGGCTGCCGCGCAGTACAAAGCGCAAGCGGCGGACCTGACGATCCGCTCGTTCCTCCCACAGGTGCAGGCGGCCGTTTCGGCGAAGTCGGCGGGGCTGGTGGACGTGCGCAGCCCGGCCGAGTTCAGCGGCGAGATCCTGTCCCCTCCGGGTCTTCCGGAGACCTGCCAGCGCGGCGGTCACATTCCGGGAGCGAGCAGTATTCCATGGGGCAAGGCGGTGAACGAGGACGGCACGTTCAAGTCCTACGACGAGCTGAAATCGCTGTACGGCGCGGAGGGCATCGACGGATCGAAACCGGTGATCGCCTATTGCCGCATCGGCGAGCGTTCGAGCCACTCGTGGTTCGTTCTGAAGTACCTGCTCGGCCTCAAGAACGTGACCAATTACGACGGATCCTGGACCGAGTGGGGGAACCTGGTCGGCGCTCCCGTGGAAAAAGGCGCGGCCCAGGCGGCGGCGAAGGTCTGACGTGAAGAGCGAAGATTACTCGGAGCGTGTAGTGGACGTCGGACAGTGGCAGTGCAAATTGACCAGCTATAAGATCGGCGACATCTATCACTGCCACGCCGACAACATCTCCCCTGGCGCGAATATCGCCCGCACGACGGGAGCAACCAAGGAAGAGGCTGAACAAAAGGCGCTGGAGCGGGCAAAGGAGTTGCTGGGACGAACACGGCGCCAGCAGGTTTGAGCGTTCGAAGGCAGCCCCGGAAAAGGGCTGCCTTATCTTTCCCAGCTGAAAAATCCCGTTCCCCTAGAGAACGGCGGGCACGTGCAGATCGGCCTTGTTCAGCGCTTTTTCAATCAGCGCTTCGGCCTCCGCTTCATTCACTCCCTTTGAAATCGCGAGTTCGCTGACCAGCAAGTGCCGGGAGCGGTCGAGCATTTTCTTTTCACGGAAGGAAAGCGGTTTCTCGTTCTGGAGAATGAGGAGAGTCTTGAGGACCTCGGCCACCTGAAGGAGACTGCCCGTCTGCATTTTGTCGGTGTTCTCCTTGAACCGGCACTTCCAGTCCGTGGGACACTCGCAACTACCCGTCGCCAGGAACCCCAAAACACGCGAGACTTCATTCGTCTTGGTGATTTTCCGAAGTCCGATGTTGGTGACGTTCGAAAACGGCACCATCACCGTCATGCTGCTATAGAGGAGCTTGAGAAGGTAAAACTTCTCGAAATTGGAACCGAACGCGCGAGAGCTGATGTTTTCGATGGTCCCAATCCCTTGATTGGGATAAACTACTTTTTCACCGATCACGAAGGTCATACGGAGATCTCTCCTAACACCGGCGCTGAGTTGTACTACCTGAAGCGTATCTAGACAATGCATGATAACCGCATATATGCGGATTGTCAATCATCCGCTAACGCTAAAGATAGCGTCAAATAGAGCTTACAGTACTATTAGCTAAAAGATAATTATGGATTATCGGCGTTTGGCCTCCGGCGTGCGCCGCAAGATAACACCCTGACGAGGTGGTTGTCGCTTCGGCGCTACTTTAGGGCTGACTCATTCCAATAGATCTTCACGTTCTGGGTCTTTCGCCCGGCAGCGACGATCTCGGGTTTGCCATCGCCATCGAGATCGGCGACCGCCAGATCTTCAACAGCCACGCCGCCCTCGTCGAGCAGCATCGATCGCGCCCACCGGCCATCCGCGGACCGTTTGTAGATGGCGATTCCGAAGTTCTTCTCCCGCCAGCCCACTGCCAGCTCCTCCGCGCCGCCTTTATCGAAATCGCCCCATCCGAGCGCATGCGCTCCGGCCAGCTTGTCTTCGATGATCTGCTTGGGCCAGGGCTTGGCCGCAGCGGCCTTTCCGGAGGGCTCCTCGTACACCGCAATGGCATTTCCATGCCAGGGCTCCACGGTAGCGAGGACACGTCTCGCGGCCGTCAGCCGGCCCATTTTGATCTCCCCCGGATTCCCTTCCCCGACCAGCCTCTTCGACCAGGCTCCGCCCGGCCCGCGCTTCACCAGGTAGAGGCCCTCGCTGCTGGCTGCCAGGATCCCGTCCTGCCGGCCGCCGTCGAATCGCGTGACGATCAGGTTATGGATGATATGGAGGGACTGATCGGCGACTTCCACGGGCCACGGGTCGCGCGCCGGATCCTTCGGGACGCGGAAGACCAGGATCCTGGCGCCCGCCCCCCGCTGCCAGTTGGGACCCTTCGTGCCCCGGCCCTGCAGCGGCGCCACGATAAGCTCTGCCCTGCCGTCTCCGTCGACGTCGCCCCACCGCATGCGGTGCAAGGTGGGCTCCTCAGCGATGGCGGTCAGCTTCCAGGGCGCGGAGGCGTCCGGGGTGCGGCCGATCCACTGCAGCGAACCGCCGGCGGCGGTGTTCGACGGCTGCCAGTCGGCGCCGACGGCGAAGTCCAGCTTACCGTCGCCATCGATGTCGTGGGCGGCGATGCAGACGTTGTCCTTCTTCGTCCCGCCGTCGAGGATGACGTGCTTCTTCCAGGACGGGTTCTCGAACCAGACTACCTGGGTAGGATTGATGGCGACGATATCGGGCTTGCCGTCCTGGTTGACGTCGGCGGTGAGCACGGCGTAGACAACGCCGAAATCACGCTGGATTTCCTGCGCGCGAAAATTCATTCCGGCGTGCGCCGCGGCAGCCATAAAGGGGAGCAAAGCGATCCATCGCATGGGCGGATTCTACCATGCGTGCAAATCGGGGTCTGCCGCCCAGGGCTTGGGCGCCGGCGCGGCGGGAATCGCATTCATCGAAAGGAAAGCGCACAAGAGACGACCCGCGGGATTCCGGCCAGGTCCGCGATCAGGCGGATGTCTTCGAAACCATCCAGCAGGGATTGCACCCGGCCGCTGCCGTTGTAGCCGAGTTCCAGAATCAGCCTCCCGCCGGGACGCAGCACGCGGCGCGCCCCGGAGATCAGCCGCTCGTAGATTTCAAAGCCGGTAGGGCCGCTGGTGAGGGCGATACGCGGTTCGTGGTCACGCACCTCGCGCGCCAGGCCCTCCAGCTCGGCCTCGGGTACGTAAGGCGGGTTCGAGACCAGAACGTCGATGGAACAGCCGGCGATGGCGTCCACCAGGTCGCAGGCAACCAGATTGACGCGCGCGCCCAGCCGCGAGGCGTTGTCCGCCGCCACGCGCAGCGCAGGCTGCGATATGTCGGTCGCCCAAACATCCGCGCCGGTTTCGATTTGCAGTGTGACGGCAATCGCTCCGGAGCCGCAGCCGGCGTCGAGGATACGGCCGGCGCTCCCGCGGACGGCAAGAGCGGCTTCGACGACATGCTCGGTCTCGGGCCTCGGAATCAGGACGTCCGGGGTCACGCGGAACGGACGGCCGTAGAATTCCTGCGTCCGGGTGATGTATTGAGTGGGGACTCCGTTCAGCCGCTGGTGGAGATACCGTCCATAATGCAGCCATTCGACTTCGCGCAGCTTCTGTTCCGGATGGCCGTAGAGCCAGGCGCGGTCATGATGCAGCGCATGGGCGAGCAGGACTTCCGCCGTCAGCCGCGGCGCGCTGATGCGGGCGTCTTCGAGGAGCTTCGCGCCCTGCCGCAGGGCCGAACCCACGTCCAACATCCCAAACCACTCTAAGCGGCCTGCACGCCCTGCGCCTTCATTTTCTCGGTCTGGTAGTGCTGGGTTAGGCCTTCGATGATCTGGTCGAGCCGGCCGTCCATGACGGCGTCGAGCTGGTGCAGCGTCAGTCCGATGCGGTGATCGGTGACCCGGTTCTGCGGGAAATTGTAGGTGCGTATCTTCTCGCTGCGATCGCCGGAGCCGACCATGCTGCGCCGCTCGGCGCCGAGCGCGGCCTGCTGTTTCTCCAGCTCCAGCTCATACAGCCTCGACCGCAGCACACGCTCGGCCTTGGCGCGATTCTTGATCTGCGATTTCTCATCCTGGCAGGAGACTACCAGGCCGGTGGGCAGGTGCGTGATCCGTACCGCGGAGTATGTGGTATTCACGGATTGTCCGCCGGGACCGGAGGAGCAGAAGGTGTCGATGCGGATGTCCTTGGCTTCGAGCTTGACCTCGACTTCGTCCGCTTCCGGCAGGACGGCAACCGTAACCGCGGAAGTGTGCACGCGACCCTGCTGCTCGGTCGCCGGCACGCGCTGCACGCGATGCACCCCGCTCTCGTACTTCATCTTGCTGTAGACCTTCTCACCGTTGACCAGGGCGATGACTTCCTTCAACCCGCCTACCGCCGATTCGCTGACCGAAGTGACTTCAATCCGCCAGCGCTGCGATTCGGCGTACCGGTTATACATGCGGAAGATCTCCGCGGCGAACAGGGTGGCTTCATCGCCGCCGGTACCGGCGCGGATTTCGAGCACGACGTTCTTCTCGTCGTTGGGATCCTTGGGCAGCAGCAGGATTCGCAACTCTTCTTCGATTTTCACCTTGACCGGCTCGAGGCGGGCGATCTCGTCGGCGGCCATCTGCTTCAGGTCGGGATCAGACTCCATGAGCATGGGACGGGCTTGCTCGAGGTCGCCCTCGACGCGCTTCCATTCCCGATACTTGGCAACCAGCTCGAAGAGATCGCTGTGATTCTTGGCCGCCTTGCGGTAGCGATCGCCGTCGCTGATGATCTCCGGGTCCGCAAGCTGGCTCGAAAGCTCCTCGAAACGCACTTCGATCTGTTCGAGCTGTTTCGCGAATTGCATGGTGAATTAGGCGATGATGAGCTCGCCGCCCTGCTTGGCTTCGAGCCACATCGCGCGGTCCAAAGCGCAGATGGCTACGGTCGCCTGGGCGTCGCTCGGCGGCTGGGTGGTGATGCGCTGGAGCCACAATCCGGGAGCGGTCAAGGTGGAAAGAAACGAGCCCCGCCGTTTTGCCGCGAAGCGAATCAGCTCGTAGCTGATGCCGGCGATAACCGGAAGCAGCGCCACCCGGGACAGCAGCCTGAGAGCGAAGCTGTCGAACGGAATCAGCGTGTAGACCACCATGGAAACCAGCATCACAACCAGCAGGAAGCTGGTACCGCAGCGCGGGTGATAAGTGGTGAAAGCCTGCGCGTTCTCGACGTTGACGGGCGCGCCGGATTCATAATTGAACACTACCTTGTGCTCCGCTCCGTGGTATTCGAACACCCGCCGGATGTCTTTCCAGCGTGAAATCAGCAGCAGGAATCCGACGAAGATCAGCATGCGGATCACGCCGTCGGCGGCGTTGAACGCAATGCGTCCCTGCAGCGCCGGGTACCACTTTCCGAGCGCCGTCACCGCGTAGAGCGGAACCAGTTTGTAGAGGAAAACAAAGAATGCGAACGAAAAGACCAGGTTCAACGTGAGCATCCAGGACGATACTTCCACCGGCTGCGCTTTGGAGGATTCCTCCTCGCTCAACGCCGCGTTCGAAGAAAATCGCAATGCCTTGATCCCCAGTGACATGGCCTGGCCCAGCGTGCCCAGGCCGCGCATTACCGGATACTTGAACAGCGGGTACTTCTCCGACATGCGGGCGACAGGCATCTCTTCCGTCACGATCTCGCCATTGGGTTTGCGTACCGCGACACAATAGCTATGCGGCGCGCGCATCATGACACCTTCGATAACAGCTTGCCCGCCGACCAGCGTCTCTTCGCCGCTTTCGAGCACGGGCATCAACTGAATGTGCGCCGCAAGACGCAGGAACCCACTGAATGTCACGAGACAATACTCCTGATTACAAGATACGACTATTCCAGAATAGCATACCCGAGGCGCCGCTCCGGAGCCCTGAAGCGGACTGCCGCCCGCAGCATGCTACCAGTATTTGAGGATGA
The DNA here is from genome assembly GCA_035495815.1 of Bryobacteraceae bacterium. Taxonomy (GTDB): domain Bacteria; phylum Acidobacteriota; class Terriglobia; order Bryobacterales; family Bryobacteraceae; genus DATJFH01. The sequence goes on from DATJFH010000092.1 coordinate 45,358, forward strand.
GAGCCTTGGTTTGCCGGACACCTTCCACCGGGTCGCCCTTGCCTTCGTACTCGATCGAGATGGGACCCCGGTAGTGATTCTTCTTCAGCATTCCCAGAACGCGCGGGAAGTCGTATTCGGCGGCCTCGCCTTTTTCATCGAAAACATTCACTTTTACATGGGTGACGAAAGCGTAGGGCGCGACCTTGGCCACTTCTTCGTAGCGCACTTCCGGCGGGAAGTTGCCAAAATCCACCAGTGCGCCGACCCACTTGGGATCGGTCGCCTGGATGATTTTTACGATATTCTCCGCCGTCTTGGAAACCCCGCCGTGATTTTCCATCGAAATGCGGATTTTGAGCTCCTTGGCCAGCGGAACCAGCTCTTCGTTGAAGATCCTGATAATACGATCGACTCCGGCCGTGTTGTCGGCATTCTCGGCGCCGGTGGAGCCGACGTTGATCCGAACCACGGGAGCGCCAAGCCGGGCGGCGGCGCGCATTTTGCGCTTGTCGGCTTCGATCTGCGCCCGGCGCTTTCCTTCGTCTGCCACGGCCAGGTTGCCTTCGATCACGTAGCAGGTGACCACCCGTCCGGCCTTCCTGACAGCTGCTTTGACTTCGTCGATAAAAGCGTCATCGACGGTCTTGAAGAACATGTCGTTGTAGGAAATGCCCGGAATACCCTGCTGTTTATAGAATTCCGGGACGGTAAGCATATCCAGCTTTCCGGCGCGAATCAGGTCGCGGTAGCTGTAGGTCTCCGAAGCCAGGATATTTCCGCCCCTCAACACCGGATCCTGCGCGGCGGCCTGCCAGCTCAGCGCCAGGAGAAGGCAAATCTGCTTTCGACGCATGAGAGTGATCGAGGCTATCTGGACGGCGCGTTGAGAATTTCCCGGTACAGATCCGGACGCCGTTCCCGAATCGCTCCGTGGCCGACGCGCCCGTCGATCTCGATGCGCGCCGTCACCACCTGGTCCGACTCGCCGCCGCTGTCCTTGGCGATCACCGTGCCCCTGGGATCGATGAACAACACCCGCTTCGGATGCACGAACGCGACGAATACGCTGTTCTCGTAGGCGCGCGTCCGCATCATCGCGTCGTTCATTTCGCTATAGCCGCCCCAGGCGGGTACCAGGATCATCTGGGCGCCCTTGATGGCGAGAATCCGCGCAGTCTCGGGAAGTTGGCGATCGTAACAGATCAAGGCGCCGAGCCGTCCCAGCGCCGTCTCGGCTACCGGAAAATCCGTCCCCTTGGAGTTGTACGGCTCGTCGTTCGCGGTATGGGCTTTCGAGTAGTGCAGCGCGACGTCGCCCTTGGGGGAAAATACCACGGCGGTGTTGAACATCTTACCGCCCCGCATTTCCGCGAACCCCACCAGAAGATGAATATTCAGCTCACGCGCCAGCGCCCGGACGCGGTTCATGAGCGGTCCATCGATGCCCTCGCCCACGGACCGGTAGCGCTCCTCGGTCACACCCGGATTGGCCTTGTCATTGGCGACGTAGCCTTCGAGAAAGCCCTCCGGCGTGATCACCAGCTTGGCCCCGCGCGCGCTGGCCTGGCGGGCGAACGTGGACAGCTTGGCGAAATTCGCCTCCTTGTCCCATCGCTCCGGTGTGACCCGCAGCCCGGCCACGGTGAAAGCGTTCGGCGCCGCCTGCAGGCCCACCGCGCCAAGAATCAGAACCGCCCATCGAACGTACATGAACACCTCCTCATGCGAGCATCTTTTCGACCACATTACCATGCACATCCGTCAGCCGGAAGCGGCGGCCCTGGAATTGATATGTCAGCCGCTTATGATCCACTCCCAGGCAGTGCAGCAGGGTCGCCTGCAGATCGTGCACGTGGACCGGGTCGGAAACCACGTTATAGCAGTAATCGTCGGTCTCGCCGATGCTGACGCCGTGCTTGATCCCTCCGCCGGCGGCCCACATCGTAAAGCACCGCGGATGGTGATCCCGCCCGTAATTCGTCTGCGTGAGCGCGCCCTGGCAGTACACGGTCCGCCCGAACTCCCCGCCCCACACGATGAGCGTGTCGTCGAGCAGGCCCCGCTGCTTCAAATCGATCACCAGCGCAGCCGAGGGCTGGTCCACCGCCTGGCACTGCAGGGCCAGGTCCCGCGGCAGGTCGTTATGCTGATCCCAGCCCCGCTTGTAGAGCTGCACGAAACGAACGCCGCGCTCCACCAGCCGCCGCGCCAGCAGGCAATTGGCGGCGTAGCTCCCGCGCTTCCGCGCGTCCGGACCGTACAGCGCGAAGGTGCTCTCCGGCTCGTCCCCCAAATCCATCAGCGACGGAACCGAGGTCTGCATGCGGTACGCCATCTCGTACTGCTTGATGCGCGTCTCGATCTCCGGATCGCCGTAAACGTCGGCCTGCATCTGGTTGAGCTTGGCCAGACCGTCCAGCATGCGGCGCCGCGTATCCTTGCCGATCCCCGGCGGATCGAAAAGATACAGCACCGGGTCGCCGCCCGACCGGAACATCACGCCCTGGTGGCTCGACGGGAGAAAGCCGCTGCCCCACAACCGCGAAAACAGCGGCTGATCGATATTCAATCCGCTCGATTGGGAAATGAGCACGACGAAAGCCGGCAGGTCCTGATTCTCGCTGCCCAGCCCGTAGCTGACCCACGCGCCCATGCTCGGCCGCCCCGGCTGCTGGCTGCCGCTCTGGATGAACGTGATGGCCGGATCGTGATTGATGGCATCCGTGTTCATCGTCTTCACGATGGCGATGTCGTCGACGATCTTCGCCGTATGCGGCAACAGCTCGCTCAGCCACGTTCCGGTTTTTCCGTGCCGGCTGAATTTGAAAGTCGGGCTGGCCACGGGAAACGAGCTCTGACCGGACGTCATGCCCGTAATGCGCTGGCCGCGCCGGATCGAGTCCGGCAGCTCCGTGCCCTGCAGCTTGCCCATGTTTGGTTTGTAGTCGAACAGGTCCATTTGAGAGGGCCCGCCCGACTGGTGCAGGAAAATCACGCGCTTTGCTTTCGGAGCAAAATGAGGCAGATCGGCGAGCCCGCCGGTCTTCGGATCGATAGCCGCAGTCGCGCCGAAACCGTCGGACGTCAGCAGCGAGCCGAGCGCGGCGGCTCCGATCCCGGCGCTGGTGAACCCGAAAAAGTGCCGGCGCGTCATCGCCAGCCCAAGCTCATGCGGCAGTTTCATCGCCCTACTATTCTATCCCCGGAAACGGAATATCCCTAAAGGACGGTAATTGGTACTTCTATCTCATAGCAATGAAAACCGGTTAGACGACAGACCTATTGGTTGCCGGGAAGCTTCTCTCTACACTTGAACTATGCCGAGCAAGTTGGTTCTGACAGCCTTTATTCTGGCAACCCATGCCCTTCCAGCCGCCACCATCCAGTTCGGCAGCGATCTGGTGAATGAGATCAACGATCGAACGGGCGGCAACGTATTCATCGGACCACTGCCGTCCTGGGCCACGCCTCCGCCGGGCGCGGGCTGGATATCGTATGCCAATACTGGCGGCGGGCCGGACACGGTTTTCGCTCCGCACGGAAATCCCTGGACGATGTTCACGGAAAATTTCTTTGTTCCGTATTCCGGCCTTTCCGGCGCCGTTCGCATCTGGGCGGACGATCAGGTCTGGGCGGCGCTGGACGGAACGAAGGTGCTGAGCCCGACCAATCTGGCGCAGGCCGGATCTTGCGCGGGGTCATCCGCCAACTGTCCGGCGGGTGAATTCGTGGACGTTTTCCTGAACGGGCTAAGCCAGGGGAATCATACGCTGGCGATTTCGCTGCATCATGCGGGCAGAAGCGAATTCGGGCTTCTCTACAACGGCTCAATCGAATCGGCCGGCGCCGCTCCGATTCTGGCCGAAGCGCCGGAGCCGGCAACGCTGCTGTTGTTGGGAGGTGGATTGATCCTGGTAGGTAGTCTGGCCGGCCGGCGGAAGCGCCGCTCCGGCTCGTGACCGGCCGTCAGACCGTCATCTTGAATCCGATCGCGGCTTCCACTTCCTCGATCGGAATCATCTCGATGGCGTCCCACGGGCAGCCGTCCAGGAAGGCGCCGTCGGGACCTTTGCTCACGCACTTCTTGCAGCCGATACAGAGCGTCGGATCGACTTCGATGTGCCCGAAGGGGGGATGCTCTTCGTCCGGGACCCAGTACATGCAGTCGGCCACCGGGCAGTAAGGCACGCAGGCGGGCGACCCGGCGCAGCCGGTGCAGCACTCGGTGATCACCGCAAGCTCCTTGGGCTTCTTTTTGCGCGGCGTTGTAATGCCTTCCGACTTGGGCTCGCTCTTGATCACCGTGGCGGTCATGCTCGAATTATGCCATATTGGGCGGCAGATTCGCCAAACGGCCGACGGCTTCGAGCGTCCGCGCCAGGGTGGCGTCCGGATCGGGGTCGTCCACGCGCACCACTTCGATCGGCGCCGGGCCCGTGGGACGCCACCGCGCCAGCATGCGCCCGGATGCGAAGCCGGCGAACACCGTCACCATTGGAACTCCGCAGGCCGCGGCGACGTGCTGCCCAGCCGAATCGTATCCGATGTACATACGGGCTTGGGCAATCCGTGCGGCAAACGGCGCGAAGGCGCCATTCCAGCACTCCACCCGGTCCGCCGGCAGCCCGGCGATGGCGTCGTTGACCCGGGCCTCTTCTTCTCCACCCGCGCCTTTGTCGATCAGGATGCGCGCGCCCCGGTCGACCAGCGCCCGTAACAGCCCGCGTTCGAATCCACCCCCGATGCGCTTGGCAGGATTCCCGCCTACCCCCAGGCTGACGCAAACCGCGGGAACGGCAGCCACAGGCGCCGGCGCGATGTAGGCGCGGCCGCGCTGCCCGAAGGTTTCCCCCGTCCAGCGTTGCGTCAAGGCTCCCAGCGGCTCATCCCCGTCGCCGCCATAGCCGCGGCTCTCGAAGAAGTAATAGTCCTCTTCCTCGCACACCGGCGCCAGACCGAGCTGCGTCAGGCGCGAATCGGGGTCGACGACGATGCTCCCCGGTTCGGCCACCGCGCGCCGCAACCGGCGCCACGCTTCGAGCCTGTCCCGAATCGGGCCGCCTCTCGGATAGGGCGCTGCCAAATGGCCGATCCGTGAGTCGGCTTCGAACAGCTCCCAGGCCTTCCGGCTGCCGGCCAGGAGGATCTGCGACTCCGGGAAGCGCTGTTTGACAGCGTCCAGAACAACGCTGGTGATGGCCACGTCCGCCCCTAGCGTCACCCGCGATAACACGTATATTTTTCGGGGCTCGGCGCCCGTGAATTTCCGCGGCCGGCGGATCCGCCGGTAGCGCGCCAGCAGCTCCCCGGCGGTCAGCTCGGGTTCGAGCGCCGCCAGGGCTTCGGAGAACAGCTCCGCGTAAGCGTCGCACAGCGCCGGCTCGAAGCGGTCCGCCAGCCCTTCGGCCACCACGCCGAACAACGCGCCGCCGCATTTCTCTTCGAGCAGAAGTTCCAATAGTCCGCCCGGCCGCGGCTCGCCGCGCAGGCAGCAGCCGAGGAGCGTGCGCGCTGCTTCCTCACACCAGATATTTGCCAATCAGCAGGTCCAGCTTCTTTCGAGTGGATTCGGGAATGGCCTTGCGGTCCGTAATCAGCGCGTGAGCCAGCGCCGACCCGCACTTGCAGGTCCGCTCCCCGGGCATGCGGGCCACCGCCTCAGCCACCACTCTGGCGGCGTTTTCGGCGTTCTTCGTCAGGTTGCCGATGATATCGTTCACCGTCACCGCGTCGTGCTCCGGATGCCAGCAGTCGTAATCGGTCACCATGGCGATGGTGACGTAACAGATCTCCGCCTCGCGGGCCAGCTTGGCCTCCTGCAGGTTCGTCATCCCGATCACGTCCATGCCCCAGCTGCGATAGATGTTCGATTCCGCCTTGGTCGAGAACGCCGGACCCTCCATGCACAGGTACGTCCCGCCTTTCACTACCGGCACGCCGGCCTCGTTGCAGCTCTCACGAGCCACTTCCGCCACCTGCGGGCACACCGGGTCGGCGAAGCTGATGTGGGCCACCAGCCCGTCGCCGAAGAAGGTCGAGTTCCGTCCGCGCGTGCGGTCGAAGAACTGGTCGGGAATCACGAAATCGAGCGGGTGGTGCTCCTCCTTGAGCGATCCCACCGCGCTCAGCGAGACGATGCGCTCCACGCCCAGCGTCTTCATCCCCCAGATATTCGCCCGGAAGTTCAGCTCCGATGGCGAGATGCGGTGACCGCGCCCGTGCCGGGACAGAAACGCGACCTCCCTGCCGGCGAGCGAGCCCACCACGAACTTCTCCGACGGGCTTCCCCATGGCGTGTCGATGGCAATCTCCTGGTGCGCCTCGAAACCGGGCATGGCGTACAGGCCGCTGCCCCCGATAATTCCAATCGTCGCTTTCAATGCCCTGCCTCCGAATCCTGAATCAACTCCAGCAACACCCCGCCGGTCGAAGAGGGGTGCACGAACACGTACTCATGTCCTCCGGCTCCCCTCCGCGGCTCGTTCAAAATGCGCGCGCCTCCGGACCGGAGCCGTTCCACAGCAGCCGCCAGATCCGGCACCCGCAGCGCCACGTGATGCAGACCCTCGCCGCGCTTCTCGAGAAACCGCCCGATCACCGAATCCGGCCCGTCCGGCTCGAGCAGCTCCAGGCGCGGACCGCCCGCGGGCAGCATGGCCACTTTCACTCTCTCCTGCGCCACCACTTCGCGCAGCGCTACCCGCATTCCGAGCTGCCGCTCGTAAAACTGCAGGGCCTCGTCGATGGACTTCACCGCAATGCCCAGGTGATCGATGCGCAAGGAGCCTGACGCCGCCGGCGGCTTTCTGGCCAGCCCGCGCGCCCGCCCGATGGCGGCCATCAAATCATCGATGCCCGTCCCCGTGGTTGCCACCGTTCGGACGATGGGCGGAATCCAGCCGTCGGGGCGATGGCCCAGGCTTTGCAAACCGCGAATCTCGTTCTCCACCTGGGCGGCTCCGGCGTGGTCCGACTTGTTGATCACGAAAATATCGGCGATCTCCATAATCCCGGCTTTGAACGCCTGGACGTCATCGCCCATGCCCGGCACGAGCACCACCAGCGTGATGGCGGCCAGTTGCGCCACGGCGACTTCCGCCTGGCCCACGCCGACGGTTTCGACGATCACGACGTCACGCCCGGCCGCGCCGAACAGCCGTACCAGTCCGGCGGTCGTATCGGCGAGTCCTCCCAGGGACCCGCGCGTGGCCGTGGAGCGGATGAAGATGCCCGGATCGTCGTGATGGGACTGCATGCGGATGCGGTCGCCCAGCAGGGCGCCGCCGGTCATCGCGCTCGAGGGATCCACCGCAATGATCGCCACCGTCTTATTTTGGGAACGGAATGCGGCTGCCAGCCGGTCGACCAGCGTGCTCTTGCCCGCGCCGGGGGGGCCGGTAACTCCCAGAACCAGCGGCTGCGCTCCCCCGCGCGCTTCGAGCTCGGACAGCAGCGCGGCCGCCGCCGGGTCGTGATTCTCGATCGCCGTGGCTGCGCGGGCCAGTGCCCGCGTGTCCCCGCCAGCGATCTTTTCCGCCCAGTTCGGCATCCGGAATTTGTTTCAGCCGCGGCCCGGCAGGCGGAAACGCCCGCCGCGCCTGTCTCCCCGCATCACAGATCGGCGCACGGCAATTTCAATCCTTCAACAACTGCCGCGCGATCACCAGCCGCTGAATCTCGCTGGTGCCCTCCCCGATCGTGCACAGCTTCACGTCGCGGTAGAACTTCTCCACGGGATAATCCTTGATGAAACCATACCCCCCGTGAATCTGCACGGCTTCGTTGCAAATCCGCACGGCCGCTTCGGACGCGAACAGCTTGGCCATGGCGGATTCCTTCGTCACCCGCTCGCCGCGGTCAAGCCGGGTAGCCGCACGGTAGTTGAGCAGGCGCGCCGCGTCCAGCTCGGTCGCCATATCCACCAGCTTGTTCTGAATCGCCTGGAACTCGGAGATCGGACGCCCGAACTGCTTCCGCACCTTGGAGTACCTCAGCGCCGCGTCGTAGGCGCCCTGCGCCATCCCGATGGCCAGCGCCGCGATCGAAATGCGGCCGCCGTCCAGAATCCGGAGGCTGTCGACAAACCCTTCGCCGCGCTTCCCGAGCAGCTGCGAAGCCCCCAGCCGGCAATGATCGAAGATCACTTCACCGGTGGCGCTGGCGCGCAGACCCAGCTTGTTCTCCTTCTTGCCGGCAGAAAATCCCGGTGTCTCCTTCTCGATGATGAATGCCGAGATGCCATGCTGCGCGGCGCTGCGGTCGGTCACCGCCATGCCTACGCAAATGTCCGCATAGTGTGCATTGGTGGTGAACGTCTTGGCGCCGTTCAGGACCCAGTGATCGTCTTCGAGCGTGGCCGTGGTGCGCGTCCCCGCCGCGTCGGAGCCCGCTTCCGTCTCGGTCAGCGACCAGCAGCCGATCCACTCCCCCGACGCCAGCTTCGGCAGATAACGCCGGCGCTGCTCATCGCTGCCCATCTTGAAGATGTGGTTCGAGCAAAGCGAGGTGTGGGCCGCCACGATGATCCCCACCGACCCGTCCACCCGCGAAAGCTCTTCGATGATGATCGAGTATTCGACGTACCCGAGCCCCGCGCCGCCCAGCTCCTCGGGAAAAATCGACCCCATGTAGCCGAGCGAGCCCAGCGTCCGCACCGTTTCCAGGGGAAAAATCTGGCCTTCGTCCCACTCCATCACGTGCGGGCGAATCTCCGCCTCGGCGAATTCGCGCACTGCTCCCCGGAGCTGCTTCTGTTCCGCTGTGTATTCGAAATCCACTGGCGATCAGGCCGTTCAGACGATCTCTTCAGCCCCGGCGTCCCAACGCATGGCCCGGCCCTGGCGATAGCTTTCTACCGCCATGCGGCAGGCGATCGAAACCCGGAAGCCCAGGTCGAACGGGCAGTTCGTCTCTTTTCCGGACCGTATGCAGTCGAGGAAATTCCGCATGTGCGCCTGCGGTTGCGTCTTGGTCGCGCCCACCATCTCGGTCCCGTCCGGCCGGTTCACCTTTTGCGGCGTGTAACGGATCTGCTGCCCCCTGGAGATCGTTCCGTCCGTGCCCAGCACGTCTTCGGTGGCGCCAAGCTGGCTGTTGCCGAAACCCGAGTCCCAGGTGAAGAGAATCTCTTCCGGCTGCTCCATGGCTACGTTCATCGTGTCCGGAACTTCACGCCCGTCTTTCCACAGGTAAACGCCGCCCACCATGTTCACGCTGCCGGGGATCTGCAGCTTCATCACCTTGTACCAGAAGGCCACCTGGTGGCACATGTTCTCGTAGACATTGCCGCCCGAATAGTCGAAGAAGAACCGCCAGTTCACATAGCGGTTGGGGTCGAACTCGTGCTGGGGCGCTTCGCCCAGGAACGACTTCCACAGGATGTTCTCGCCCGTCATGTCCGGATACACCGGCCGCGACCACTGCGGCTTGCCGTGCGGCGTATTGCGGTACATGTGAGAGTGGATGGCGGTGACCTTTCCCAGGTTTCCGCTGGCCAGAAAGCTGGCGGCGTCGGCCACCTGCCCCGACGAGCAGGCCTGGTGTCCGATCTGCACGGTGCGCCGGCCGGCCTTCTTGAAAGCCGCCCGCATCCGCTTGGCATGCTCGACACTGAACGCCATGGTCTTTTCCTGGTAGACGTGCTTGCCGGCGTCGAGGGCGGCCGTGAAGTGCTCGCAATGCAAATGCTGGGGGGTGGCGATCAGGACGGCGTCGATGGTCTTGTCGTCGAGCAGATGCCGGTGATCAAGGTACGTCTTGGCGTTTGGCGCAACCTTTTTCGCGTCTTCCAGCCGCTTGGTATAGATATCGGCGAAGGCGGCGAACTCGGTATTCGGACAGGCGATGGCTTCGCGTACGATATGCATGCCACGGTCGCCGGCCCCGATGATTCCGAGCCGGATCCGGTCGTTCGCGCCCAGAACATTGGACACGGCCAACGTTCCAGCCAATCCGGAAGCGACTTTGCCGATAAAATTGCGACGTGACTGCATGAATCCTACTCCTCTTATTGGGGCGTGAAGCTACTTGTATAGTAGCATCCCTCGAAATCCGGCCCGCGGCCGTTCTGGCGGTCATCCTGCTGAAATCGCAGGTCCGACGCAGCGGCGCCAACGATAAGCGTCTTCGCGACGCCTACCAGATAAACCGCAATCCCAGCTGCAGCCGGCGGGCGTTGGTCCCGTCCGGAAAGCCCTGGGACGCGTTGCCGACGCCGAACCCGGACGCCGGATTCAGCACCGCGCCCGAAGCGACGTAGGCCCGGTTCGAAACCGCTGTGTAATAGCGGTGGTTCAACAGATTGAACGCGTCAAAGGTGAACATCGCCTTGTACCGCTCCTTGACCATAACGGCCTTGGTGAGCCGGACGTCGAACCGCCAGATCTTGCCGACGTTCACGCTGCCGATCGGCAGGAACGCCGCCCGGCCGCCCAGTCCGCCGCTGGTGTATCCGTTCAGAGTGCTGGTGAACGCCGCGGTGAACGGCGCGGCCACCGGCGCCGACGAGATCTGAACCGTGGGCGTCACCGCGGGCGACGAAGAGAAGGTGCCGAGCACGGCCAGCTGCCAGTCGTTCGCCAGATACCGCGCCGCCGTATTTCCGCTGCGAAGGATGGTCGGAGCCCAGATGGCGCTCATGCCCACGCGATGCCGGACGTCCAGCGCCGAGCTTCCTTTTTCCTGCCGGTAGTCGCCGGGCGCATAGCTTTGCGGTCCGCCGCTGGCGAAGATATTGGGCGTGCCCGCGCCGCCCTGGCCCGTATCGATGGTGTGAGACCAGGTGTAGGACACCGAGCTCGAGAAGGATCGCGACATCCGCTTGTTCAACTGCAGCACCATGCCGTTGTACCAGCTGTTCAATCCGGCGTCGATGATGTTCACTCGCGCGTACCGTGGGTCCACGCGGTTCTGCCGGACATAGACCGGAGTGGAATACGTGCCGACCTGGTTGCCCGCGTTATCGTTGATGCGGTAGTTGACCACCGGACCGGGGGCGCCGATATTGATGTCCTGCACCGAGGTCAGATGCAGGCCCCGGCTCCAGATGTAGGATGCGGTGACCGAGATATCTTTCGCCAGCTCCCGTTCGACGGCGATGTCACCCTGCTCGGTATAGGGAGAGCGGAAATCCTGCGAGGCGATGTTCAGGTTCACCGACCCCGCCGGCGGATTGAACCCGGCCGTGTTCGGCAGGACGTTCGGGAACACCGGCCCCGCCGCCTTGTCGCTGGCCGTGCCCGAATTGAGCGTAATCGATTTCTGGTACAACCCGTTGCCGAGGATCAAAGTGTTGATCAACCCGCCCGGATAACGTCCGTGGAAGATGCCATAGCCCGCCCGAATGACCGTCTTGCCGTGCTCGTCGAGGGAGTAAGCCAGTCCGAGACGCGGAGCGAACTGCTTGCCGTAGCTAGGAATTCTTCCGGTCGCCGGATAATCCGGATTGGTGATGGTCGGTTGCGGCAGGTCGGAGTAGTCGTACCGGAAGCCGAGATTCAACGTCAACCGGGGCGTGACCTTGTACTGATCCTGAACGTAGAAGCTGTAGTCTTTGATATAGAGATCCACGATCGGATTGCCGAGCGCCTGGGTGAACGTCAGCCAGTCCTTCGAGCCGGTGGTGTTTCCGGTGAGGTTCATGGCGAGCGCGGTGAAGCTCGGGAAAGTATAGGTCCCGGTGCGGTTGAACAGAAGATTGGTGTAATCCTGCGTACGGACGAACTCGAAGCCGAGCTTGAGCGTGTGCTTGCCCTTTGTCCAGGTGAGGCTGTCGGCAAGCTGGTAACGGTTCTCGAGCGGATTCAGACGCGGGTAATCCGTCGCCGTGCCGAGATTCGACTGTCCGGTGATACTGATTCCGAGGAAGCCGATGCCCGGGATTCCCAGCGCGTCGTTGGGGTAGTCGAACTGCTTGTCGTTGTACCAGCCAAAGCGGAACTCGTTGACCATGCTGTTGGTTGGAATGGCCGTCCAGGCAGCGCGGCCGTACTTGGCGCGAACCGAGGAGTTGGCGTTGTTGCCGACGCCGTTTCCGTTGTTCAGCACGGCCTGCGTCTGCAATCCGTTGGGGGACACCCAGCGCAGCAGGTTGAGGCTGGCGCTGAACGAATGACGCTCCGTCGGCCGGAAATCGATCTTGCTGAAGCCCAGGTCCTGGGTGGCGGTGCGGGGAACCGTCTGGAACTGGCGATCGAGAAAACTCCGCGCGGCCGCGCACTGGGCGGCGGTGGCCGCCGCGGGTCCGACCGTGCATGTGCCGATGAACGCGCCGCTGGCATTGAAAAGCGGATTCCCGGACGCGGTGATCGACGCGATGAGCGGAAAATCGCGCCGCATCCCTTCATAATTGAAAAAATAAAACAGCTTGTCCTTGATGACCTTACCGCCGGCGCTGGCGCCGAACTGGTTGCGCTTCTCCTGCGGATTGATGGCAGCGAACGTGTCTTTGGCGTTGAATTCCTGATTTCGGAAGAACCAGTAGCCAGTGCCGTGGAATTCATTGCCTCCGCTGCGGGTGACCGTATTCACCACTCCACCGGTGGCGTGTCCGAACTCGGCCGAATAGTTGTTCGACACCACCTGAAACTCCTGCACCGCATCCTGGGAGATCTGGGAGCCGATACGGGTACGGCCCGCGTTCTCGTTGTAATACTGATTGGTGGTGTCATTCCCGTCCGTCAGAAAGGAATTGCCGCCCGCGATACCGCGGAAAGAGACCAGGCCGAAGGTTCCATCGGGCACCACCGCGGGAGCCAGCAGAACGAACGAATCCACCCGCCGTCCGTTGATCGGCAGTTCCAGGATCTGCTGCGAGCCGATGACCTGCGAAACGTCCGTCTTGGTGTTGTCGACAATGGGAGCCGCCGCCTGCACGTCCACCTGGACACTGGCTCCGGCGACGGCGAGCGCGATCTCCAGGCCGATATTCTGCCCCACCAGCACCTGGATATCTTTCAACTCGTACTGCGAGAAACCCTGCTTGTCGGCAGTGACCCTGTAACCCGGAGCGGGGACCAGCGAGGGCGCGGTAAACACACCGGCATCGGTCGTGGTGAGTGTTCGCCGGATGCCTTTCGATTCGTTAGCCACCACCACCTGGGCTCCCGGAACCGCGGCGCCCGATGCGTCGCGGACGATTCCCGAGATTGCGCCGAGACCAGCCACGGACTGCGCGAACGCGCTGGCGGGCCACAGAATGGCAATGGTTACACAAACCGGTGTACGCATAAACACTCCTCGTCGAAACTTTCCTCTGGTCACAACAGGATACCATTTCGTCGAGGAGACTCGGATGTCGGCCGTGTTAAAAAACGCGGTTGTGAGGAGTAATTAGGCGCGTAAACCGGCCAAACCGGAGCGCACTCCAGGCCTGAGGGCGCAGGCCGCCGCTCGCAAGAAGTCCGGGGGCGACGGGAGTTGAACGGCCTTTACTCTTTCCTGGTTTTGGAGTCCGCCTGACCCGTCTTCCTCACAGCTTTGCCGGAAGCGGCGGCGTTAGAAGCGGCGGCCTTGCGTTGTGGTGACGACGGCGTATTTCGAGCCGCCTCCGCGGCGTCCTTTTTGGCCTGCGCTTCGGCAGCGGCGATTTTATACTTTTCAAACTGGATCGCCTGCGCCAGCGTTTCATGTTTCGGAGTCGAGGAAAACTCCTCGGCCAGCGCCAGAGGCGCGACGGTCAATACACCCATGCAAAGTGCAACGTAAACTGACTTCATGGATTCCCCTCCTGTAAATACCTGTTCAAGTTGTGCAGATCAATGGCCAATATTGCAGACAGTACAGTTAGCCGCCTGGGGAGCTGAACAAGTGGATTATTTTTCGCGTGTGAGCGAGCAGAAAATATCACCCCTTGCGCATGCGCCGCCGGCGAACGGCGCCTGATTCGCTCTCGCATCCGGCCCCGAATTCACGAGCAAGCGATACGACGTGTCAAAATGGCAAGTTCATATGCGACATAGAATTCTGCTGCTCATTCTTCTCGTGGCTACATGCGCGGCTGTCTGGCGGGCGGCGCGGCTCTGGCAGGCGCCCGTGCAGGCTGCGCCTCAAGAACCGCTGCAAGCCACCCACAACGGTGTGACGGTCTCGAGCACGACCATCGGACACCAGTACCGGCAGGATGACTGGCCGGCTATCGCCGCCGCCCCCGACGGCTCGATATGGGCCGCCTGGCTCAGCTTCGAAGGCGGGCACGACGACGTTGCCTTGCGCCACTACCAGAACGGCAAGTGGAGCAACATCCACTGGGCTCCCAATACGAGCGGCGACAGCCTGATGCCGCAAGTGGCCGTCGACTCCTCGAATCGCGTGTGGGTCGTATGGTCGCAGCAGTTGAACGACAACTGGGACATTTACGCCCGCCGCTTCGACCCCGCGCGGCAGGAGTGGAGCACGGCGGAACGCCTGACGTCGGAGCCACTGCCGGACATCAATCCGCGGCTGGCGTCCAATGGAAAAGGGCAGTTCGCCCTGGTGTGGCAGGGCTTCCGCGGCAGGAACAGCAACATTTTCCTCAAGACCTTCGACGGAGAGCGCTGGTCCGGCGAAGTGCGCGTCACGCGGCGCGAGGCGAACGATTGGGAGCCCGCGGTCGCTATCGACGGCAACGGCTCGGCCTGGGTCGCGTATGACAGCTACAAGAACGGCAACTACGATGTGTTTCTCTCGCATGTGGAAAACGGCCGGGTCAGCGGAGCCGAGATCGCCGTCGCTACCACGCCGCGGTATGAAGCGCGCGCGACGGTCGCAGCCGACAGCGGCGGCCGCGTCTGGGTGGCCTGGGAAGCCGGTCTGCCGGATTGGGGCAAAGACAGCGGCTACGTCATCAAGGATCGCCTGACCGGCTCGTTCCTCGGCGGCGTGCGCCAGGCCCGGATCGCCTGCTATCAGAACGGGCAGTGGCGGCAGCCGGCCAAACCGCTGGGCTCGGTCTTCACCGGCGAGCGCGTTTCGCAGCCTCACGTGTTTTTCTCCGGCGCCGGCCTCTGGGTGGCGGCCAAGATCCGAACCACCATCCCCGGCGCCAGGAAGAATCCTTCCGACTACTATTTCCCCAGCCAGCAGAAAGGCTATTGGGAGTATGCGGTGACGCGGCTCGAAGGCGACCACTGGGCCCCGCCCTTCGCGCTGCCCAACAGCCGCGGGCGCTCGAGCACCCGAATGAGCGCCGCTGCGGACGCCGCCGGCGCGCTCTGGATGACGTGGCCCACCGACGGCCGGTCGCAGGGCGACTATCATCGTCCGATTCGCCAGCAGGTCTATGCCGCGCAGCTCCGCGCCGATTCAGCCTCCGCGCCGCCGGCGCTCGTGGCTGCCGTTCCAGAGAGTGTAGACGCCAAGCAGGGCCACGCCGACGAGCCGGGCGACCTGCGCGCCATCCGCTCCTACACCGCTTCCATCGGCGGGCAGACGAATCACATCCTGCGCGGCGACTTCCATCGCCACACCGAGCTGAGCTGGGACCGCGGCGGCGAGCCCGACGGGTCGCTGCAGGAGTTCTATCGCTACATGATCGACGCCGCCTCCATGGATTTCGGCGCGTCCACCGATCATCAGGGCGGGGCCTGGCCGTACTGGTGGTGGTACACGCAGAAGATGACCGACATGTATCACGTGCCCGGCGCTTACGTGGCCATCTTCGGGTACGAACGCAGCGCTCAGTATCCGTTCGCGCACCGCAACATGTTCTTCGTCCGCCGCTCGGACGCCCGGGTGACGCCGTTCTTTCTCAAGGAGGGCGTGAAACAGTACGAACTCCCGCTCGGCGCCGAAGGAGACGAGCCCGGATCCGGCAGCCCTGACGTGGTGAAGAACGATCAGCGCCTGCTGTACGAGGAAGTGCGGGCGCGCAACGGCCTCGCCATCGCCCACACGACTTCCACAAATCAAGGCGGTCCGTGGACGGACAACGATCCGCAGCTCGAGCCGGTGGTCGAGATCTTTCAAGGCGCCCGCACCAGCTCCGAGCAGCCCGGCGGGCCGCTGGTGACCGATCCGCAGAAAGACTCCGAGCAGATGGGGCTGATCGGATACCGCCCCGAGGGCATGGTGTCGGTCGCCTGGGCGAAGGGATACAAGCTGGGCGTGATCGCCAGCTCGGACCACTTCTCGACGCACATCTCTTATGCGCTGGTGTACACCGCCGATCCGACGCGCAAGGGAATCCTGGACGCCATCCGCAAGCGCCATACCTACGGCGCCACCGACAACATCATCCTCGAGGTGCGCATGGGCGAGCATTTCATGGGCGACGAATTCGCAGTCAGGCGCGCTGAGCCGATCCGGGTGAAGGCGCGCGGAACCAGACCGGTGGTCCGGGTGGAAATTCTGAAGGACGCCAAGGTGATCTACTCAACGGAGCCGAAACAGAAGGACGTGTCGTTCCAGTTCACCGACACGGGCGATGTCTCGCAGCGGCACTACTATTACGTGCGCCTGCAGCAGGACGACCGCATGACGGCATGGTCGTCCCCGATGTTCGTCAATTACAAGTAATGGGCGCGCGATCCGGGCCGTGCCGGACCGCGAATGACGCGCGCGGCGTCACTCCCCGCGCAGATCGTAGCAAAGCAGCCGCGGTCCGTCCCCGCGCATGATGTCTTTCGTATTCTGCGTGACGTAAAGCAGTCCCTTGCTCAACACCGGCAGCGCCCAGGTCTCCCGTGCGGCGAACAGCCACGCCCGCGACAGTTGCTTGTAACCCTTGGGCGTCAGCTCCAGCCATAACAGGTGCCCCAGTTCGCCCAGACAAAGGAACTTGCCGTCCACCCACAACAACGTTCCGCGAAAGGTCCCCAGCGTCTGCCGGTGCTCGGCGCCGTTGATGGTGAGGGACTCCTCCCACTCCGGATTGACCCGCCACATCAGCTTGCCCGTCTTCAATTCCAGGCACACCAGCGAGGCGTCGGGCTCGTTCCGTCCATCGAATCCGTAAAGATAGCCGTCTTTGTGGACGGCTGTGTTGAAATGCGTGGCTAGGTTGTCCGTGGTCCAGGCCACGCTCTGTCCCCCATTGGGCAGCAGGTTGAGCAGCGCCCCGCCGGTCTTGTAGCTTGCGGAGATGAATACCTGGTTGCCCACGATCAGCGGACAGGCCGCGTTCACCGATTCGTAGCTTTTGCTGCGCCACGGAAATTCAAAATCCACCGCGCCGTTCTGCGGATCGATGGACATCAACCCGCCCGTGGGAGGACGGCTCTCCCCGCCCGCGAGCACGAAAATGCGCCGCTTCCCGTTGACGGTGGCGGGAACGGGAGACGCATAGCTCGCGCCCCACTGGCTGCCCGCGCCCCAGACCATCGCGCCGGACTTTTTATCGAACGCCGCCACCGACGGACCGCCCGGCGCGCCGATGTTGACGATCAGCAGGTCGCCCTCGATCAGCGGCGTCGAAGCCACGCCGAAGAAGTCCTGCGGAATTTTGAATTCGCCGCGCAGGTCCCGCTTCCAGTACACCTGGCCCGTTTCGAGCTTCAGGCAATGCAGCTTTCCTTCGGCCCCGTAGGTGTAGACACGGTCGCCGTCGATAACCGGGCTGGCCCGCGGACCGTTGTTGTAGCCATAGCGGTCCTCGAACCGGGTGGGATAGGTGAAGCGCCAATAGCGCTCCCCGGTTTCACGGCGCAGGCACTCGACCCGCTCTTCGCTGCCCACGCGATGGATAAAAAGCAGGCGGTCGCCGGAGATGGCGGGCGAGCTGTAGCTGGTCCCTTTCTTCATCTCCCAGACCAGCTTCGGACCGGTCTTGGGAAAGGACTGGAGCAGCCGTGTCTCGGTGGACATGGCGTTGTGAGTGGGCCCCAGGAAGGACGTCCAGTCGTGGGTGACGGCGCCGGCGGGCAGCGGCTTGGGCCTGGCCCGGAAGGTGACGTCCTCGTTCTTTTCCGGGGCGGGCCCCGGAGCCGAAGGCAGGTTGGCGACAGCCGGCGGAGCAGGATCGCGGAACTTGCCGCCGGCGGCGGCGATCGCGGTCAGGGTGATGAGGGCGGCTGCCAGTTTGCGTCGCACGAGATCACCATACCACGCGCGCCGCGCCGTGCCCTGCTGTTACCGTCAGCTCTTCGGAGACCTGGGCCACGGAGCGCCCTGCTCTTTTTTGACCACCGGCCCCACGCCCTTGAACAGAAATTTCTGCACCCGCTGCCCGCGATACGTCTCCGTCGTGAAGATGTTGCCTTTGGAATCGGTGGCGATGCTGTGGACGGCGTAGAATTGACCGGGCTGCCGTCCGCCGTCGCCGAACGTCGTCAGGACTTCGAGCGTGTCGCGAAGCAGCACGTGCACTTTCATGTTCGATCCGTCCGCGATGTAAAGGTACTTCTGCCCCGGGTCCTTCGACAGGGCGACGTCGAACGTCGAGCCATCGCCGAGGGTATTTTTCTCGATGACGGTTTCCTTCACGAATGTGCCGTCGGTTTTGAAAACCTGAATGCGGTCGTTGGTGCGGTCGCAGACATACAGCAGCCGGTCGCTCGACAGCGCCAAGCCGTGTACCGGCGTCCGGAACTGCTGGGCAAGCGGGTCGGACGGTTTGTACGGCGGGAGCTGCGTGTCGTCGGGCTTGTGGCCGTAGGCGCCCCAGTGCCGCTTGTACTTTCCGGTATCGGCGTCGAACACGATGACGCGCCGGTTTCCGTAACCGTCCGCTACATACAATTCGTTGGTCTTCGGATCCACCAGCGTCTTGGCCGGCAGCTTCAAATTCTCCGGGTCGTTGCTTCCGGCGCCCTTATTGGGCTTGCCGATCTGCATCAGGAACTTGCCGCTCTGGGTGAACTTCAGGACCATGCTGTCGTGGACCGCCCCGGCGCCCATCCGGCTCTCGTCGGTGGGCAGCTTGGCGGGCTGCTGGCCCCGGCCGTTCCCGCCAATCCAGACATTGCCCTTGTAGTCGACGTCGATTCCGTGATTCGATGCCGGCCAGTCGTATCCCTGGCCCGGACCGCCCCAGTGCCCGATCAGGTCGCCTGCCGGGTTGAACTCCAGTATGGGCGGGGCCGGCACGCAGCAGGTGGAAGCCGGCGGTTTCCAGGTCGCGTACTTTTCCTTCTCCTCGAGGGAGCCTGCGCGATGAATGATCCAGACGTTGTCGCTCGAATCCACCCCCACGCCGATCGTGGCGCCGATGACCCAGTGGTTCGGCAGAGGCTTCGGCCACAGAGGATCCACTTCGAAGCGAGGAGCCTGCGTGCCCGCGGCTTCGACCACGGCCCTCTTGCGGAGCGCCTCCGATCCGGCCGCCAGCGCGATGATGACGGCCACGAACGCCGCCCCGATATAGTAATTCCGTCTCATTCGTTCCCCCCGCCGATTCGGCGTACGCTATCATACACGATTTCGGCAGGGAAGGAACGAGGCTTGCGATTCATCGCGTTCATTGCCATCTGCGGCGCTGCCGCCTCCGGCCACGATATCCCCGGCGACATCACCGTCCACGCGTTCGTCAAGCCCTCCGGACAGCGTTTGCAGCTGCTGGCGCGCGTTCCGCTCAAAGCTATTCGCGACCTGGATTTTCCCGAACGGGAGCGCGGCTACCTCGACGTGTCGCGGCTCGCGCCGCTGCTGCCCGACCTGGCCACCTTGTGGATCTCGGATTCGGTCGAGCTCTACGAGAACGGCGTCCGGCTGGCCGGGCCACGAGTGGCCGCAACCCGGGTTTCGCTTGAATCGGATAAATCTTTCGCCTCTTTCGGACAGGCGCTCGAGCACCTGACCGGGCCGCGGCTGGCGGACAGCGAAAACGTGCTCTGGAACCAGGTGTGGTTCGATGCGCTGTTCGAATACCCGATCCGGTCGGAGGGGTCCGCCTTTTCCATACGTCCCGGGATGGAAGGCCTCGCCACCCGGGTGGTGACGGTCCTCCGGTTCGTGCTGCCCGGCGGCGCCGTTCGGGCCTACGAGTTTCTCGGCGACCCGGGCCTGGTTCCGCTCGATCCGAGCCTTTCCCAAGCTGCGGCAAGGTTCGTCGCGCTGGGCTTTCACCATATTCTCGACGGCGCCGACCACCTGCTGTTCCTGCTGTGCCTGGTGATCCCGCTGCGGCGCTTCCGTCCGCTGATACTCGTGGTGACTGCGTTCACGCTGGCCCATTCGATCACGCTGATCGCGTCCGCTTACGATTTGGCCCCCGGCGCGCTCTGGTTTCCGCCGCTGATCGAGGCGCTGATCGCCATGTCGATCGTCTACATGGCGCTCGAGAACATCGTAGCCGCGAGCGCCGGGCATCGGTGGATGATCGCGTTCGCCTTCGGTCTGGTGCACGGCTTCGGCTTCTCCTTCGCGCTTCGGGAGCGGCTTCAATTCGCCGGCTCGCACCTGCTGGTTTCCCTGCTGTCGTTCAATATCGGCGTGGAGCTGGGGCAGTTGCTGGCGCTGGCAATCCTGGTCCCGCTGCTCGGAGCGCTCTTCCGCTTCGTGGTCGCGGAGCGGATGGGAACCATCCTCCTCTCCGCGCTGGTGGCCCATACCGGCTGGCATTGGATGCTCGAGCGCTGGGAACTGCTTCGCAGGTACAAATTCGCCTGGCCGCCGATGGACGCCGCGTTCCTGGCAGCCGCGCTGCGCTGCGCAATGTGGGCGGCGATCCTCGCGGGCGCTCTGTGGGCGATCCGCCGCATGCTGCCGGAGCGCTCCCGATGACCCGCCGCCTGTTTCTCGCCGCGCCCGCCGCTTACGCGCAGACACCCGGGCGCGTCACCCGTGAAGTGTTTCTGCGCTCGCCCGCCAGGGGCACGGCGGTGATGGCGAATGCCTGTTACACCGAGCGCTCCGGCGGCGGCATGGTTTCGATCGAGCACCGTTTCAGCCGTTCCGACACGGTGGACGCCGCCTATTACCGATATTCGAAAGATTATGGCCGGACCTGGAGTTCCCCCGTCATGCGCAGCACCGGCGAGAAGCGTCCCGGAGGCATGCTCCGCCGGCATCCCCGCGCCGCCATCGTGGACCCGAACTCGGGCCGCTTCATCGAGTTCTGGAACGAGGGCCTTCTGCCGACCGACGATCCGCTGGAGGGGATGCGCCAGTGGAATATCTTCTACAAGGTGGAGGGGCGCGTCCGCCAGGTGATCCAAGAAGGGAGGGAGTTCGGTCCGCGCCACCCGCTTCCGGGAATCTACACGGGCAGGAACATGGTGATGCTGGGAGACGTGGGGTCGGTTCCGATGGTGACCACCGGAGGCTCCATCCTGCTGCCGGCCATGGCCACCACGCTCGATGCCGCGGGAAAACTTTACAACCCCACCGGCGGCTACACTTACACGGACGTAGTCGTCTTGCACGGCCGCTGGCGCGGTCCACGCTTGACGTGGACTTCGTCTGGGGTGGTGAAAGGGGACCCGGGCAGATCCACGCGCGGCATGGATGAGCCGACGCTGGGAACTCTGTCCGGCGGGCGGCTGATCATGGTGATGCGCGGGTCGAACGACCGCAACCCCGGCCTGCCCGGCTACAAATGGGTGTCCTACTCGGACGACGGCGGCTTCCGCTGGACCGCGCCCCAACCCTGGACCTATGAGACTTGCGCGCCGTTCTTCTCTCCCAGCGCCAGTTCCCAACTGCTTCCGCATTCGAATGGAAAGCTGTACTGGCTAGGGCACATCAGCGCCGCGAACCCGCGCGGAAACAGCCCGCGTTATCCCGTATATCTGGGTGAAGTGGACCGGACCAGCGGCCTTCTCCTACGGGACAGCCTGGTGTTGCTGGACGACCGGCAGGCGGGCGAAGACCAGATTCTGATGCTGTACAGTCCTTACTGCCGCGAGGACCGCCAAACGGGCGGGATCGCCGTTCACCTGTCGCGGCTTTTTGCTTTCCGGGAGGGCTGGGTCGGAGACGCCATGCTGTACCGCGTCAAGGTGTAGAGGAATTTACGCCCGCCTGCGCGGGCTGCGGCTTTTTCGGCGGCGGGATGGCGTCGCCCAGAATCGACGCGCCGCCCTCGCTGATGTAGTTCCGGTTCCATGCCGGGATCTCCGCCACCACGTCGCCCTTCACGATGCACTGGCAGCCCAGCCGCGAGTGCAGCGTCAAGTCGGCGGCCGTATCGAGGCGGTCCGCTTCTTCCTCTTCCATCTCCGTCAGGTTGTCTTCACCGCTCTTCACGACGACGTGACAGGTAGTACAGGCGTTGTTGCCGCCGCAGGCATGTTCCAGGTGGATGCCGAAGTTCAGAGCGATGTCCAGCAGGGATTCCGGCTTGCCGTGATCTTTATAAGGCAGCTTCCCGGATTCGAATTCCACCGTCACGTTGGCGGGGAGAAAGGTTACCTTCGGCACACCTTCAGTATAGCGGGCCGTCAGCGGGTCTGGAACAGAAGCTCCACCACGTTGCGCACGTAGGGCTCGTCGGCCAGCAATTCGGTGGCCTCGGCGGGGAATTCGACTACGGCGCGGAAATACGCCGCCAGCTGCGCGAACAGCTCCACGCGGGCGGCGGGATCGAACCGGTCTCGGCGCAGCAGCGCCTGCAGCGCCACGTGCGCCGTCTTCGGCGAGACACGCTGCCGCAATCACGCGGCCAGGTGCGGGTAGCCCGCAAGGGAGTTGAAGCGGCCCTTCGACACCTGACTCAGGCCGGGCGGCGGCAGCTCTTCTGTGCGCACGACAACGGTGTTCGCGGCGATGTCGCCCAGCCGCTGTCCATGCCTGTTGATCAGGCTGGTGACGCCGCCCAGCAGATAGAACGCCGGCATGCCGTCGGCGAAGCGCAGCAGGTTGCGGATGACGATCTGGCTGGGCTGCAGCCGCAAGCCCTGCCGGTCCATGACGCGCAAGCGCAGCATCCGCTTTCCGATGGTCTGCCCCCGCCAGCGCCATTCGCAGACGATTCCGTATCCGACCGAGATCACGAAATCAGCAGGATCCGCAGCGCGGCGCCGAAGTCGGCGCTGCCCAGGGCCTGGGTGACGCGCTGCGCGAGTTCCGCCATCGCGGAGATGCAGCACAGGTCCACCACGAACGCGAGGACCCGGCTGATGGGGCCGGCCAGGGTCAGGGAGAAGGTGACTCCTTCAGGGGTTCGGATATCGGGTGCGGCCCGGGCTGCGGAAGCGCATCCCGTAGAAGACGACCCACAGCAGAACCGCATCGATCAGACGGGCGGCGAAACGAATCCAGAACCCGCCGTAGTTCCTGTACACTCCGGGCTGCACTCCTTCCCGAAGCTTTTGGGCGAAGGTGTCTTTGCAGTTGGCGCAGACCAGCGTATCGCCGAACTGAATCATCTCGTCGGAGGAATGGCGCGCGCCGCATTCGCTGCAGAAGACCACCCCGGCAGACGCGGGAGGAGCAGCCTCGGCGGCCGTGGCTTCGGCGTAAGGCTTCCAACCGCTCATGCCGCTGTGCCAGACGAGGGTGGCTGGCTGAACGCTGCCCCGGGCGGCCAGTTCCTGAAAGGCCGCGTCATCGAAGGGTCCGAGTTGCTGGCCATTGGCGGCGTAATACCACTTCATGAACGCTCCTCGATGTGCGAATTGCGATGGAAGTTTCATTTAACTACAGACGGCGGTTGGAGGCAATCTCACTTCGTAGTACAGGGCGTTCGGCGCGACCTGGTCCGCCAGGGCCGGCGGAATGGACCTGTCGGCGCGCAGGACCGCGCCTCCCGTGATTTCATTCAGACGCTTCTCCAGGCTCTCCAGCGGCATTTTGTTCCAGCCCTTGCGGAACGCCATCTCCTGGTCCACCGGGATGAGCGCAACGCGCAGGTTCTTCATCGTCTCGAGGCCCTTCTCTTCCAGGGTTGCGTTGTGACTGCCGTGGTGGCCGGCCTTGTAAAGCACCGCGCGGCGCAGCAGGTCCGGACCGGTGACCACGCCGCCATCGACGTCCCAGGCGAGACTCTGCCAGGAGAGCCAGCTGCCGACCTGCGCATCGGCGGCGAACAGCAGCACTTCGCCTGTCCCGAGCTCGATTGCCAGCGCCAGGCTGGTGTTGTTGGTGGCGCTGTCGAGGTGCAGCGCGAGGGGCGTGGACGCGTCGAGCCAGCTGTTCTCGATACGGCGCCAGTCTTCCCCGCCCCAATAGCGGCTCCGGAAGAAAGGCATCTGCGCCGCTGCCTGGGCGGGAATTTGAAGGATCGGATCGAAAGGCGCGTTGAGCTCCGGGTCGGTAAGCGCCGTCGCCAGGTTGTCCATGTACAGGGACGCCAGATTGTACGTTTCCGGGTGGCTCTTCGACGGGCCGGAGCGCCTGAGCAGCGCCTCGTCGCGCGGCGGGCCGAGCACGTAAAGCCGCGCGCCGGTTCCTTCCGGCGCTGCCGGTTCGTCCGACGGCTGGCAGTAGCGGAGGTCCGCTTCGGCGCACAGGGAGCGGACGGCTCTCATCGCGTCAGCGGTGGTGCCGTGGCCGGCTGCGCCGAAAAGCTGGAGCAGCCCGTCGACGTCCTGCCCGTAGCCGCCGGCCAGCCGCAGGCGCGCGGCGGCGGTGGTCAGCGCCCTGCGCATGGCACGGTGTTCCGCGCGGAGCTTGTTCGCGAGCTCGTCCTGCGGATTCCCGGTCCAAGGCAGCCAGAGCTTGCCCACTTTGATCTGCTTGAAGGATTCGCGGGCCTGCAGGAAGCCGGAGAGGTGGTCCCAGTGCTCGTGCGTGACCACCAGCAGGTCGATGCGGCCGTCCGTGGATCCGGCAATGTCGTCCACTACCGCCGTCATCTTGCGGGCCGCGTCCGCCGTGCCGAGGATGACGCCGCAGTCGATGAGGATATGGTAGGGCGGTCCGTCCGCCCGCGGGAGGAAGATGAGGAAGCAGTCGCCGAGGCCCTGCCGGTACATTCTGACGGTTGCCGAGGGGAGGGCGGTGTTCATTGGCATGATTTCTCCTGTTGGTGAAGGCGCTGACGAAAATCATGATTCGGCGCCGGGCGGCGCTACCAGCCTCGCTCGCTGACCCGGCCGGGATGGCCTACCCGCTTGCGGATCACGTAGCGGATCGCGCGCTTCTCCGGATCGATCAGCAGCGTGCAGCCTCCGCGACGACTTCCGCCGGCGCCGGGCTTCCAGCTTTGCGTGATCTCGACGACCACGTCCGTGCGCTGTTGTCCATCCGGGCCGATGCGGCGGACCGGCCTCACCGAGTGGACCTCGAATTTGCTCACCTTCCCGGGCTGCTCGTGACGATGGAACCCCAGCGTCTCCGTGTCGGCGTCGCGGATCTTCGGATCCGTCATCAGCCAGCAGTGCACGGCCCTGGCGTTGGCGCGCGACAGGTCGAAAGCCTTCTCGCGATCCACGTGCAGGTCCCAACTGAGCCGCAGCTTGCCGAACAGCGGCGCGAGCGGCAGGTCCACTTCGGGCGGCTCCCAGCAGAGGCTTTCCACGCTCAGGTTCCGCACGTTCGAAGGATAGATTCCTCGGCGGCGGAAGGCCTGTACGAACGCGGGCCGGTATCCCAGTTCGTCGCCGGGGACCAGGTCCAGATCGGCGGTGATCAGAGCGCGGAGGTAGTCGCCGAACATGAGATCGACCGGGGGGCAATAGTCCAGGGCGCGGATACAGATATCGAGTACGTGCCCGGCGC
>DATJFH010000093.1:0-9481 GCA_035495815.1 Bryobacteraceae bacterium
TGACGGCGATCGGCCTGCGCTTTTCCCGTAACCAGACCACGACCGAGCAGTACTTCATGGCCAAACGCTCCATCCCTTCCTGGGCGATGGGAATCTCCTTCATGGCGACGCTGGTCACCAGTCTGACCTTCGTCTCCTATCCAGGCGCGGCCTACGGGAAGAATTGGTCCCTGCTGGTGCCCGGGCTGCTGGTGATCGGAGTGCTGGGACTGGTGGGGATCGTCATCATTCCGTTCTACCGCCAGGCCGTGGGGATGAGCGCCTACGAATATTTCGGCAAGCGCTTCGGCATGCCGACGCGCGTTTATAGCTCGATTGCATTTGCGCTCGCTCATTTCTCGAAGATGGGTTTCGTGTTTTACCTGCTGGCTCTCACGATCAACAGCATGACGGGCTGGAATATGGATCAGGTGATCATCGGCGCCGGGCTGCTGACGATCTTCTACACCTTGAAGGGGGGCCTCGAAGCCGTCGTCTGGACGGATGTCCTGCAGGGCTTCGTGCTGTGGGCGGGGGTCTTCGTGTGCCTGGGCTACCTGCTGTTCCTGCCGCCGGGTGGACCTGCGGCGGTGTTCGCGCTGGCGGCCGAGCATCATAAGTTCAGCCTCGGGGACTGGAGCTTCGATCTCTCGAAGCCGACCATTCCCGTGCTGCTGATCTACGGATTCTTCTGGTACCTGCAAAAATATGTGGCCGACCAGACGATCGTGCAGCGCTACCTGATCGCCAAGTCGGACCGCGCCGCTCTGCGGGGAGTGGGTCTGGGCGCGTTCCTCTGCGTCCCGGCGTGGGCGCTGTTCATGCTGATCGGCACCTGCACGTGGGCCTTCTACCGGCTGACCGGCGAGAAGCTTCCCGCCTATATCACCAAAGCCGATCAGGCGTTTCCGCACTTCCTGAGCACCCATCTTCCGGTGGGGATGGCCGGGCTGATTCTGGCCAGCCTGGTGGGCGCCGCCATGTGCGCCCTGGCCAGCGACCTGAACAGCTTCGCGGTAGTGGGGGTCGAGGATATCCACCGCACGCTCCGCCCGAACACGACGGACCGGCAGCGGCTGCGCATGGGAAAGTACGTGGTGGCCGGTTGCGGCGCGGGGTGTATCCTGATCGCCATCCTGCTGGCGCACACCAAGGGCTCCGCGCTATCCATGTGGTTCACGGTTTCGGCGGTGGCCAGCGGCGGCCTTGCCGGGCTGTTCCTGCTGGCCTTCCTCAGCTCGCGGACCAGCCGGCGCGGTGTCTACACGGGCATCGTAGCCAACGTGGTCTTTACTCTCTGGGCCAGCCTGACATTGAACGAGAAGCCGATCATCAATCTCGGCGCGTATAACTTTCCCTGGCACGATTACATGATCGGCGCGATCGGCAACGTCATCCTGATGAGCGTCGGCTATGTGACCAGCCTGCTGCTGCCGCCGGATCCGGACGCGGATCGCAAGCTGCAGGAGATGACCATCTGGCACTGGTTGAAAAAGCGCAAGCGATTGCAGGCAGGCGTGGCCGAACCCGACTCGTCGCCGGTGGTCGGACGGACTGTTTAGGGGGATTTCCATCGTGAACCGCAGAGAATGGCTTCAAACCGCAATTTCGGCTCTGCCGCTCGGCGCGCAGACGGGCAAACGCCACCGGGTGGCGATCATCGGTGAAACCGGGGCCGGCGATTACGGCCACGAGTGGGATACGGGGTGGAACGGACTTGACGGCGTCGAGGTGGTGGCTCTCGCGGATGCCGGTGAGAAGGGCCGCATCGCCGCCGGCGCCAAAAGCCACGCCCAGCGTCTTTATCCGGACTATCGCCTGATGCTGGAGAAGGAGAAGCCGGAGTTCGTCGCCATCTGTTCCCGATCGCCCGAACATCGTCTGGAAATGGTCACCGCGGCAGCCGCCGCCGGCGCCCATATGCTGATCGAAAAGCCGCTGGCAAAAGATTTGGTTACGGCTGACGCGATTGTCGGTATGGCCCGACAGCGCCGGCTGGAAATCGCCATGGGGTTCGTGACCAGTGTGCATCCGGCGGTGGTGCGCGCAAAAGAGATGGTGGCGGCGGGGGAAATTGGAGTTCTGCAGGAAATGCGGGCGCGCGGCAAGGAGGATCGCCGCGCCGGTGGAGAGGACATGGCTGTCCTCGGCCCGCACCTCTTCGACCTGATGCGCCTGTTCGGCGGGGATCCCAGATGGGTGTTCGCCAGCGTCACCGAGGACGGCCGGGAAACCGGATCCGGCCAGGTCCGCCAGCCGACAGAGCCGGTCGGCCCAGTCGCCGGCAACCAGATTGCCGCCATGTTCTCCTTCGACCATGGAATCCAGGGTTATTTCGGCTCGAAGGTCAGTGACGTGCCGAACGGCAGCCGGTTCGGGTTGACTCTTTACGGCAGCAAGGGCGCGATCTTCGTTCCGGTTACCAAATATCCGGACGGCGAACCGCTGCTGCTACGCTCGCCGTCATGGCGGCCGGACGCCAAGAGCGGGGACTGGAAGCGCATCGACGCGCCGGACGGGGAACGGATCGCAACCAGGGAAGCGGCAAACACGCTGACGGCCGCCGACCTCATTCAAGCCGTGGAGCAGAAGCGCCGTCCCGCTCGCAGCGCCGTCGACGGATGCTGGACGGTGGAGATGTTGCAGGGAGTGTACCTGTCGCAGAAGACGCAGGCGCGGGCGGACTTTCCGTTGAAGGACCGCCGCCACCCGCTCATGGAAGCATAATGCACGCGCCGGGCGATTTCAGTTTTTTGTCAGGAGATCAATGATGACCAGACGTACTCTTCTCAGCCTGACCGGGGCGGGCGCAGCCGCCTTGGCACAGCCGAAGCCCGTGGGCATCGGCTTAATGGGAATCAGTCATAGCCACGCCGAAGGCAAGCTGGCGGTTGTCCAGGCTTCGCCGGACTGGCGCATCGCCGGCGTCGCCGAGAGCGATCCGAAGCTGCGGAAAATGGTCGCCGACCAGCGCCTTCCTTTGCTTTCGCGAGACGATCTCCTGAAGCATCCCGAGATCAAGGTCATCGCCGTGGAATCCGCCGTCCGGGATCACGCCGCCGACGGACTGGCCGTGCTCGAAGCCGGAAAGCATCTGCACCTCGAGAAAGCGCCTGCCGATTCCATGGCGGCTTTCCGCAAGATGATCGCAATGGCCCGGGACAAATCGCTGCTGCTCCAGGTCGGCTATATGTGGCGCTACCATCCGGGTATCTCGGCGGCCATTGAAGCGGCGCGCAAGGGATGGCTGGGGTCAGTTTACCTGGTCAAGGCCACCATCGGCAACCAGCTCGCGGCGAAGCGGCGTCCCGAGTGGGCGGAGTTCGCCGGCGGAAACATGTTCGAGCTCGGGGGACACGTCATCGATCCCATGATCCGCCTGATGGGAAAGCCGAAGGAGGTCCTGTCCATCCTTCGCAAGGACGGAGACTACCGCGACACTCTCAAGGACAACAACCTCGCCGTCTTTCAGTGGGAGAAGGCGATGGGCATGGTCGACGGCTCCAATCTCCAGCCCGGGTCCTCGCGTTACCGGAACTTCCAGATTCATGGCACGAACGGCTCCGCCATCGTGCAGCCGATCGAACCGCCGGAACTCGTCGTGGAGCTGGAGAAAGCCGCGGGACCCTACTCGAAGGGAGTCCAGAAAATTCCCATGCCGCCCTACAAGCGCTATGTGGCCGACATGCAGGAACTGGCCGCGGCCGTTCGCGGGGAAACCCGGCTTCGGGTGACTTACGACGAAGATCTCGCCGTCCAGGAAGCGCTGCTGCGCGCAAGCGGGATGTACTCATGAGACAGAATCCACATCGCCGGCGTTTTCTAGGCGCTGTTGCAGCCGCGGCAGCGCCCGCGATTCTCGGGGCGGCCGACAAAGCGGGCTCGAAGCGCCCTGTCACGGGATCGGGAGAGCACACCTACGAAGTCTTTCACGATTGGGGTGAGCTGCCCGCGGGCCTGCGATACGGAAACACCCACGGCGTCTGCCAGGACGCGCAGGGCCGCATTTACATCGCCCATACCGTGCACGCTTCGAGCGAAGTGCAGCACACCGTCGCCGTGTTCGACGAAAAGGGCAAGTTCATCCGCAGCTGGGGCAGTGAGTTCAAAGGCGGCGCTCACGGACTGCACGTGCGCAGGGAGGGCTCGAGCGAATTCCTCTACTTCGTGGATACCGGCAAGGGACGGTCCTCCGGCATCGATCCCCGGCACACCTGGATGGTGAAGATGACCCTGACCGGGGAAGAGGTCTTCCGCATCGGCTACCCGAAGGAGTCCCCCTACTACAAGCTCGACGGCGAGGGAAAACCGGCGACGAAGTTCAGCCCGACCAATGTCGCGATCGCGCCCAACGGCGACATCTACGTCGCCGACGGATATGGATCGTATTACATCAACCAGTACAATCCGAAGGGAGAATTTATCCGCAGCTTCGGCGGCTCCGGGAAGGAACCGGGCCAGCTCTCGAACCCGCACGGCCTGATCCTCGATAACCGCGGGCCGGCGCCGCTCCTGCTTGTCGCGGACCGCCATAACAACCGTCTCCAGAGCCTGACGCTCGACGGCAAACACGTGGCGTTCTCGGGAGGCGTCAATCTACCCTGCCATTTGCACGAGCGCCACGGCCTGATGGTCGTGCCGGATCTGGCGGCCAGGGTGACGTTGATCGACCGGAACAATCGCGTGATCACGCATTTGGGCGAGGACACCAGCGGCACGTGGCAGAAATTGCGCACCCAGCCGCGCGACCGGTTTACTCCCGGCAAGTTCGTCAGCCCGCATTCGGCGTCCTTCGATCACGACGGCAATATCTTCGTCGTGGAGTGGGTCGAGGTAGGACGCGTCACCAAGCTCCGCAAGATCGCCTGATTTAGCGGCTCTCGGCGGGAGTGCGCGCTACGTCAACTCCGCTTCCCGCGCGCGGATAAACTCGATCGAATCCCGGCCGACCTTTTCGCCGCCACCGGCAAAATCGAACGGCTCCACCGAGATCCAGCGGTCGTAGGACAAATCCTTCAGAGCCTGCATGACAGGCTTGTAATCGTAGTCGCCCAAGCCCGGACGCTTGCCGTCCATTTCGTTGAAGTGAACGTGCCCTATGTAGCGGGAATACTTCCGTATGACGTCGCCGTGCGGGATCTTTTCCGCCGCCGCATTGTGTACGTCGAACATGCCCGTGACCGCGGGACTATTGACCTGCCGGACGATCCGGACCACTTCGTCCATCGTGTTGATGACGTCCGAGAGACGCGGCGCAAGCGCCTCGAGCAGAATCGTGACCCGGCGCTGGGCGGCATGCGGCGCCAGCCGGCCCAATCCCTCCTGGATCCTGCCCACCGCTTCCGCAACGGTACAGCCATTGACCGTGGAGCGTTCCTTGCTGCCTCCGACGACCATCACGCCGCCGGGACCTAGATCGGCGCAGAGATCGATCAGCCGCACCAGGTAGCTCCAGCTTCTCTCGCGAACCGCAGCGTCCGGGGTGGTCACATGCAGCCCTTTCGGCACGGTCAGCAGCCGATGCAGGCCGACGTACCGCAGCCCCTCGGAGCGCATGATATTCCGCAGCTCGGCGCGGCGTGAAGCGGGCAGCGCCGCCGGATCTTCGGAAAGCGTGGGGGGGGCAATCTCCACGCCGTCGTAGCCGGCCTTCTTCATGGCGCGGCAACCGTCGGCGAAACTCATGGGGTCGTAGGTCTCGTTGCAAACCGCGAGCTGAAAGCGGCTCGTCTTCGCCAGCAGGGATCCGGCCGCGGCCGCCAGCGATCCACAGGCCATTCGTCTGGTCATTTTCATATCCGGAACAGCGCGCGGGCGTTGCCCCCCAGGATTTTGTCCTGTTGCGGCGCGGGAAGCTTCAGGGTATCAAGGCAGCTTTGAATCAGCTTCGGCTCCACCCAGGGGTGATCGCTGGCGTAAAGCAGCCGGTCAGGCCCCATCATGTCCAACGCGAACCGCATCGCTCCGGGCAGGGGCGAGACGATGTCGAGGTATATCTGCTTCACGTATTCGCTGGGGGCCTTGCGGATATTCTCCGCGCCCCGCTTCAGCACTTGAGTCTGGTGATCCACGCGCCCTATCAGATAGGGAAGCGCGCCGCCCAGATGCGGACAGACCAGCTTCAACCGGGGGTACTTGTCGAGGATGCCGGCCAGGATGATCCTGTCCAGCGCGATCGTGGTGTCGAACATCAGCCCCAACGATCCCGTCATCTCATGCCCCTTGGTCTGCTCGTAGGTGACCGGATACGCGGGATGCAGCAGCACCGGCACGTCGAG
Organism: Bryobacteraceae bacterium; assembly: GCA_035495815.1. GTDB lineage: Bacteria > Acidobacteriota > Terriglobia > Bryobacterales > Bryobacteraceae > DATJFH01. Next base: position 6,258 of record DATJFH010000093.1, read on the forward strand.
CCTTTCAGCCGCTTCGAACAGGCCGCGGAACTCCGGCTCGTCCGGGAATCTGCCGTCCAGATTCGAGTAAAGCAGAATCCCCTTCATCCCCAGCCGGTTCACACAGCGCTCCAGCTCGCTTACCGCGGCTTCCATGTTTTGCAGCGGCAGCACAGCCAGTCCGATAAAGCGGGTGGGATGCTTCTTCGCCACGTCCGCGATGTAATCGTTCAGCATTCGGGCGATGGCGGGGCCGTCCTTGCCGAACAACTCAGGACCCGGGTCATTGATGCTCAACGCGGTCATGTTGATTCCGGCCGCGTCCATATCGGCCAGCTTCGCGTTGACGTCGGTGTGCCGCGGCTGCAGCTTGCGATGCCAGCTCCCCACGACGATATACACGTCGTTTCCTTTGCGATACACGTACGGAGAAGTCTTGCGCTTCTCCATCAGCGAGATCAATTCCGGTACGAAGACGTGGCTCTGGCAGTCCAGGCAGAATCGTTGTCCCGCCCCTGCCGCGTTCTTCTCGATGGCGAGAGCCGCACCCACGGTGGTTAGGAATTCACGGCGCCGTGAAGCGCCTCGCTTTGGTTCCATCGCCCCATTCTAATCAATTCGAGGCCGGACTTATACCTAAAACTCGATCTCGGTATCCGAAATTATTTTCTATTTTATGCTTGCCGGAAGGCGCCGGACGGCTCTTGCTGACAGCCCAATGGAACACGAATCCAGGCCGCGTCGAGAGGCGTCCTGACGGCTATGTTTATTCACAGCGCAGTGAAGAATGTTGGAGGAGATTACCGAAGGCAAATCTATTGACGTCGTTCCCAGCGCTGTGATACCATCCTCCGTCTCGCAAAGCAATAAACTTTCGTATTCCGAACATTTAGGTGGGTCGTGGCGGACATCGGCAAGCGCAGCGGGATTTTCGCGGGTTGCGTCCTTTGCGGACTGGGTTTGCTCTATTCGTATCAGGCCGGGCCGGAAGCGAAAGAAGCGGCTCGAGTGGCGGCTATTCCCGAAGAGCCCGGCGGCACGCCGGAAGAGCAGCTTTGGGAAGTGCTGATCCTGGCGGGCGTAGGAGAGGACAAGCCGGCCAACTGGGACGGCCATTTCACCATCTCCGGCGGCCAGGTCCACGACATTCGCGGCTACCGCTTTACCCCGCCTGACCGCATCCTGCCGGAGAGCGGCTGGAGGTTGCGCACCGAACCCATCGTCATCGCTCCCGAATCCACCTTCTCCCGTACCTTCGCCGGCACGGTACAAAAGCGCGTCGTGGCGAAAGGTGTCCTCATGCGCGGGTCGGGCTCGGCCGCCACGCGATTGACTCTGGCGGCGCAGGGACAATCGATCGTCTTCGCCCCCATGGAGATGGCCATCGGCGGCATCGGCAAGTTTCTGGACGGGCGCCTGGAAGTGTGGCGCATCCCCGCCTCGACGAATCTTTCCGGCACGGAACTGCGGCAGCACGATTTCCCCGCTATCGCCTCCGCCAGGGACGGCACTTTGTGGGCAACCTGGAAGAGCTATCACGATCAGCGCGAGGAGCTCAATCTGCGCGTGCGCCGCAATGGCCGCTGGAGCCGACTGGTACCGGTTGCCCGGGCGTCCGAGGACTTGTGGAGGCCGCAAGTGGCCGTGGACGCCGCCGGAATTCCCTGGCTGGTCTGGGCCCAGCAGACGCAGGGGAACTGGGACATCTACGCCATGGCGCGCGATTCGGATGAAACCTGGGGGACGCTCCACAAGCTCAGCGACGGAGCGCTGCCCGATATCGAGCCGCACGTCGCCGCCGCCGCGGACGGTACGATTTACGTGGTCTGGCAGTCCTGGCGGCAGGGCCGCTCGAAGATTCGGATGCGCTACCTGCGGAACGGCAAGTGGTCGAGTATTGTCGCGGTCAGCGAGGGAGACCGAAACGACTGGGAGCCGGCGGTCGCCGCCGGAGCCGACGGCCGTGCCTGGGTCGTGTGGGATCGTTACAACGGGAGCTACGACGTCTACGCCCGCAGCTTCTCGCCGGCTTCGGGCCTGGGCGCCGAAACCAGGATCGCGGGCACGGATCGCTTCGAAGCGCACGCCAGCGTCGCCGTGGACCGTCGCAACCGGCCGTGGGTGGCCTGGGAATCCGGCGGCCCGGACTGGGGTAAGGATCTGGGAGCGGCGCTCGGCTCGAAGCCGCAGGGCAGCCCGCTCGGCGATCGCAGGCGGATCGAAATCGTCTGCCTGGAGCAGGGCGAGTGGAAAGCGCCGGCCCCGCCCGCATCTTCCGACGCGCTGGTCCTCGGCAGCGCCGGGGAAAGCAATCCACTGCTGTTTATCGACACGCAGGGCGACCTCTGGCTGTCGTTCCGCCGCCGCTACGGGTTCCGGGTATTCGACCGCAGCATCTATTGGGAAACGTTCGTCTCGCGGCTCGAAGGCGGCCGTTGGTCGCAGCCGGTCCTGCTGCCGGAGAGTTGGGGACGCAACAGCGCACGCATGGGATTGGCCTCCGCCGGCGGCCGCCTGTGGTCCTTCTGGACCGACGAGAATCGAGACTTCTCGTTTGCCGGCCGGCCCCACCAGATGCGCGTGCTTACCGGCTCGATGCCGCTCCCTCCCAAAGCGCCCGAGCCCCTTCTGGCCGCGTATCGGCCGGCGCCGGTCAGCGGACCCCGGGCAGGCCATGGCGATGAGCAGGGCGACGTGGCCCGGCTGCGCGGGCATCGCGCGGACATCCGCGGCGAGTCCTTCCGCCTGCTGCGCGGCGAATTGCACCGCCACACGGAAATCTCGCAGGACCTCGGCGGCTTCGGCGACGGCACACTGGCCGAGTTCTACCGCTATGTGGTGGACGCCGCCGCGCTGGATTTCGCCGCCTCCACCGACCATAACGCGGGTGGAGTCGATTACTGGGGCTTCATGGCGCAGCAATACGCCGACATGTACCAGGAGCCGGATCACTTCGCCGCTCTTTACGGCTACGAGAGAAGCCTGCCCCGGCCGCATGGTCATCGCAACCTGATTCATACGAGGCGAAACTACGCGGTGGTGCCTTTCTTTCAGCGGATGCATCCCCTCTTCACGCTTCCGGACACGCCCGACGGCGAGTTGGTGACGCAGAACAGCTCCGACTATGGCGGCGTGAATACGGACGACACACGGCTGCTTTATGAAGAGCTGCGCAAGTCCGGAGGACTGGCCATTCCCCATACCACCGCCGGCGCCAACGAGTTTCGTGACAACGACCCGGCGCT
>DATJFH010000094.1:0-5953 GCA_035495815.1 Bryobacteraceae bacterium
CGCGTGCCGCCTTCGAGCTCGACCGACTGCACCTTGGCCAGCAGCTCCAGATGCAGCGAGGGATCGATGGTGTCGAAATTGGGCCGCTCCTCGGGACGGAATTTCAGGGTCGGGCGAAACTCCCGTGAAGCGCTGCGCACGGAGGGCTTGGGCCGCGCGACATTGGGCGGCGTCGTGATGGGCGGCGGGGCGGCGGCGCCCCCGGTGATCGAGATGCGGGAGGGCGGCTTCTTCGTCTCCTGCCCCGGGGTATCCGAACTGTTGGAGTAAAAGACGATTCCAGCTACCGCGGCCAGCACGGCCAGAATGGCGATCTTCTTTGGCTCGGCGCCTACGTTCATTGCAGCAACCCCTTTTCATCGCGCACGAACGCGTCCAGCTTGAAGGCGACATTGACCACGGGACCGACCGGCTGGGGGGAAGCCTGCAGGCTCTCGATAATCATGAAGCGGGGCGAGCGGTCCAGCTCGTTGATGAACTTGGTGAGGTTCTGATAGGGCCCTTCGTATTTCGCCGAGATTGTCATCATGCCGAGCGTCTCGCTGCCTTCGATCGGCTCGAGCGAGAAGGTGCGCTCCTTGGGCTTGAGGCTGACCTTCGCGGCGGCGCGGTCGAGCTCGCCGACGATGCTGGAGTAGGCGCTCTTGCCGTTGAGCATGTACTTATCCATGAACTTGCTTCCCTCGACGCGCGCCTTTTCCACCTTTTGCACCAGGTTGCGGGTGCGGACCAGGGCGGCCTGCTGTTTCGGCAGGCTCTGGCGGCGGCCGGCGATCTGCCGCTCCAGGTCGTCCGCCGATCCGCCCCAGGGCCTGAACAGAATCAGGGCGGCGGCCACGTTGAGCAGCAGCAGCGTTCCCAGGGCCGCCCGCACGCTGACGCGGGGATCCTTGATGGACGCCAGGCTCAACTTCCGCAGCGGCGCGCCCGAGGGCATGAAGCTAAAGCTTTTGGGCATAGTTGACGTTGACCACGTAGCGATACAGCGGCTCGCTCTGGGAAGGGGGCAAGATACTGGACACGGAGGTATGCCCGAACTGTTCGGAATTCTCGAGCTTGATCAGGAGCGCCAACAGCGGCTCGGTCTGTTCGGCGCCGACGTTCATTTCGAGCATGATCTGGTTTTCCGAGTTGAGCGTGGGACGAATGGAGATCACGCGCACGTTGTGGGGAAGCACTTTTTCCAGATCGGCGAAAATCCGGGTCCAACTGATTCCCTTCCGGTAAAGGAGGGTGTTCAGCAGCACGCTGCGCTCGAGCGCCTCGGCGTTCTCCGGCTTGCGCAGCACCGCGTCGAGCTTGGACTGCTCGGCGGAGATGGCGCGCGACTGCCGTTCCAGCCGATCCATTTCGGCGCGCATCGATTCCAGGCGTCCGCGCACCGCCAGGTTGAGCGAGATCAGCACAGCGAGCAGGGCCAGGAGCAGCAGACCGAGAATGGCCGAGCCGATGAGCATCGGCCGGTCGCGGCGGAAGGGCTGGCTGGCGAGATTGATCTGGATGTTCATGCGGACCGTAAGTTCGACGTCGAATAGCTGCTCAAGTATCCGATGAGACCGGCATTTGTCTCTCCCGGCGCGCCGGCCGCGGAGCGGAGGGGCTCGACGGGAATTCCCAGGTCCCGGTGAAACTGGCGCTGGTACTCTTCGGTGGCGGCTCCGAAGCCACACAGGAGGAGGGCTTCCGCTTTCACTCCGAGCTGGTCCTCGACGTAGGCGAAAGTGGGATACAGATCCGCGGCCACATCTTCCAGTTCCAGGCAGCGGATCAGCTTGAGCACGCCGCCGAGCAGCACCATCAGCGTCAGGATGTTGCCGCTTCGTTTCGCGAGAACCGAGACTTGCGTTCCGTCCACGAGGCGCAGCGCCGCCAGCGAGGAGGTGGTGACGAATCCCGGATTCATTCCCGCGGCGCGGAAGGGAGCTTCGTAGCGCGCAATGATCTCGAGGGGGGCCACGGCGGCGACCACATCCACTTTCCCGCCGGAGTGCTGCGCGAAATATCCCACGGCGGCCGATTCCACGTCGAACGGGACGCTCTTCTTCATCCGGAAGCGGACCAGCGAGATCTGCTCCCTGGCATCGGGCGGGAAGCTGTCGAAATCGAGCACGGCCACGCGCGCGCAGTAGTCCGGCAGGATGAGGGCGATATCGCGGCGCTTGCTCTTCCCGTTCACGGGCGCCAGTGCCCGGACGGCGGCCGCCAGCTCCTCCGGCATGAGAATATTGTCGCGCAGCGGGGAGACCGAGACCGTTCCCGGCGTGAGGGGATGAAATCCGGTGAGCGGTGCTTTGGCCAGCTCCGCGCTGGCGATGCCCGCTTCCGACACTTCGAAGGCGTAAGCCGGGGGCGGGTCCTTGAAGAGAGCGGCGAGGTTCATATCAATCGATAAACGTGACCTTGTTGATCTCTTTCAAAGTAGTGATCCCGCGGCGGACTTTATCCACGGCGGAATCCCGCAGGAACGTCATGCCCTCCTCCCGGGCGAGCCGCTTGATCTCGGCCGTGGAGCGCTTATCCATGATCATCTCCCGGATCTTGTCGCTGAGGTCGAGCAGCTCGTGGATGGCGGTGCGGCCGCGGAAGCCGGTGCCGCCGCATTCGAAGCAGCCTTCGCCCTCGTACAGGGTGATGTGGCGCCACTCCTCGGGATTGAGGCCCGATTCGACGATCAGCGATTCCGGATATTCGACCGGCTTGCGGCAGAAATCGCAGATGATGCGGACCAGCCGCTGCGCCAGGATGCAGTTGAGCGCGGAGACGAAGTTATAGGGCTCGACGCCCATGTTGAGGAAGCGGCCCAGAACGTCGAGCACGTTATTGGCGTGGACGGTGGTGAACACCAGGTGGCCGGTCAGGGCGGAGTTGATGGCGATCTGGGCGGTCTCCTGGTCGCGGATTTCGCCCACCATGATCTTATCGGGGTCATGGCGCAGGATGGAGCGCAGTCCGCGCGCGAAGGTGAGGCCCTTCTTCTCATTCACCGGGATCTGGGTGATGCCCTTCACCTGATATTCCACCGGGTCTTCGATGGTGATGATCTTGTCTTCGTCGTTCTTGATCTCGCTGAGCGCGGCGTAGAGCGTGGTGGTCTTACCCGAGCCGGTGGGTCCGGTAACCAGCACCATTCCATATGGCTCGCTGATGTACCGCCGGAACTTGAGCAGATCGTTTTCCGAGAAGCCCACCACTTCGAGCGAGAGCTTGGAGAACTTCTCGCTCATCGACTCCTTGTCGAGCACGCGCAGCACGGCGTCTTCTCCGTGGATGGTGGGCATGATCGAGACGCGGAAATCGATGAGGCGCCCCTTATATCGCACGCGGAAGCGGCCGTCCTGCGGGACGCGGCGCTCGGCGATATCGAGCTCGCTCATGACCTTGATGCGCGAGATGATGGTCGAGTGCCAGTCCTTGGCGATGGGGGCCATGGCATAGTGCAGCACGCCGTCGATGCGGTACTTGATGGCGACTTCCTGGTCCCGCGATTCGATATGAATATCGCTGGCGCGGCGCTCGAGCGCGTTGAAGATGGTGGTATCGACCAGCTTGATGACCGGCGCGATATCGCTGTCGGCGGCGGAGAGCCGGTCGATGGACAGCGTCTCGTCCTGGTTGTCCTCATCGCCGACCACGTCCAGGGTGAAGCCCTCGGTGACCTCTTCGAGCACGCGCTGGGATTGCTCCGTCTTCTTGAGCAGGTCGGAACTCTGGGACAGGGTGGCGACTTTGACCCGGAGCTTCTTATTGAGCAGCAGGCCGAGCTCGTCGATAAGTCCCAGATTCCGCGGGTCGGCCAGCGCGATATCGAGCGATCCGTTCTGGGCGTGCAGCGGGACGAAATTGTAGCGGAACATGAGGTCGACCGGAATGGATCGAAACAGCTCATGGTCGATGGAGCCTTCCCGCAGGTCGACGTACTCGCAGCGATAGCGCGCCGCCAGGGCTTGCGCCTGGGTCAACTCCGCAACCGGGTCCTGTATTTTCGCTCGATCAGTCGCCATAAAAACCAGCCGTCAAATGTTATCCGCCAGGGAGAAGATCGGCAGATAAAGCGCCACCAGTACGAACGCCACGAAGGCGCCCATGAAGATCATGATCACCGGCTCGATGAGGGACAGCGACGCCGTCATCTTGGTATTGACGTCGTCCTCGTAGAATTCGGCTACGCTGCTGAGCATGGCCGGCAACGCCCCGGTGGATTCGCCTACTTCAATCATATCGATGGCGAGCGGTGGAAAGATGCCGGTCGCGGTCAGCGAGCTCGACAGCGTCTGTCCTTCGCGCACCATTTTGCCGGCCTTCTCGAGCGCCTTGCCGAGCAGGGCGGTGCCGAGTGAATCGCCGGCGGTTTCGAGTCCCTGCACCAGCGGGATCCCGCCCGAGAGGAGCGTGCTGAGCACACGGGCGAACTGGGCGACCTGGTATTTCAGCCACATGTCGCCGAACAGCGGGAGGCGCATTTTGACTTTGTCCAGGGTATCCCTGCCGCCCTCGGTTCGCGCCCAGAATCGCAGCAACAATCCGGCCACGACGAGAGCGGCCGCTCCGAACAGCACGTAGGAGCGCGCCGTGGTGCCGACCGAGATCAGAAACTGGGTGATCCCCGGGAGCTGCGCCGATACACTCTTATAGAGCTCGGCGAAATTGGGCACCACGAAAACCACCAGGAACACGATCAGGACGATGGCGGCGCCGATCAGCAGCGTGGGATAAAGCAGCGAAACCAGCACCTTCTTCCGCACCGCCAGGGCCAGCTTCTGGTAGCTCACGTAGCGCTCGAGCACTTCCACGAGTCCGCCGCTCTTCTCGCCGGCGAGCACGGAGGTGGTGTAGATCTTGGGGAACACGCCCTGCCTGCGGAAGGCTTCCGAAAGAAGGGTGCCGTTCTTCACTTCGTCGCGCACCGCCTTGACGTGTTGTCCGAGATGCGCGTCGGTAAGACGGTCAGCCAGCAGGTCGAGAGCCTTGAGAATCGGCAGACCGGCGCGGATCAGGGTGACGAACTGCTGGTTGAAGATGAGGAACCGCTCGAGATTGAGCTTCCTGGAGCGTCCCAGGATCCCGCCGCCGGTGGCGATTCCAGTCCGGCGCGGGCGGACGGAATAGATGAGAAAGCCCTGTTGGGAGTAGCGCTCGCGGATTTCCTGCTCGGAGCCGGCCGAGGCCGTCTGCTGATGGATTTCGCCGCGCGCGTCGGCGTACTTGAGCACCCACTCCGCCATGGCTTAATTGACGACCTCCTCGACCATGGAACCGGAGGGCAGCTCGAACTGAAACAGCCTGGCGTCGAGCGGCGGGTTCACTTTCTCCTGATCGAATCGAAAATCCATGACGGACAGATCCTGGCCGGTCACTCGAACACGGCGGATCTGGGATTGGGGCGTGACCTCGAACTCGACTTTGGTGTACGGCAGATCAGGAGATTTCGGAAACGCCGTGATCCAGAGATTGTCTCCTTCGGGGCGCGATTCGAAGCTTTTGAAATCCTTTTCGAAGTGCAGGCGGCCGAGCAGAAAAGCCAGCGGAGTCCGCATATCCTCGCTCTCCTTGGCTTTCATCTTCTGGACTCGCGGGGAATCGGGGACGATGAGATACACGTACTTGCCGTCGGACAGGAACAGCTTTCCGGCGGGAGAGGTATACTGCCAGCGCATTCTACCGGGCTTGCGCAGGAAAAGAGTGCCGGACTCCGGTTTTCGGATCTTGCCTTGGGCGGAATAGCCCTCGCTGAAGGCGATTTGCAGGGTCTGGGCCCGGTTATAGCGGTCCTCGACGGCTTTGAGTGTACGCAGGACTCCGCTGTCGGCGCAAAAAGCGGCGCCGGCGGACAGCCACACCAATAGCCCAACTCGGGTCACATAAGGATAGACGCCGCAGAAGGCACAAACGTTGAGATTTCCGGCCCTTCGCATGCCTTACCTTCGGCGGAGGTAAGCATGGTTACGGGTACAGG
>DATJFH010000095.1:0-11317 GCA_035495815.1 Bryobacteraceae bacterium
CGGCGAGCGGCAGGTCCAGTTTTCGCTCAAAGTCATCTGGTAGCGCTAACTCAGAACACGTACTTCAATCCGAACTGGATGATTCTGCCGTCCGACGCCGACGTGATCCGGCCATAGCTCCCCGACGAGTCCGGATTGGCCCCCGGGCTTCCAAAATTCGGCCGGTTGAACGCGTTGAACAGCTCCGTCCGGAACTGGATCCGGTCCGACTCCCGTATGCCTCTCCACCTCTTCTGGACCCCTGCCGTCACGTCGAACGTCCCCGGCGCGTGCAGCTGGCCCTCGGCGCGCGGAGCGCTGCCGAACTGTCCGGTCTGATTGGGGACGAACGCGCTGCGGTCGAAGTATTGCGTGATCAGCTCGGCGCGTGATCGCCCGGTGTCCAGCCGAGGGTCCTTGATCCGGTCCGGACGGTTCGGCTGCCCTCGCAGCGCCCGGTCTTGCGACGTCGCGAATTGCAGCGGCGCCCCCGAATACATCGACCAGATCCCGTTCACTTCCCATCCGTTCACCACCGCTTTGGCGAAACGGTTTTGGGCGAGATTCGGTATCTGGTAGACCCAGGAGGTGACGAACGCATGCGTCCGGTCGAAGTCCGACGGTCCCCATTCGGCCCGCCGGTCGTCGGCGTTCTGCACTCCGCCGTTGTTGGTCAGCACGCTGTTCAGATCCGTCAGCGATTTGGAAAACGTGTACGACATCAGCACCGTCAGCCCTCCCCGGAAACGCCGGTCCACCGACGCCTGCAGCGAATGGTAGCTGGAATTGACCACCGATTCGATGAAGCTGAAGCGGGAGAAGTAGGGCGCCAGCGGCCTCCGCGCGTCCACGTTGGCCACCGTCGAAGCGCCCGGAATGTAGATCGCCTGGTTCACGTCGCGCAGGTAGGGGATGTGCGTGCCGCGCGCGCCCGCGTAGCCCACCGTGATCAGCCAGTCCCGGGCCACCTCCCGCTGCAGGTTCAGGTTCCATTGCTGCATGCTCAGCTCGGTGAAGTTCGGACCATACGACAGGCCGGTGATTCCCTTGTCGAAAACCGAGTCCTTCCCCGGCTTATAAGGGTGCGGGTTCCCTCCCGGAAAGTTCGACCAGGGATTGCTCGTGCTGGGCGGCGGATTGATGTCCACGATCCGCGTGAATGGCTGATAAATCGCGAACTGGCCCTCGACGTTCGACCAGGTCGGATTGTAATAAATGCCGTAGCCGGCCCGGATCAGCGTCTTCTGGTCCGCCGTCAATGCGTAGGCGAAGCCCACGCGCGGCGCGAACAGGTTCTTGACGGCGCTGCGGCCGGCCCTGGGCACGTCGGGGTCGCCATAGAACAGTACGCCGGGAGGCGCGTTGACGTACACCTTGGATTGCGCCCCCGCCCGGTACAGCATGGCCGCGTCGTTGATCGCCAGCGGCGGCAGCGGCAGATCGTAGCGCAGCCCCAGGTTCAGCGTAAGACGGCGGCTCAGGCGGACGTCGTCCTGCGCATACCACGCCAGGTGCAGCCCGCGCGTGTCGTCCGGAGCCGGGCTTCCCTGCCGGAACGTGGCCGGACGGCCCAGCATGAAATCCGTCAGCGCCGATCCCGAAAATACTCCGCTGAACGAGTACGAGCCGTTGCTCCGGGAAAGATTGTTATCCGTCTGCACCGAGCGGATTCCGTCGAAGCCGAACTGCAGATTGTGGCGGCCGTGGATCCAGGAGAAATCGTCGCTGAAGGCGAAGGTGTTGTAGTCGCGTGAAATCTTGATCTGCTCGATGCTGGCCTGGAAAAAGCCGGTCACGTTGAGCACCGGGAAGTCCGGCGTGTACGTGTAGTAGTTGTCCGCGAAGCCCAGCTTCTTCAGGTCCGCCAGCTCGATCTGTGGACGGTAGTCGGCCACCGTGTAGTATCCGTTCAGGCTGAAGCGCGCCGTGTTGATTTTGCCGGGGGCCAGGATGCTGGTGTGCGTCAGCCCGTAGAGATCCGTATCGAGCCGCACCGTGCCGATCTGAAAAGCCGGCAGGTTCCCGTGCCCCGTGGGACCGGACCGGCGCGTGATGAACATGCGCGCGCTCAACTGCTGCTTTCCCTGCGCAAAGGATTGATCGCCGCGCAGCAGCGCCTGGTTCGGGTTATTGTCGTTCGCCCGCTGGTAGCGATAGGTGCCGAGCGCGTCCTGCGCCACCGGAACATACTGCTTCGAGAAGTTGACCGCCAGCGGGTCGAGCCGGCTCGCCGGAATCTGGTTGTTGGGGAAATTCTGATTGTTCAGCGGATCGCGGATCGTGCGGTTGAAGCGGGAAAAATCGCCCTGCGTCTGCTCCTGCGTGGCTACGAAGAGCGTGGTGGCGGCGCCCAGCGGCTCCTTCTGCTGCTCCAGGTTCACGAACCAGAAGGTGCGGTCTCTGCCGTTGTAAATCTTCGGAATGTAGACCGGTCCGCCGCCCGCGAAGCCGTACTGGTTGCGCTTCCGCTTCGTCTTGGTGGGCAGGAAAAAATTGCGGGCGTCGAGCTTGTCGTTGCGCAGGAATTCGTACAGGCTGCCGTGCAGCGCGTTCGTGCCGCTGCGCGTCGAAATCTCGATCACGCCGGAGGCATAGCCGTATTTGGCCGATGGGACGCTCGTCTGGATCGTGAACTCCTGCACCGCGTCCGGGCTGGGGCTCGGCAGGATCTGCTGGAATACGTTGTCCACGTTGAGCGAGCCGTCCACGCGGACGTTGGCCATGCCGCTGTTCTGCGAGCCGGAGCGCCCGCCCCCGATGTTGACGCCGCTCTGGCCCACCCCGGGGACCAGGCGGGCCAGCTGGTAGACATCCCGTCCGTTCAGCGGCAGATCCAGGATCCGCTTCGTGTCCACCAGTTGCTGGATAGTGGACGATTCCGCGCTCACCCGGCTCGCTTCCGCCGACACCGTCACCTTTTCCGAGATGTCGCCGATCTGCATCACGATGTTCAGCATGGAATCGGCGCTGGTAGTCAGAGCAATACCGGACTGCGCCACCGATTTGAAGCCCGCATGAGTCGCCGACACGCTGTACGGCCCGATCGGCAGACGCGGGAACAAATACCGGCCCTCGGTGTCCGATTGCGCCGTGAACGCAAGATTGCGCTCGGTTTGAGTCGCGGTAACCGTCACGCCGACCAGCACCGCGCCCGAGGGGTCCGTCACCGTCCCCGCGAGCCGCGCCTCCTGCGCCCGCAGTACGCTCAGCGCCAGCATGAAAAAGAACACGAGTCTGGTTTGCATCGGGAACTCCCTTTCAGCGGATCGAGCAGGCCGGGCCGCTATTGGTGCAAGTCTATTTCACGCCGGAAACGGTGTCAAACATCCGGTTGCTATACTTTTTACTCAGTGTTCCATTTACTTGAAAAGCGTGTCCAAGAGGCGTTTCAGAACCATATCTCCATCCGCTACGGCGTCGAAGCGCAAGTCGCCATGGAGCAGCCCAAGCAGGCCGAATTCGGAGAGCTCGCCGTTCCGGTGGCCTTCCAGCTGGCTCGCCAGCTGCGCCAGCCGCCGAAGAAGATCGCGCAGGAGCTGGTGTCGGAAATCGGCTCCATCGACGGCGTCTCCAGTCTCGAAGTGGCCGGCGGCGGGTATATCAATGTGCGTTTCAACCGCGCCTCCTACGCCGCCGGCCTGATGTACGTCCCCGGGCAGGCCGACTATCCGCCGGGCGAAAAAATTATCGTCGAGCATACCAACATCAATCCCAACAAAGCGGCGCACATCGGCCACCTCCGGAATGCCACGCTCGGCGACACCTTCGTGCGCATGCTGCGGTCCCTCGGCCGCCGCGTCGAAGTGCAGAATTACATCGACAACACCGGAGTCCAGGTCGCGGACGTGGTCGTCGGGTTCCATTTCCTCGAGAACCGGACCCCCGCGGAGGTAGCCGCGCTGGCCGCCCGTCCGCGTTTCGATTACCTCTGCTGGGACCTCTACGCCAAGACGTCGGCCTACTACGCCACCAACGAGAAGGCGCTGAACTGGCGCTCCGAAGCCCTGCACGCCATCGAAGAAGGCTCCGGCCCCATCGCCGAGCTGGCCCATATCGTTTCCGACGCCATCGTCCGCGCGCACCTCAGGACCATGCTCCGGCTCGATGTCGATTACGACGTGCTGCCCCGGGAGAGCGAGATTCTGCGCCTCGAGTTCTGGGCGTCCGCCTTCGAGCTGCTCAAGGAGCGCAAGGCGATTTACTTCGAGACGGAAGGGAAGAACCGCGGCTGCTGGGTGATGCCGGCCTCGGCGTTCTCCGCCGGCTCGGAATCGGAAGACAGCAAGGTCATCGTCCGCTCGAACGGCACGGTGACCTACGTCGGCAAGGATATCGCCTATCAGCTCTGGAAATTCGGCCTGCTCGGCAAGGACTTCTACTACCATACGCTGCTCCGCTACCCCGACGGGCGCGATCTGTGGGTAACCTCCGACCAGCCTTCGCACCATCCCTATATCCCGGAATTCGGGCGCGGAACCACGGTGTACAACGTCATCGACGTGCGCCAGTCCTACCTGCAGGACGTCGTGGTCGCCGGGTTGAAAGCCCTCGGCTACCAGGAGCAGGCCGAGCGCAGCATCCACTTCTCCTACGAGATGGTGGCCCTCTCCCCCCGCTGCTGCGAGGAGCTGGGAATCGAATTGTCGGAGGAAGACAAACAGCGCCCCTACGTCGAAGTGTCCGGACGCAAGGGACTCGGGGTCAAGGCCGACGACCTGATGGATACCCTGATCGAGCGCGCGCTCGAGGAAGTGGCGTCGCGCCACCCCGACCGCCCCCTCGACGAGCAGCGCTCGGTAGCCGGGTCCATCGCCATCGGCGCTCTGCGCTACTTCCTTCTGAAGTTCACACGCACCTCCGTCATCGCCTTCGATTTTCAGGAGGCCCTCAGCTTCGAGGGCGAAACCGGCCCCTACGTCCAATATGCCGCCGTGCGGGCGCGCAATATCCTGCGGAAGGTGGATGAAAAAGGGGAGCAGATTCCCGACTATCACCTCGCGCTGACCCTCGAGGCGATGGGACGCCAGCTCGCCTCCGAGGACTTCTGGCAGGTCCTGCTGGCCGCCTCCAAAGCCGACGCCGCCGTCGAGCGCGCGGTCGCTTCGGGCGAGCCCGCCCACGTCGCCAAGTACGCCTTCCAACTGGCGCAGTCTTTCAATAATTTCTATCACCAGCACCATATCCTGCATGAGGAAAATCGGGAGAAGAAGATCTTTCTGGTGTGGATCACGGAATTCTTCTACCGCCAATTGCAGCGGACCTTGTACATTTTGGGGATTCGTACGCCCGACTATATGTGAGCTTGGGACAGCAAGCGGAGCCGCCTGGCGCGGCCCGCGTGTCACAATAAGGAAAATGATCGAACACCTTCGCCCCGGCGCGTCTGCCGCCAATGCCCGGGTCGCTCTTTTTGATTTTGACGGCACGATTTCCGTCATCCGGTCCGGCTGGATGGAAATCATGATCCCCATGATGGTCGAAATCCTGCTGGACCTCAAAACCGGGGAGCGCGAAGAGGACCTGCGCGCCATCGTCGAGGAATTCGTCGGCCGCCTCACCGGCAAACAGACCATGTACCAGATGATCGCCCTGGCCTCGGAGATCGAAAAACGCGGCGGAACCCCGCTCGACCCGCTGGAATACAAGAATCGCTACCTCGCGCTGCTCAACGATCAGATCCGCGGCGCCATTGCGGACCTCCGCGCCGAGCGCTGCTCGCCGGAAAAGTACCTCGTGCCCGGCGCGCGCGCGCTGCTCGAAGCGCTCAGGGAGCGCGGCCTCAAAATGTACCTCGCCAGCGGCACCGACCAGATCTATATGCGCGAGGAAGCCCGCCTGCTCGACGTCACCCGCTACTTCGACGGCGGCGTCTATGGCGCCCTCGACGATTACAAGAGCTTCTCCAAGAAGATTCTCATCCAGCGCCTGATCGCCTCCGCCGAATGCAGCGGCGACCAGTTCCTCGGCTTCGGAGACGGCTACGTCGAAATCGAAAACATCAAGGAGGTCGGCGGCGTCACCGTGGGTGTCGCTACCGCCGAGCCCGAATGCCTGCACGTCGACGAATGGAAGCGGAAGCGCCTCAGCGGCGTCGGCGCCGATTTCATCATTCCCAATTATCTGTGCCGCGAGGAGCTGATGGGGACCCTGTTTCCCGCATGAGCCCCCCGAAAAGCAAGTACGAGCTGTTCGACCGCGGGCGCCTGCTCGTCAAGCCCCTCGCCGAGCGTGTCAACGATCTGCCGCTCGGCCGCTGGCTGTCCTTGGATGATCCCGCCCCCGATTACGCCCATCCCGGGCTCTCCGATGTCGCCTCCCGCCTCGCCGCCGCCGCCCGGTCCGGCGCTGCGAGAATTCTCATGATGGGCGCGCACGTGCTTCGGGCCGGCGTCAACCGCCATATCATCGACCTGCTCGAGCGCGGCGCGCTGACCCATATCGCCATGAACGGCGCCGGCGCCATTCACGATTACGAAGTGGCCCGCATCGGCGCCACCACCGAATCCGTCGCCCGCTACATCCGCTCCGGCGAGTTCGGCCTGTGGCGGGAAACCGGCGAGCTCAACGAATGGATCCGCGAAGCCGCCGCCCTCGGTCTCGGACTCGGGGAAAACGTCGGACGCCGCCTCGCCGCCGGCCGCTACCCGCACCAGGACCTGAGCGTGTTCGCCGCCGCCTACCGCCTTTCGATCCCCGTGACCGTCCACGTCGGCATCGGCTACGACATCCTGCATGAGCACCCGAATTGCGACGGCGCCGCCCTCGGAGAATCCAGCTATCGCGACTTCCTGATCTTCGCCCGCGCCGTCGAGAACCTCGAGGGCGGCGTCATGCTCAGCTTCGGCTCGGCCATCATGGCGCCCGAAGTCTACCTCAAGGCTCTCGCCATGGCCCGCAACGTCGCCTGCCAGCAGGGACGCGGCATTCGCGACTTCACCACCGCCGTCTTCGACCTCGTGCCCATCCGCGGCGACATCCACCAGGAGCTCGATAAGAGCGATCCCGGCTACTACTTCCGCCCCCACAAGACGATTCTCGTGCGCACCGTCGCCGATGGCGGCCGGAGCTTCTACTTCTGCGGCGACCACCGCGCCACTTTGCCCGCGCTGCGGCGCGCTTTCCTGGAGCTGCCATGACGGCTGAAATCCTGTCGCGCCTGCCCGGGCTCTCCGCGCTGGTGGTCGGCGATATCTGCCTCGACCGCTGGTGTACCTACGACCCGCGCGAATCCGAGCCCTCTCGCGAGACCGGAATTCCGCGCACCGGCGTCGTCTCCACCACCGTCTCGCCCGGCGCCGGCGGCACCATCGCCAACAATCTCGTGGCCCTCGGCGTCGGCCGCGTCGCCGTGCTGGGCGCCTGCGGGAATGACGGCTTCGGCCACGAATTGCGCTGCGCGCTGGCTTCCCGCGGCATCGCCGGCGATCACCTGATTACCGCCCCGTCCATGCAGACCTTCACCTATACCAAGCTCATCAACGGCTGCACCGGGGAAGAAGACCTGCCTCGCGTCGACTACATCAACACCGCTCCGCTCGATCCCGGCGCGGAGCGGCAAATCCTGGCCGGACTGCAAACCCTGTTCGACACTTTCGACGTCGTGCTCGTTTCCGATCAGGCCGAGACGCGCCGCGGCGGCGTAGTCACTCCGGGTATGCGCGACCTGCTGGCGGATCTCGCGCCCAATTACCCCGACAAGGTCTGCATCGTCGATTCCCGCGCGCGCACCGGCGAGTTTCGCAAGGTGATCCTCAAGCCGAACCGCCAGGAAGCCGAAGCCGCCTGCCGCGCTCTGTTCGGAGTGGTCGATTATCCGCGCCTGCGCGCTCATGTCGAGGCGCCGTTCCTCATGGTCACTCACGGCGAAGACGGTGTAGTCCTCGTCACCGAGGCCGGAGAACAATGCGCGCCCGCGCGAAAAGTGGGTAAGCCGGTGGACATCTGCGGCGCCGGCGACAGCTTCAACGCCGGCGCCGCCGTGGCCCTCGCCGTGACCCGGTCTCCCCTCCAGGCCGCCCGCTTCGGCAACCTCGTGGCCTCCATCACCATCATGCAGAAAGGCACCGGCGCCGCCTCGCCCGAACAGCTGCTGAATGCGGCCCGGTCCTGAGCCCTCACCCAGCCCAATGAGCACTCTCGCCATCGACATCGGCGGCACCAAGTTTTCCATGGCGGTCTTCGAAAACGACCGCATGATCCATCGCCGCTCCGAAGCCACCGACCGCGAAGGCGGACCCGGCTGGATGCTCGGCCGCATCCTGTCCATCGCCCGGGAATGGCAGTCCCGGACCGCCCTCGACCGCTGCGGCATCGGCTTCGGCGGACCCGTCGATTTCGCCGCGCAGCGCGTCTTCCGCTCCACCCACGTCGGCGGCTGGAGCGGCTTCCCCCTCCGCGACGAGCTCGCCCGGTCGCTCCGCCTCCCCGCCATCCTCGATAACGACGCCAATGCCGGCGCCCTCGGCGAAGCCCTCTACGGCGCCGGCCGCGGCTTCCCGTCCATCTTCTATATGACGCTCTCGACCGGCATCGGCGGCGGCATTTACCTCGACGGCAAACTCTGGCGCGGCGCCGATTCCTACGCCGGCGAGCTCGGCCATATCGCTATCCGCCCCGACGGTCCGGAATGCCTCTGCGGCGCCCGCGGCTGTTTCGAGCGCCTGTGCTCCGGCCTCTGGCTCGAGCGCGATCACGGCCGCTCCGCCAGGGATCTGCTGGCCTCCCCCGCCTTCGTCGACCGCTACGTGGCCGATCTCGCGCTCGGCCTCAAGGCTTGTATCATGATAGTGAACCCCGCGCGCATCGTGATCGGCGGCGGAATCGCCAAGGCGGGCGAGGCGCTGTTCGGACCTTTACGCGCCGAACTGCGGCGGCGGATCACCGGCTGGTCGGCCGCCCGCATCGACGTCGTCCCGGCCGCGCTGGGAGATGATTCCGTGCTCTACGGAGCGCTGGCGCTTACCGGAGAATTGAAAAATTTATGACCTTTCCTCAGCAGTATAAAAGCGAGTTGCTCAAAGCGATCGAGACCATCGAGCTCGATAAAGTGAACACCGCCATCGAGCTGTTCCGGGAAGCGCGCGAAAGCCGCCGGCGCATCTTCGTCTGTGGCAACGGAGGCAGCGCCTCCACCGCCTCCCACTTCGCCTGCGATATCGTCAAGGGCGCCAGCTTCAACCGCGACCCGCGCTTCCGCATCATGGCCCTCACCGACCAGCTTCCCACCCTTACCGCCTACGCCAATGACGTCTCCTACGACGCGGTGTTCGTCGAACAGCTCAAGAACTTCGCCGAGCCCGGCGACGTCTTCATGGGCATCAGCGGCTCCGGCAACTCGCCCAACGTCCTCCGCGCCATCGAATACGCCAACTCCATCGGCTGCCGCACCATCGCCCTCACCGGACGCGACGGCGGCAAGCTCGGCCCCCTCGCCCAGCTCAATATCCAGGTGCCCGCCCCGCACATGGGCCGCATTGAAGACGCGCACATGATCGTCTGCCACATGATCGGCTATTACTTCATGGAAAACTGAGCCCGCCTCGGCCGGTATTCGAAAAAACACCTCTCCCTCCGCCAGGCCATGTCCTCATCGCCGTGAGTCCCCGCGCCGCCGCGGCACGACTCCCGCCCCCGGCAGTATCATACGAATTCCCCATGAACGGCGAACACCAGCAGATCAAGCAGAAATACGGCCTGGAGCGCGGCTTCGGACTGCTCCAGGCCACCGCCCTCAACATGAGCAACATGGTCGGTGTCGGTCCCTTCATCACCATCCCGCTCATCATCGCTTCCATGGGCGGACCGCAGTGCATCGTCGGCTGGCTGGTCGGCACGCTCCTGGCGATGTGCGACGGCCTGGTCTGGAGCGAGCTGGCCGCCGCCATGCCCGGCTCCGGCGGAACGTACCTCTACCTCAAGAAGAGCTTCGAGCGCACCCGCTGGGGCAGGCTCCTGCCGTTCCTTTTCATCTGGCAGTTCATCTTCAGCGCACCCCTCGAGATCGCCTCCGGCTACATCGGCTTTTCCCAGTACGTGAGCTACTTCTGGCGCTCCATGGGACCCGCCGCCTCGAAGCTGGTCGCCATCGGCGCCGCCGTGCTGGTCACCGCGATGCTCTACCGCCGCATCACCGCCGTCGCCCGCCTGACCGTCGTGCTGTGGTCCGGCATGCTGGCCACCGTGCTTTGGGTCATCTTGAGCGGCCTCGCCAATTTCAATGCCAAACTGGCCTTCGATTTCCCTCCTCATGCCTTCGGATTCTCCCTGGGCTTCGTGCTCGGTCTCGGCAGCGCCGTCCGCATCGCCATGTACGATTTCCTGGGCTACTACGACATCTGCTACGTCGGCGGCGAGGTCCGCAATCCGGAGCGCGTCATCCCGCGGGCCATCATTCTCTCCGCGCTGCTGGTCGCCCTCATCTACCTGGTCATGAATATCTCGATCATCGGAGTCGTCCCCTGGCGTGAGGCCATCAAGTCGCCGTTCATCGCCGCCGAATTCATGGAGCGGATCTACGGCCGCTGGGCCGGCGTCCTGATCACGGTCATGATCCTGTGGACCGCCGTGGCCTCCGTCTTCGCCCTGGTGCTCGGCTATAGCCGTATCCCCTACGCCGCCGCCCTCGACGGCTATTTCTTCCCCGTGTTCGGACGGCTTCACCCCGCCGGCCAGTTCCCCCACATCTCGCTGCTGGTTATCGGCGGCCTCTCCATGCTGGCCAGCCTGCTCACCCTCGATTGGGTCATCGACGCCCTCCTGATCGGCCGCATCCTGATCCAGTTCATCGGCCAGATCTTCGCCGTGCGCGAGTTGCGCAGGCGCCGCCCCGATATCGATCGCCCCTTCCGCATCTGGCTCTATCCCGTCCCCAGCGTGATCGCCTTCGTCGGCTGGGGATTCCTGTTCGTCACCGCCAACCTCCAGTTCATCGTCTTCGGGCTGGTAACCCTGGTCGCCGGCGTCGGCGCCTTCTGGCTGTGGCGCCGCTCCCGCTCCTGATACCATCTGGTTCGAACCATGCGCTTTGCTCTCCTTGCTCTCCTGACCCCCCTCTGTGAGCCCGCCGTCCACGCCCAGCTGTTGAGCGACTTCACGCCGCCGTCCGGCGCCGTGCCCGGCTTCCCACCCGAGGAGGGAGCCTGGCGAAAGCGGATACTGACCGCCACCTCGCCCGACGGCCTCGATTTCACGCGCTCCAACCGCGTCATCACCGACCAGGCCAACGTGCCGGATCTGGTGTCGGACGACAACGGCGTCCTTTACCTGTACTACAGCGGCGGCACGGTGGGAGACCGGCGCAACGTGATCGCCGTCGCCGTTTCCTCCGATCAGGGCAAGA
>DATJFH010000096.1:0-8013 GCA_035495815.1 Bryobacteraceae bacterium
TAGGGAATGTGCTTCGCAGCTTCCCGCGCCATGGTCTGCAGGGTGCGGTCGAAATGCTCGTCGGTGAGATGATCGATGTCCGGCACGTGCTCCTGGTAGGCGGCATTATTGACCAGGATGTCGAGACGCCCGAATTCATCGAGGAGGTCCTTGAAAAGAAGCTCCAGCTCCCTGCGGTCCGCTACACTCGTGCGAAAATAACGCGCCGACTGTCCGGTCTGTCGAGTTGCCGATAATGTGGCCTCTGCCAGTTCCGGTTCGCAGACATCGCAAAACGCCACATCTGCGCCGCACCGGGCAAACTCCACCGCAATCGCCTGGCCGATGCCACGCGCCCCGCCGGTGACCAGCGCAACTTTCCCGCTGAGAGATGGATTCGAGATGATTGCAATCTTACGGGAATCCTTCCGGCAGGGTCAAGCGCCGCTTCCCGCCTGCGTTACAATAACCGTCTATTCATGACTCGGCAAACCCGGCGTGACTTCCTGAAATCCGCCCCCCATTGGCAGCCATGCCGCGCGCCTGGTCTCAAACGGCGCCTCGCCAGCCCAATATCCTTTTCGCTCTCGCCGACGACTGGATGTGGCCGCTAGCCTCCATCGCCGGCGACTCCGTCGTCAAAACGCCCACGTTCGACAAGCTGGCCGGCCGCGGCGTGATGTTCACCAACGCCTTCGTGGCCGCGCCCTCGTGCTCGCCCTCCCGCGCCGCGATGCTCACCGGCCAATGGCACTGGCGACTCGAGGAAGGCGCCAACCTGCTCTCCGCCCTCCCCGCCAAATTCCCCGTTTATCCCGATCTGCTGGAGAAATCCGGCTACCACATCGGATTCACCCGCAAAGGCTGGGGACCCGGTAGTGAAGCCGCCAGCCAGCGGTCCCGCAACCCCGCCGGACCGCGCTTCAAGGATTTCGCCGCCTTCCTCGAAGCGCGGCCGAAAGGCAAGCCCTTCTGCTTCTGGTTCGGCAGCACCGACCCGCATCGCCAGTACAAATGGGAGACCGGCGTCCGCAGCGGCATGAAGCTGGCTGATGTCAAGGTCCCGCCATACCTGCCCGACAGCGAGATCGTGCGCAAGGACATTTGCGATTACTATTTCGCCGTCCAGCGCTTCGACCGCGAAACCGGCGAGCTGCTCGAGATGCTGGACCGCATCGGCGAGCTGGAAAACACGCTGGTGGTCATGTCGGGCGATAACGGCTGGCCCTTTCCGCGCAGCAAGGCCACCCTCTACGAGCAGGGAACGCACGTGCCGCTGGCCATCGCCTGGCCCGGCAAAATCCCGCCCGCCCGCGTAGTCGAGGACTTCGTCAGCCTCAGCGACCTGGCGCCCACGTTCCTCGAAGCCGCCGGTCTGAAGCCGCCTCCGGAGATGACCGGCCGCAGCCTGATGCCCATCCTGAAATCGCGCAAATCCGGCCGCGTCGAGTCGAAGCGCGATCACGTGCTGACCGGCATGGAGCGCCACGTCCCGTGCCGTGGCGAAACGAAAGGAGGCTACCCGATGCGGGCCATCCGTAACGGCCGGTATCACTACATCCGTAATTTCAAACCCGACCGCTGGCCCGGCGGCGATCCGAACGGACTCGAAAAGCCCGGCGCCCAACCTTTCACATATAAACAACTGGCCGCTAACACTGGCGTAGGCCTGGCCGACATCGATTCCGGGCCGGCCAAAGCGGACCTGACACTGCGTCGCGAGGAGCCGTCGGTAAAGCCTTTGTACGAGATGTCGGCGGGCAAACGCCCCGGGCAGGAACTTTACGATCTGCGAAACGACCCTTACCAGCTGCACAACGTAGCGAAGGATCCAAAGTACGCCGCAGTAGTAAAGAAGCTGGATGCCCAGCTGATGGCCGAACTCCGGGCCACAGCCGACCCCAGAGTAGGCCCGAATCCGGACATCTTCGACTCCTATCCCGTGAGAGTACAGCCGGGTTCCTGACTCGCATCTGGCGTAGCGCAGGCAGCACACTGAGCAGGATTAGCGCATTACACTGAAGCTATAAACATCCATGCCCGAGCTGCCGGAAGTCGAGACGATCGTCCGCGGCCTGGCGCCGCGCCTGGCGGGGCGGCGCATCCTGGCCGCCGAATTCCGCTGCGCCCGCGTGCTGCGCGGCGACCCGGCTCGCATCGTCGGCAAGACCATCCGGGGCGTGCGCCGTCACGGCAAGTACATCGTGATGGACTTCTCTGACGCCAGCGCAAGCCTGGGCATTCATCTGGGCATGACCGGCAAGCTGCTCATGGACGCCGAACTGGGCGTCCACAGCCATGCCATTCTGACGCTCGACCGGGGCGTACTGGTCTATGACGATATCCGCCAGTTCGGCCGCATCGAGCTGAGCGAGACCTTCGCGGCGCGCCTCGAGCGTCTGGGGCCGGATCCCCTGTCGCTCGATACGCCGGCGTTCGCCTCCGCGCTGAGGGACCGGAGCGCCATGGTGAAGCCGCTGCTGCTCAACCAGACCTTCCTGCGCGGAATGGGCAACATTTATACTGACGAAGCATTGCACCGCGCCGGAATCCACCCTCGCGCCCTGGGGCGCCGGCTCACCCGCGTCCGGGCGGAGCGGCTGCATGAGGCCATCCGCGAGGTTCTGCTCGAGTCCATCGATACCGGCGGGTCGTCCGTTTCCGATTACGTGGATTCGGAAGGCCGCCGCGGCAGCTTTCAATTGCGGCATCGTGTTTACGGCAAGGAAGGCCAGCCGTGCCCGGCCTGTGGAACGCCGATCCGCCGCATCCTGGTCGCTCAGCGCGGAACCCACTTCTGTCCGAAGTGCCAGAAGAGATGAATGCCGTCTTCAGACTTCGACCCGCCCGGCCGTCCAGCCGAGAATCCGGCGGCCCGGGCTCTCGCCGTTTTGACGAATGAGCCTCCGGTGGCCACCCACTCCAGGCCCTCCATCGCCGGCCGCAGCCTCTCACGGGTGACCGCGCGCGGCTTCCCGAGATGCTCCCGCGCCCAAGCCAGGAACCCGGCGACCTCCTGATCCGAGGAAGAAGATCAGCTGTCTCCAGGCGTACGCGCAGTTCTTGATGTTGTGGAGGTGTGCGCGGCGCGAGCTTCGATCGCACTTTGCCGGCGGCAGATCCAGCGAAAACACCGGCGCGCGATCAGCGGAAGCCGGCCGTCGAGGCGTCGCCGCAGGCCCGCCTCGGCGAACAGTGCGGCTAAATTGTGCGTGGTCAGGATCTGCGATTGCTCGATGACCTGCCCGTTCCGCGCCACCGACCAGCCTTCCTTATGGGCCGGCCCGGCCAACTCCTGGCACAGCGCCGTGAGTTCCCGAAGGTCCGCCGGCCGGGTTCGCTCAGGTAGTAGAGATTCAGCGCAGCCCGCCCGCCGCCGTCCGTTCCGCGGCCCAGCGCTGCCAGCTGTGCGACCTCATGCGGTTGAAGCGGGTCGCGAATCCCCCCTGCGAAACCTGCACGGTCACCCAGACATGATTCCCGGAACCGGTGTCCTCGATCCGATGGAAATCGAGCCGTACAGCATCCCCTGCAGGATCCCTTCCCACTGCTCGAGCCTGGCCACTGCGCGCCGCCGGACGTCCGGGTCCGCATGGCTCAAAACACCAGACATGGCGCGCCTCAGTTGCGCGATGACATACGCGGGATTGGCGCTGTGCTCTCGGTCGCCGGCTTCAGCCATGGCTTTTGATCGCGTGGGACTTGGAGGCCTGCGCCCTGCCGGTAGGCAGCCGGCCGCTCTGCCCCTGAGCTACTCCAAGTCAGATGCCTACTCAGAATATCGCAGCGGGCGGCGCCTTGCCCAATCGCGCTAAAATTGAGTTTCAGCCCAATGAGAGAGAAAATTCGCTCGACAACGGTGGTATGCGTCCGCCGTGACGGCAAAGTCGTGATGGCCGGCGACGGCCAGGTAACGCTGGGCCACGAAGTTCTGAAAGCGTCAGCCCGCAAATTGCGCCGCCTTTACAACGACAAGATCCTGGCAGGCTTCGCCGGTTCCACAGCCGATGCTTTTTCCCTGTTCTCCCGCTTCGAATCCAAACTCGAGCAGTTCAACGGACAGCTGCCCCGCTCCGTGGTGGAGCTCGCCAAGGACTGGCGCACCGATAAGGTTTTGCGTCATCTCGAAGCCCTGCTCCTGGTCGCCGATCTCAAAAGCACCTATATCGTCAGCGGCAACGGCGATGTCATCGAGCCGGACGAAGACGTGGCCGCCATCGGCTCCGGAGGTCCGTTCGCCACCGCCGCCGCCACGGCGCTGCTCCATCACACCAAGCTGTCGGCCAAGAACGTTGTTCAGGAAGCGATGCGCATCGCCGGCAACATCTGCATTTACACGAATCAGAACATCAGTTACGAGGAGCTCGGATAGCCATGGTTATCTACCTGCCCAGTCAGTCGGTGGACGAAGAGCCCGCCCTCGATGAGCTTACTCCGCGCGAAATCGTGCGCGAGCTCGACCGTCACGTAATCGGCCAGACGGAGGCCAAGCGCGCCGTCGCCATCGCGCTGCGAAACCGGATCCGCCGCCAGAAGCTCGAACCGGAAATGGCCGAGGAGGTCATGCCGAAGAACATTCTCATGATCGGCCCCACCGGCGTCGGCAAGACCGAGCTGGCGCGGCGCCTGGCGAAGCTTTCCAATTCGCCGTTCATGAAGGTGGAGGCCAGCAAATTCACCGAAGTCGGCTACGTAGGCCGTGATGTGGAGTCGATGATTCGCGACCTGGTGGATATCTCCATCGACATGGTGCGCGAAGAGCGCCTCGACGAAGTGGCCGAGCGCGCCGAGGCCAACGCCGAAGAGCGGCTGCTCGACCTGTTGATGCCGCCGGCGCCTGAAAATAGCGACAGCAACGACCGCTCGCGGGAAAAGCTGCGCGAGCGCCTCAAGGCGGGCAAGCTCGACGAGCGCCTGGTGGAGCTGGACGTGAAGGAGCGTGGACCCACCTTCGAAATCTCCACCAGCTCCGGCGTCGAGGAGATGGACGTCAATCTCAAGGATCTGCTCCCCAACCTCTTCGGCCAACGTTCGCGGAAACGCAAGATGCGCGTGGCCGAGGCCCTGGATTACCTGGTGCAGGAAGAGGAGCAGAAGCTCATCGACATGGACCAGGTGGTGCGCGTGGCGCTCGAGCGCGTCGAGAACAGCGGCATCATTTTTTTGGACGAGATCGATAAGATCGCCGGACGCGAGGGCGGACACGGCCCCGACGTGAGCCGCGAGGGAGTGCAGCGCGACATTCTCCCGATCGTCGAAGGAACCACGGTCAACACGCGCCACGGCTTCGTCCGCACGGATCACATTCTGTTCATCGCCGCCGGGGCGTTTCACGTGTCCAAGCCCAGCGACATGATTCCCGAGCTCCAGGGCCGCTTCCCCATTCGTGTGGAGCTGAAAAGCCTTTCGGTGGACGACTTCATCCGCATCCTCAAAGAGCCGAAGAACGCGCTGATCAAGCAGTATACGGCCCTGCTCGAGACCGAGGGGATCAAGCTGATCTTCTCCGACGACGCGCTCGAAGAGGTGGCCAAATTCGCGGCGCAGGTCAACGAGACATCGGAGAACATAGGCGCGCGGCGGCTGCACACGATCATGGAGAAGCTGCTCGAGCAGATTTCCTTCGAAGGCCCGGATCTGAAGAAGAAATCGGTCAAGGTGGACCGGGTTTACGTGCGCGCGCAGCTTGCCGATATCGTCAAGGATCAGGACCTGAGCCGCTACATCCTGTGAGGCCGCTGCAGGCGGCAGCGGCCGCGCTCATACTCTCCGGATGCGGATATGTGGGCGAGCCCATGTATCCGCTGCTCAATATCCCGGAGCCGGTCACCGACCTGGCGGCAGTCGAACACGGACGGGCGATCGTCTACCATTTCACGATGCCCGCGCTGACCACGGAAGGCAAGCAGGCCAAAATCGGGCGCATCGAAATCCGCGCCGGCGAAGCGCCGCCGGGCGAGTTCAATCGCGACGCCTGGCTCTCGAAAGCCATCGAGCTCGCGGCCACGCCGGACGAGCGAGGTGAGGTGAGGAGCCAATTCCCGGCCAACCCGTGGCTCGGCAAAGAGATCATTCTGGGAGTGAGGGTGTACGGCTCCAACGGCCGCGCGGGCGAATGGTCCCTGGTCCCGATCACCGTCGTGGCGCCGCTGGCGAAACCGGACGCTGTTTCCGCAATGGCCGTCAAGGAGGGCGTGCGCGTGAGCTGGCGGAGCGCCGCCCGGCAGCACAGGGTTTTCCGCCGCGTTGGAGACGAGATGGATTTCGCGGCCGCCGCCACGGTGGAAGGCTCGGAATGGCTGGACGCCGGCGCAGAATTCGGCAAGCTCTACCGGTACCGGATCCAGGCCGTGCAGAAGACCGGCAACGGCGACGCGGAGAGCGAGATCTCGGAGACCAGGGAAATCACCCCGGCTGACACTTTCCCGCCGGCGGTCCCCTCGGGCCTGGCTGCGGTGACTGGCACGAAAAGCATCGAGCTGGTCTGGGAACGGAACACGGAAGCGGACTTGGCCGGCTATCGCCTGTACCGCGCGTCCGCCGGCGGCAAACTCGAAAAGATCGCCGATATTCAGGAAGTCCCCAGCTACAGCGATCCAAAGGTGGAAAGCGGCAAGAGTTACCGTTATGCTGTTTCCGCGATCGACCGCATCGGCAATGAGAGCCCGCAGTCAGAGCCGGTCGACATCAGCGCGCCATAGACGGGCTTTCGTCGGGTGATACGGCGGAACAAGCGCGCCCGCTAGCAGAGCCACGAACCAGAGTAACCGTCCGACACAGCCTCTCCGACGGCGCCTTGACGGGGGTGATTACTCCGGCTCGTAGAGGCAGAACGGGTCGGAAGCCAGCGGGCTGCCGGCGGCTTCGTACGCCCGTGCTCTCGATCCGCCGCAGAGAGCGCTGTATTCGCACACTCCGCAGCGGCCTTCGAACTGGCCCGGGTCATGCATCGAGCGGAACAGGGGCGAATTGCGGTACACGTCGGCGAGGCGGTCGCGGCGCACGTTACCTGCGGCGAGTGGGAGGAATCCGGCCGGGCAGATGTCGCCGGTGTTGGACACGAATACGATTCCATGGCCGTCCCGAATGCCGAAACTTCGGTAGGCCGGGCTGCGCTTGATCTGCTCGCCGGTCAGGCCTTCCTCACGCATCGCCTCGAGAGCTACGCGGCGGTACGAGGGCGCCTCGGTCGTCGCCACCGTGAATGGCGCGATCCGGGAGGTGGCATGGATCCACTTCATGAGCTTCTCTCCCTCTTCTGGCGAGAGCGGCTGCAGCACCTTGCCGCGGCCGACCGATATGAGAAAAAAAAGGCTCCACCGGGTTACCGCGAAAGGCTTCAAGAGTTCGTAAATGGCGGCCGCGTCGCCGGCAGTCTCGGCCGCCACCAGCGTGTTCACCTGCAAGGGCATCCCGAGTTCCTGCGCCCAGCCAAGCGCCTGTAGGGTGCGATCGAACGTGCCCGTGACCCCGCGGATCGAATCGTGACGTTCGGCTGTCGAGCCGTCCAGGCTCAGGCCCAATCCTTCGACTGAGCTCTCCTTGAGCCGCACCAGAGTCTCCCGCGAGAGCGCCGGGGTGGCTGCGGGTGTGATCGAGACGCCGATGCCGAGATTTCGCGCTTCGGCGATCAACTCATAGAGATCCTTGCGAGCCAGGGGATCGCCGCCGGTCAGGATCAGCTGCGGCAGCGGCTCGCCGAATTCCGGAATCTGGCGCAGAAAGCTCACGCCTTCCTCCAACGTAAGCTCCAACGGATGAGGATCGGGCGCGGCCTCCGCGCGGCAGTGGCGGCAAGCCAGAGCGCAAGCCTGTGTCGTTTCCCAATAAATATTGATGGGGGTGCGGGCGTAGTTCCTGGGCGCATGGCGCAGGGAACCCGCGGGATGTAGACCGCCTGGCATAACTCCAGCGTACACCGGCTCTTCCCTACTCACGTCCTTCCAGGAATATAAATATTACTGCCGGTAGCGTCCCGCCCGAAGGCCTTGCTCCTGGAACGGCGGATCTGAAGATGTCCGTCTACGCCATGAT
>DATJFH010000097.1:0-25373 GCA_035495815.1 Bryobacteraceae bacterium
GATCGCGCTGCTGGCCTGCGCCGCGCTGGTGATCGTGGCGGTCCGTTCTTTCCGCGGAAACAAGCGCGTCTTTTATTTCATCGGGTTCTTTTTCGCTACACTCTCGCCGGCTTCGAACCTGATCCTTCTGATCGGCAGCGTGATGGGGGAGCGTTTCCTATACCTTCCTTCGATCGGAATGGCGGCGCTGGCAGTGGTGATCTGGCAATCGCAAGACCGGCGCATCGCCATCGGGGCCGCGAGTCTCATCGTGGCGGCGCTGGCGGCGCGAACCCATGCCCGCAACTCGGACTGGCTGGACCGCGGCCGGTTCTGGCGTACCGCGCAGGAAGCGGCCCCCGGCAGTTACAAGACGAACCTGGCCGCCGCCATCAATTCGACTTTGCTGACGCAAAAGGATTGGGACAGCACGGTAAGCGAGGTGGGCCGGGCCATGGCGATTCTAGATCCTCTTCCGGATGCGCGGAACGCGGCGATCGGCTATCGCGGAGCCGGCGTAGTGTACCGGACGCTGGGGGACAAGGTCGCCTCAGGCGGCAGTGGAGGCAAGCCGGCGGCCGGCACGAGCCCGGAATACTGGTACCGGAAATCGCTGAACGCGCTCCTGCGGAGCGAGAAGATCGAGCTCGCCCAGGACGAAAGCGGCCGTGCGGAAAACAGGAACGGCAAGCGGCTGTTCACGACGATACCGAGTGTGCTCTACCTGGAGCTGGGACGGACGTATTCAAGGCTGTCGGACGCGGCGCATGCGCTGGAGGCTTTCGAGCAGGGCCGCAAGCTGGAGTCGGATCCGGACCTTCTGGAAGAGACGGCGGCGGCGTACAGCGCGGCGGGCGATCCGCGCAAAGCGGCCGCGGCGCTGGTGGAAGCTCTGGCCGTGGATGCCAGCCGGGTTCACCTGAACGCAAAGCTGGTGGAGCTGTACACGAAAATCGACCCGGACGGATGCGCCGTCAACCGCGACGACCCCGCCCCGAGTCTCAATGTGGATTGTCCGATGGTGCACACGGATATCTGCGCGGCGTCGAAAAACGTGGCCAACAGCTATCTGCGGACGGGCCAGCGGTCCGAATCGGAGTCCATCCGCAGGACGGCCGTGCAGGAGCTGGGCTGCGCGCCGGAGCTGCTGTAGGGGATACGCTTCCGAAAATACGCGCCCGGCGCCGCTAGCTCGCGGTATACTGCTCCAGGTGAAAGCGCTCCCAATTCTGCTGATTTTCTCCGCCCTGACGGCCGCTGCCGAGAGGCGCGTGATATTCCCCGCCGGCGCCAAGCCGGTAGGTCCCTATTCGCCCGGCATCTTCGCCGGCGAATTCCTGTACGTATCCGGACAGGGCGCGCGCGGACCCGACGGCAAGATCCCAGCCGGCTTCGAAGCCCAGGCCCGTCAGAGCTTCGAGAACGTCAAATCCATCGTCGAAACGGCGGGGCTCACCATGGAGCACGTGGTCTATTCCCACGTGTACATGGAAAACGCCGCCAATTACGACGTCATGAACAAGATCTGGGCCGAGTACTTCACGCGCGGGGTGCGCCCGGCGCGGGCCACCGTGGGCGTGTACAAGATGCCGACCGACACGCCAATCGAGATCAACGCCGTGGCCGTGCGGGACCTGGCGCGGAAGAAGGCCATCGTGCCCGCCGGTTATCCGGCGAATGCGGCGCTATCGCCCGGGGTGATGGTGGGCGACCGGCTCTACCTCTCCGGCTTCCTCGGCCGGGACATCGACAGCGGCAAGATACCCGCCGAGCCCGCCGCCCAGGTACAGCTGGCGCTCGATCGCGTGAAGCAGACCCTGGCCGCCGCCGGGATGGATTTCCGCCACATGGTTTTCGTGAATCCGTATCTCACCGGGGCGATGCCGATGGAGGTGATGAACAAAGTCTACGCCTCCCACTTCGAGTTCGGGAACACGCCCGCGCGGGCGACGATCCGGGTATCCAGCCTGCCGAACGGAGCCAATATCGAGTTCACCGGCGTAGCCGTCCGGGACCTCTCGCAGCGGCGCGCCGTGCGGCCGAAGAACATGCCTCCGAGCGCGACGGCGAGCCCGTGCGTCTTCGCCGGCGACACCTTCTACTGCTCGGCCAAGTCCGGGTTCATCCCCGGACCGAACGGCGGCATCTACGCCGGCGACGTGGAGAACCAGGTGCGCCAGACCATGCGCAATCTGCTGGACGGCCTGGAAGAGGCCGGGCTGGATTTTTCCAACGTGGTGGCCAGCAATGTCTATGTGGACGACCTGTCGGAGTTCGCTAAAATGAACGGCGTGTACGGCAAGTATTTCGCCTCCGGTCCGCCCTCCCGTACCACGGTCGCGCCGCTCCCTCCGGTAGAGCGCAAGCGCAGCGCGTCCGGACACGCCCCCATGCTCGAGCAGGTTTCGATCATCGCAGTCAAGGGACAGTAACGATGCCCATTTCACGCCGTCAGTTCTTCGGCAGCGCCGCCGCGGCGTCCGCCTTCGGCGCCGATTCGAGGCTGAAGATTACGTCCGTCAAGGCGTTTCCGGTCAAGGTGGCGGGGGTAGCCGGGGGGCCGGTCCCCAAATTCGCTTCCGATTTCGATCCGGGGCGCTCGCGTTGGATCGGTCCTTTCTCGCAACTGGGCGGCGCCATTCTGGTCGAGATCAAGACGGACCAGGGACTCACGGGCTACGGCATGGGCGGGGGCGGCGGCGCGGCCGCCTACATCATCGAGCATCACCTGGGGCCGCTGATCACCGGAGCCAGCCCGCTGAACGTCGAGGCCATCTGGGAGCAGATGTACAATTCGTCGCTGTTTTACGGACGCAAGGGCGTGACGATCATGGCGATGAGCGGCGTGGATCTGGCGTTGTGGGACATCCGCGGAAAGCACGCCGGCCAGCCGGTCTACAAACTGCTGGGCGGACCGAACCGCGACAAGGTCCCGGCCTACTACACGGGCAACGATATCGAGGGCGCGTTGAAGCTGGGGTTCCGGGCTTTCAAGCATCCGGTGCGCTGGGGTGTCGAGGAGGGCCGCGAGGGGATGAAGAAGCTGGTGAGCGAACTGCGCGCGATCCGGGACAAGATCGGGCCCGACCATCAGCTCATGATCGACGCGATCTGCCGCTGGAACGTGCCCTACACGCTGGAGATGGTCGACCGCATGCAGGAGTTCCGCCTGTATTGGATCGAGGAGCCTCTGTCGCCGGACAACCTGGAAGGCTACGCTCAGCTGTGCCGCGAGGTGCGCGGTCCGCTGATCGCCAGCGGGGAGCACGAATATACGCGGTTCGGCTTCGAAGAGCTGATCAGCCACAAGGCGGTGAAGCTGCTGCAGCCGGACACGACGTGGTCGGGCGGATTGACGGAGGTGCGGCGCATCGCTCAACTGGCGGCGGCGCACAGCCTGCCGGTGGCTCCGCACCGGGGCGGAAGTCCGTACGGGCTGGCCGTGATCCTGACCACGCCGAGCTGCGTGCTGGCCGAGAGTTTCGGCACGCTGGAGAGGTCCTCGCCGCTGATGGCCGCAATGACTTCCCGGTTCGAAAACGGCTACTACTTTCCGTCCGACAAGCCCGGATTCGGAGTGGACGTAACACCTTCGATGTTGTGATCAAGGAATGCCATGACCAATCGACGCGATTTTCTCAAAGCAGCCGCTTTCGGCCTCGCCGCCGGACAGCTAGGGGCCGCCTCGAAACCCCTGCGGGGCGTGTTCCCGATCATGCAGACGCCCTTTACCGAGTCCGGCAAGCTGGACACGGAGACGCTGGCGAAGGAAGTGAAGTTCCTCGACAAGTGCGGCGCGCACGGAGCCGTCTGGCCGCAACTGGCGAGTGAATGGAGCACGCTCGAGCCCGACGAGCGGACGGCCGGGGCCGAAGCGGTCGTCGCGGCGGCCAAGGGGACGCGCTGCGCGGTCGTGCTCGGCGTGCAGGGTCCGGACGGCGAAGCGGCGCGGCGCTACGCGCGCCACGCCGACAAGCTGGGGCCGGACGCGATCATCGCGCTGCCGCCGCGCGACAGCAGCAATCTGGACCGCGTCGCCGAGTATTACCGCGGTATCGCCAAGGAGTGCGGGCGGCCGATGTTCGTGCAGACCATCGGGAACATGAGCGTGGAGTTCGTGCTCAAAATGCGCAAGGACATTCCCACGCTGGGCTTCGTCAAGGACGAAGCCGGCCACACGCTTTCCCGCATCAGCGAGTACAAGCGGGTCGCGCCCGACCTGGTGGTGTTCACCGGCGGGCACGGGAAGACGATGGTGGACGAGATGTCGCGCGGCTCGTCGGGCACCATGCCCGCGGTCTCCTTCGCCGATCTGTACGTGCAGTTGTGGGACTACTGGCAGGCCGGCAAACGGGAGCAGGCGATGGAGGATCTGGCGAGGATTTCGCTGCTGGTGAACCAGGTGAGCGCCTACGGGCTGGCGTCGCTCAAGTACATCCTTCACCTGCGCGGCGTTTTTCCGAACTGGAAATGCCGGGGCAAGGAGGAAGATTCGCATTTCGACGCGGAAGCGCGGCGTTCCCTGAAAGAAACGTACCAGTTCGCGCACAAGCTCCTGAAGGCTTGAAAGCCGCATTCATCTTCGCGGCGCTGCTGCTGGGCATGGCTTACGGGCTGCTCCGCTGGATGGCGAGGAGCGCGACCTATTACCCGCTGCGCTATCCGGAGGGCCTGTGGAACCGGCAGCAGGAAGCCGGCGCCACGGAAGTATGGCTGACCACCGGTGACGGCGTGCGGCTCAACGCGTGGTGGATGGAGCCTTCCGGCGCGCGGCTGGCGACACTGTTCCTGCACGGCAACGGGGGGAACCTGACGCACCGCCTCCCTCACATGCGGCAGATCGCCCGCGCCGGTTCGGCTCTGCTCATCCCGGACTACCGCGGCTACGGGAAGAGCGCCGGCGCGCCGTCCGAATCCGGGCTCTACGCCGACGCCGGCGCCGCCTACCAATGGCTGATCGACCGCGGCTACCGGCCGGAGCGGATCGTCATTCACGGCGAATCGCTGGGAACGGCGGTGGCGGTGGATCTGGCGTCGCGGCGGCGCTGCGCGGGCGTGGTGCTCGAGGCGCCGTTCAATTCGGCGGGAGCCGTCGCCGGAACGGCGCTGCCGGTGTTAGGCCCGCTGGTGATGCGGGAGTTCGATTCGAAAGCGAAGATCGCGCGGGTGCGGGCTCCCCTGCTGTTCATCCACGGCGACCGCGACGAGGTGATCGCCTACCGTCTCGGCCGGGACCTCTACGAGGCGGCGCCGCCGCCCAAATCCTTCTGGACTGTCCAGGGCGCGGGGCACAACGATCTGATCGAGGCAGCCGGCGAGCCCTACGTCGAGCGGTTAAGGGCGTTCTACGGAGATTTGCAGTAAGTAGACGGCCCGTTCTGGTAAACTAAAAGTGCCCTCCCAAAATACAAAACGATGAACTTCGGCGTCATTGTCTTTCCGGGAAGCAATTGCGATCACGACGCGTGGTACGCGATTCAGCAAATCCTGGGCCAAACTGCAAAATTTATCTGGCACGACTCCCACGAGTTAGGTGACGTGGACGCGGTTGTGCTCCCCGGCGGCTTCTCCTACGGAGACTATCTGCGCTGCGGCGCCATCGCCAAGTTCTCCCCTGTAATGGGGGCGGTGCGGAAGTTCGCGGCCGGCGGCGGTCCGGTCATCGGCATCTGCAACGGATTTCAAATCCTGGTCGAATCGGGGCTCCTTCCCGGCGCGCTGCTGCGCAATGGGGGGCTGAAGTTCGTTTGCCAGGAGGTGAAGCTGCGGGTCGAGACGGCGAATTCTCCTTTTACCTGCCACACCACGAAGGGACAGATTCTGCGCATGCCGATCGCCCACGGCGAAGGCCGCTACTACGCCGACCGGCGCACGCTGGAGGAGCTGAACGCCGAAGACCGCGTGGCTTTCCGCTACGTGGCCAACCCGAACGGCTCGATCGACGATATCGCGGGCGTGCTCAACCGGGAGCGTAACGTTCTCGGGCTGATGCCTCATCCGGAGCGCGCGGCCGAGCCGCTGATGGGCTCGAGCGACGGGTTGGTGATCCTCAAATCGATGGCTGCCGCCCTGGCGGCGAGAGCATGAGCGCGGCCGCCATCACTCCGGAGCTGATCGCGCAGCACCAGCTGACCGGGCCGGAGTACGACAAAATCGTATCGCTGCTCGGACGCGAGCCGACCTACACGGAGCTGGGCATTTTCAGCGTGATGTGGAGCGAGCACTGCTCCTACAAAAGCTCCCGGCTGCACCTGAAGAAGCTGCCTACGCGGGGGAAGCTGGTGGTGCAGGGCCCGGGAGAGAACGCCGGCATCATCGACATCGGCCAGGGCTACGCCATCGCGTTCAAGATCGAATCCCATAACCATCCCAGTTTCATCGAGCCTTTTCAAGGCGCCGCCACGGGAGTGGGCGGCATCCTGCGCGACATCTTCACCATGGGCGCGCGCCCCATCGCGGTGCTCGATTCGCTGCGCTTCGGCCCGCCGGACGACGCAGCCTGCGGCCCGCGCAACCGGCGCATCCTCGAAGGGGTGGTCTCCGGCATCTCGCATTACGGCAACTGTTTCGGCGTGCCGACCATCGGCGGGGAATGCATTTTCGAGGAGTGCTACAACGGCAATCCGCTGGTGAACGTGTTCGCGCTGGGCGTCTTCCGCAAGGACGAAATTTTCTATGCGAAAGCGTCCGGGGTCGGCAACCCGGTGATCTACGTGGGCGCGAAGACTGGCCGCGACGGTATCCACGGCGCGTCGATGGCCTCGGCCGAGTTCACCGAGGAGTCGAAGCAGAAGCGTCCGAACGTCCAGATGGGCGATCCGTTCCTCGAGAAGCTGCTGCTCGAGGCGTGCCTCGAAGCCATGCGGACCGGGGCCATCGTCGGGATTCAGGACATGGGCGCGGCGGGGCTGACCTGCTCCACCTGCGAGATGGGCGGACGGGGCGGGGTCGGCATCGAGATCGATCTGAAGTACGTGCCGCAGCGCGAAACGGGCATGACGCCGTACGAGATCATGCTTTCCGAATCCCAGGAACGCATGCTGCTGGTGGCCGAAAAGGGCCGTGAGAACGAGGTATTCGACGTTTTCCGCAAATGGGGTCTGGACGCTGTGACCATCGGGGCGGTCACCGGCGACGGTTTACTGCGCGTGAAAGATCATGGCCGTGTGGTGGCGGAGATCCCGAACCGGGAGCTGGCCGACGAAGCCCCGCTGTACGATCGGCCGCACACCCGCCCGCTGCGGCACGCTCCCATGCAGGGGCCGGAGTTCCGCAGCGCGGGCCTGGGGGCGGACCTGGCGCAGGTTCTGGCGTCGCCCGACATCTGCTCCAAGCAGTGGATCTGGCGGCAGTACGACCACATGGTGCGCACCAACACGATCGCCGGTCCGGGTGGAGACGCGGCCATCGTACGCGTCAAGGAGACCGGCACGTCGATCGCGATCTCGCTCGACGGCAACGGCCGCTACTGCTCGCTCTCTCCGCGCGAAGGCGCGATGCTCAACGTGGCCGAGTGCTGCCGCAACCTGTCCACGGTAGGGGCGCTGCCGGTGGCGGCGACAAACAACCTGAACTTCGGCAACCCCGAGCGTCCGGAGATCATGGGGCAGCTGGTGGAAGCGATCGAGGGAATGTCCGAGGCGTGCCGCTTCTTCGACACGCCGATCACGGGCGGCAACGTGAGCCTCTATAACGAAACGCTGGGCGAAGGCATCTTTCCGACGCCGGTGATGGGAATCGTCGGGCTGCTGAAGACGGCCGCGCCGGTGACCATCGACTTCAAGCATCCCGGCCGGGCGATCGTGCTGCTGGGCGGGATCGGCGGCGCGGATGAGCTTCGTTTTGGCGGAACGCAATACGCCAAGGTTGTTCTGAACAGTCTTTGGGGGCTGCCGCCGGCGCTCGATCTGGAATACGAGAAGCGCGTGCAGGCCGCGGCGCGGGAGATCGCGGGAGCGGGGCTGGCCGAATCGGCGCACGACCTGAGCGATGGCGGGCTGGCGGTGGCGGCGGCCGAATCCTCGTTCGGACCCGCCGGAATCGGAGCGGAGATCGATCTGGATTCGGACCTGCGTCCGGAGCTGCTGTTGTTTCACGAAGGTCCGTCGCGGGTGCTCATCTCGACCGCGGATCCGGACGGCGTGCTGGCCGCGGCCGCCAGGCACGGAGTGGAAGCGGTTCGGATCGGCTCGACGGCGGCCGGCAGGATTGTCATCCGGAACCGGCGCGAAACGCTGGTGGACGAAGGTATCGGCAGATTCCAGGACGGCTGGGAAAAGGCCCTCGAGAACTATGTTCGATAAATTCCACGACGAGTGCGGCGTATTCGCGATCTACGGGAACAGGGAAGCGGCCAAGCTGACTCACCTGGGACTGTTCGCCCTGCAGCATCGCGGCCAGGAGAGCGCGGGCATCGCCGCCAGCGACGGCCGCGAGATCCACTGCGTCAAGTCCATGGGCCACGTAGCCGACATCTTCACGCCGCCGGTCCTGGCCGAGCTGCCGGGCGAGCTGGCGATCGGCCACACGCGGTACTCGACCGCCGGCGACACCGTGCTGCTGAACGCGCAGCCGTTTTCAGTGGCCTGCAACAAGGGCCGCATTGCGGTGGCCCACAACGGCAACATCACCAACGCGGCCGAGCTTCGCGCGGAGCTCGAGCGCGAGGGATCGATCTTCCAGGCCTCGAGCGACACCGAAGTCATCCTGCACCTGGTGGCCCGCTCGCGCGAGCGCACGCTGGCCGGAGCGCTGCGCGAAGCCATGCTGCAGCTGGAGGGCGCGTTCTCGCTGGTGTTCCTGGCGAACGACCGCATCATCGTGGCCCGCGATCCGCACGGATTCCGTCCGCTGGCCATGGGCCAGATGGAGATGCCCGGCGGGGAAGCCTGCTACGTGTTCGCGTCGGAGACCTGCGCTTTCGACCTGATCGGCGCGGTGTACCTGAACGACGTGGAGCCCGGCGAGATGGTGATCGTGGGTACGGAAGGGGTCACGCGCGAGCACTACGCTCCGGTGCACGACCTGGCGCAGTGCGTGTTCGAGCACGTCTACTTCGCGCGGCCGGATTCGATCGTCTTCGGGCGGCCGGTGCAGGAGTCGCGCGAGATGCTCGGCCGGCTGCTGGCCCGGGAATGCCCGGCCGAAGCGGACCTGGTGGTCCCGGTGCCCGATTCCGGCGTGTCGGCCGCCATCGGCTACTCCGCCGAGTCGGGGCTGCCTTTCCGCCAGGCGCTGATCCGGAATCATTACGTAGGACGCACGTTCATCGAGCCCTCGCAGGCGATCCGCGATCTGGGTGTACGGCGCAAGCTGAATCCGGTGCGGTTCCTGCTCGAAGGCAAGCGCGTCATCCTGGTGGACGATTCCATCGTGCGCGGCACGACCAGCCGCAAGATCGTGCGCATGGTGCGGCAGGCCGGCGCGCGCGAAGTGCATCTGCGCATTTCCTGCCCGCCGACGATTTCGCCGTGCTTCTACGGGGTGGATACACCGATCAAAAGCGAGCTGATCGCGGCCAACCACTCGACGGAAGGAATCCGCAAGTACGTGGAAGCCGATTCCCTGGGCTACCTGTCTATGGCCGCCTTGCGGCGTGCGGTCGGCGACGAGCGGCACGAATTCTGCTACGCCTGCTACAGCGGCAACTACCCGACCGAGCTGGTGAACATCGACGAGTTGATGTCGGCCAAGACGCGGCGTTCCTGAGGCGGGCCTGCTAGGCCTCGATCGCCAGCAGCAGTTCCTTGGCTTCCACATTCTGGCCCACCTGCGCCAGAATCTGGACCACCTTTCCGCCAATGGGAGCGTACACCGTGCTCTGCATCTTCATGGCTTCCAGCACCAGCAGCCGGTCCCCCTTGGCGACCTGCTGGTTCAGCTCCACGGCGACCGATCCCACCATCCCGGGGATCGGCGCTCCGACGTGGCCTGGATTCGCGGGGTCCGCCTGGGCGCGCTCGGCGACCGTGGTGCGCAGCGATTTATCCTTGATATCGACTTCCCGCGGCTGGCCGTTCAGCTCGAAGAACACCGTCCGGTGGCCGTCCGGATGCGGCTCGCTGACCGTGAGGAACTTGATCACCAGGGTTTTGCCGGGCTCGAGCGCGACCGCGATCTCTTCGCCCGTCCGCATGCCGAAGAAAAACTCGGGCGTCGGCAGGACATCGACCACGCCGTAGGACTGGCGGGCGCGGGCGAACTTCACGAACACGTCGGGGTACATCAGGTAGCTCATCACGTCGGCCGGCGAGGGCTTCGCGCCCGCCTTCTTCTCGATGGCGGCGGCGGCTTCCTCGAGGTCGGCGGCGGGCAGGCGCGCGCCGGGCCTGCCGCGCTGGGGTTTCGCGCCCCGCAGGATGATGGCCTGCAGCTTCTTCGGCCAGCCGCCGTCCGGCTCACCGAGAGAGCCCGAGAACATTTCCACGACGGAGTTGGGGATGGTCAGGTTGTGGTCCGGACCCAGACGCTCGAACTCCCGCACGGTCATGCCGTGGCTGACCAGGAAGATCGCCATATCGCCGACCACCTTGCTGGAGGGCGTCACCTTGACGATGTCGCCGAAGGCCATGTTGACTTCCGCGTAGGTGCGGACGATCTCCCGCCAGCGCGGCCCGAGCCCCATCGACTCGGCCTGTTCCTTGAGGTTGGTAAGCTGGCCGCCCGGCATTTCGTGGACGTAGACTTCGGCGGATCCGGCGCGAGGGCCGGTGTCGAAGGGCTGATAGTGAGCGCGTACGGCCTCCCAGTAATCGGAGCAGGCGTTGAGCGCGTCCAGGTCGAGGCCGCTGTCCCGGCGGGTGTGCGCCAGCGCCGCGACGACGGAGTTCAGATTGGGCTGGCTGGTCTGCCCGCTCATGCTGGCCAGGGCGCCGTCGGCGACGTGTACGCCGGCGTCCGAAGCCATGAGGATCGAGGCCGCGTTGACGCCGCTGGTGTCGTGCGTGTGGAAATGAATGGGCAGGCTCACCGCCTCGCGCAGCGCCTTCACGAGGACGCCGGCGGCATAGGGCTTGAGCAGGCCGGCCATGTCCTTGATTGCCAAAACATCGGCGCCCATGCGCTCCAGCTCCTGCGCCATTTTGACGTAGTACGCCAGCGAGTACTTGGGCCGGTTCGGGTCGAGAATGTCGCCCGTGTAGCACATGGCGGCTTCGCAAACGGCTCCGGTCTTCTTGACCGCGTCCATGGCGACCCGCATGTTGGGCAGCCAGTTGAGCGAGTCGAAGACGCGGAAGATGTCGATGCCTTCCGCCGCCGCCAGGTAGATGAACTCGCGCACCACGTTGTCGGGATAAGCGGTGTAACCGACCGCATTCGAGGCGCGCAGCAGCATCTGGAAACAGATGTTGGGAATCGACTCCCGCAGCTTTTCGAGCCGCATCCATGGACTCTCGAGCAGGTAGCGCATGGAAACGTCGAAGGTGGCCCCGCCCCACATCTCCAGGCTGTAGAGGTTGGCCAGCCGGTGGGCCATGAAGCCGGCGATGGCCAGCATGTCATAGGTGCGCACACGGGTGGCGAGCAGCGACTGGTGCGCGTCGCGAAATGTCGTGTCGGTGAGCAGCAGCCGCTTCTGGCCGGCGGTCCATCTGGCGAACTCGGCGGCGCCCAATTTGCGCAGCAGGTCCCTGGTTCCCTCCGGCGGTTTTCCTTCCGGACTTGCCGGCGGCGCCGCCGGACGCAGCACCTCGGGCCTCTGCTTGCCGGCCACCTCCGGATTGCCGTTGACGATCACCTCGCCCAGGTAGGCGAGCAGGCGAGTGGCGCGGTCCCGCCGCGAGACGTAACGGAACAACGCCGGCGTCTGCTCCAGAAACGAGGTGGTGACCTCCCCCGCCTGGAAGGTCCGGTCGTTGACTACGTTTTCGAGAAACGGGATGTTGGTTTTGACGCCGCGGATGCGGAACTCGCGCAGCGCGCGGTCCATCCGCTGGCAGGCCTGATCGAATTCGCGGCCCCAGGCGGTGATCTTCACCAGCAGGGAATCGTAGTAGGGCGTGATGGTAGCGCCGCCATACGCCGAGCCGCCGTCCAGCCGGATTCCGAAACCCGCCGGTGAGCGGTAGGTGTGGATCTTCCCGTAATCGGGAATGAAATTGTTGGACGGATCTTCGGTGGTCACCCGGCACTGGAGCGCGTAGCCGTAGACCGTAATCCGATCCTGCTCGGGGAGGGACATCGGCTCGCGGTGCAGGTGGTGGCCCTGCGCGATCTGGATCTGGCTGCGCACGATGTCGATTCCGGTCACCATCTCGGTGACGGTGTGCTCCACCTGAATACGCGGGTTGACTTCGATGAAGTACCATTCACCGGAATCGGCGTCCACCAGGAACTCGACCGTGCCGGCGTTCTCGTACCTGGCCGCGCGAGCGATGCGGAGGGCGGCCTCCGCCAGTTCGCGCCGGATGGAATCGGCCAGACCTACCGCGGGCGCCACCTCGACCACTTTCTGATGCCGTCTCTGGACCGAACAATCGCGCTCATGCAGATGCAGCAGGTTGCCGTGGCGGTCGCCGAGGATCTGCACCTCCACATGCCGGGCGCGACGGATGTAGCGTTCGAGAAAGACGGCGTCGTTTCCGAACGCGGAGCCCGCTTCCCGCCGCGCTTCTTCCAGCCGGGCGGTAAACTCGGACTCCTTTCCGACGACCCGCATCCCGCGTCCGCCGCCGCCGAAGGCCGCTTTGACGATGAGCGGGAAGCCGATCTTCCGCGCCAGCTTGCCGGCTTTGGCCGCGCTGGTGACCGGCTCCGCAGTGCCGGGCACGACCGGGACGCCGGCTTTCCCGGCCAGGGCGCGCGCCGCCGTCTTGTCGCCGAGCAGTTCCAGCATTTCCGCCGACGGTCCCACGAAGCGGATGCCGGCCCGCTCGCAAGCGCGGGGCAGAGCGGGATT
This sequence comes from Bryobacteraceae bacterium, assembly GCA_035495815.1. GTDB lineage: Bacteria > Acidobacteriota > Terriglobia > Bryobacterales > Bryobacteraceae > DATJFH01. The sequence continues at coordinate 12,878 of DATJFH010000097.1, forward strand.
TTCCGACAGGAAGCCGTAGCCGGGATGAATGGCGTCGACGCCCTTCTCCCTGGCGAGCGCGACGATTCCTTCAACGTCCAGGTATGCCTGGACGGGCCCCACTCCTTCGCCGATCTGGTAGGCTTCGTCCGCTTTGAAGCGGTGCAGGCTGAGCCGGTCTTCCTTGGAGTAAATGGCCACCGTCCGCAAGCCGAGCTCGGTGGCGGCCCGCATGATCCGGATGGCGATTTCACTGCGATTGAGGGCGAGAAGCTTCTTCACGGAGGGATTTTCCAGAATATCACGGAACTCCAGGCGGCCCCGTTTCGTTATCCGTTTGGGAGCCCAAGGCTCACTATGCGCAAGATCCTCAGTTTAATGGCTTTGGCGGCGCTGCTGGCCGGATGTGACCTGGACGAGCTGGGCTCGTTCGGCGATTCGCACGCCTATGAGAAAGATTTTCACTACTCGTACCCGCTCAAGGCGGGCGGGCGGCTGTCGGTGGACAACTTCAACGGTCCGGTGGAGATCACCGGTTGGGACCAGGAGCGGGTGGAAATCGACGGCGTGCAGTATGCCTCGACGCGGGAGATGCGCGACTCGATAAAGATCGAAATCGTGACCGGCGCCGATTTTGTCCAGATCCGCACGGTCCGTCCTCCTCCTTCGCGAGGGAACATGGGCGCCAAGTACATCATCAAAGCTCCGAAAAAGCTTGTCCTGGAGCGCCTGCTTACATCCAACGGCGCGGTAAAGCTGGAGGACCTGGACGGGTCCAGCCGCGTGCGGACGTCGAACGGACCGGTCCGGGCGGTCCGGCTGCGCGGGAGCCTCGAAGCGCAGACATCCAACGGCTCGGTCGAAGTGCGGGACCAGGAAGGAACGATCACGATCCGGACCAGCAACGCCCCGGTGCGGGTGAACGGCGTGCGGGGAGCGGTTCACGCGACCACCAGCAACGGGGGGATCGAAGCGCGGCTGCTCAAGCCGGAGCCTCATCGTCCGGTAAAGCTCGAGACTACCAACGGGAGCATCGATCTGACCATGGACGAGCTCGCGGACAACGAGATTCGCGCCGGGACGACCAACGGCGGGATTACCCTACGGCTGCCGGCGAAAGTAGGAGCCAGAGTCCACGCGCGGACTTCGCACAGCTCGGTTCACACCGATTTCGATGTGAAGGGGGAGCGCGACGAGCGTGAGAAACATTCTCTGGACGGCGTGATCGGGGGAGGAGGTCCCGCGGTGAACCTGACCAGCAGCAACGGCAGCATCCGGTTGCTGAAGCTTTGACGACGGCCGCCGCCGGCCGAATCAGTCGCTGGATTCGTGCCGCTTCACCGGTGGGCGGCGATCCGGCGTGGCGTAATAGCCCGAGCGCGTCCGCACATTGGCGATGCCGGGTGAATCCACCACCAGGCGGATCTGCCGGAACGACCCGTCCAATTCCTGGTTCGTGGGGCTGTAGGTGACAATGTACTGGTTGCGGATTTCGCTCGCGATCTGAGGCGCGATCCGGTTGATCTCGGAAACATCCTTCGGATAGTAGGCCTGCCCGCCGGTGGCGCGCACCAGGGCATCGAGGGCCTTCTTCGCCTTATCCGCCTCTCGCGGCGTCTCGTCGGCCAGCAGACCGACGGCATAAATCAGAATATCGCTCTGCTGGGCCGCCCGGATCACCGTGTCCAGCGGCTGCATGCTGCTGTTGTCGTTTCCATCGGTCACCACCACCAGCACCTTTTTGTCCTTCTTGTCCCTGTCCTTGACGTGTTCGATGGCGGTGCGCAATGCGTCCCGCATGGCGGTGCCGCCACGCGATTTGATGCCGGTCAGACCCTTCTTGAGCCGCGTGATGTCGCTGGTGAAATCCACCGTGAGCGAGGGCGCCTCGTCGAAATTGACGATGAAGACCTCGTCCTCCGGATTCGACGAGCCGACCAGAGCCAGCGAGGCAGCCGCCACGGTCGCGCGCTTGTCGGTCATGCTGGCGCTGTTGTCGATGATCAGACCGAGCGACACCGGGACGTCCTCACGCCGAAAGCTTTTGATCTCCTGCCGGACGCCGTTTTCAAAAACCTGGAAGGAGCTTCGGGGAAGATCCATGACCAGGCGGCCGTCTTTGTCCTCGGCGGTTGCGTGCAACACGACCAGGCGCGAGTCACTGCGAAAAATCGTATCGTCCTGCGCCCACAGTAGTCCCAGGAGCGGGATGATGGCTGCGAATCTCCAGTTAAGCCTCAAAACATTACCTCCGTTGCGATACAAACTGCCGCTATTGGAGTGACGCAATAATGAAGCAGCAAGTTTCCGGCCAGTGCTTCTAAATACTTCTAAATATAAGCTCCACCAGCCATATGGGTCCGGTAAACCCCTGGGCACGAACCGGGTAACCCGAGACTTTTTGCCCTGACTGCCGGGGCTTCCCACTATGCGACCCAACCTAAGGCGACAAGCCGCACGGAAATATTTGTTTTCTTCGGACGTACCGATACGACGTCGAGTTGCACACACGCCGGATCCATTTTCACCGGCAGCTCCGCCAGCTTTTTCTGGAACTCCGCGCCGGTTTCGTCGATCATCGCCTGCACCGCTTCCACGGTCTCGCCAGCGCGCTCGACGTCCGCCGCCTCTTTCCGGGAGCGTCCGGCCGAACGGGCGACGGTGGCCGCCCGGTTGAGGGTCGCCATACTGAGCGTCTTGCGGCCCAGAAACGCGCCCAGCAGAGCCGTTCCCACCGAGACGGCGGTTTGCAGCGTCTGCTGCTGCGCCTGTCCTTTCTCCCGCTCCACGGCCTGCTCCGCTTTGCGTTTGCGTTCGGCGAGCGCAGCCAGCCTGGGCGCGTAGGCTTTCTTCAGCTCTTCGGCCTGCCGGTCGCGCTCCTCCCGGGCAGCCTGCTGCAGACGCACCCGGAAATCGCGCTCCGATTCGCCGGGCTTTGAAAGCGCATCGAGCGGCTCGCAGCGGAACAGGTCCAGCTTCTGAGTCCGGAAAAGCCAGGAATTGAAGTCGCGCGTCCAGGCGGTGTAGCTTTTTGGATTCGCGGCGGGGGCGGGCAGCTCCGTGAAGCCGGCGCCGGGGACCGGCTCCTTCTCCAGGTCGCCGGGAGCAAGATCGAGCTCCTCGGCTTCGTCCCAGTTCACCGGCACGGCGTCGCCGTTGAGAGGAGTGGACGCAACCACGTCGCGCTTTTCATCCACGCCGGTCCTGGCGTCGATGAAATGCACCTGCGCGATGCCGAGAAGCACGGGCCGGTAGGACATCCCCTCCAGCGCGCCGCGGGCCGGAACGAAGTACTGCGGAATTTGAGCCGGCAGGACCGGACGCGCGGCCGACGCAGCTTTGGCGGCCGGAACCCGGGAAGCAGGCTCGAGCGGTGTTTTCCGCGCCGACATCAGCGTCTGGATCTGATTCCGGGTCAGAGGACCGCGCAGGTAGGAGAGGGTCCAGCGCGTCTCGAACACCACCGGCTGGTCCTCATGGACGTTGTTCATCAGGAAGACGCGGCTGCCGAGGGCGCCGAGCACGCGCTCCATTCTCGACCGGTCGAACTTCGCGCCCGTTTCGCCGGCCGCGCTCTGCAGGCCGTCCAGCAGACGAGCTTTGTCGCGTTCGGTCTGCAGCCGGCCGACAAACCAGGTTCCCGCGTTCGCGAGGCCCTTGTAGTCGAGGTCCACCGGGTTTTGGGTCGCGAGCACCACTCCGAGGCCGAAGGCCCGCGCCTGTTTGAGCAGCGTCAACAGGGGGCGCTTCGAGGGCGGATTGGCCACGGGCGGAAAGTAGCCGAAGATCTCGTCCATGTACAGGATGGCCCGCAGGCTGGTGGTGCCCGACTGCGCCCGCACCCAGGCCAGCGCCTGGTTCAGCAGCAGCGACACGAAGAACATCCGCTCGGCGTCGCTCAAGTTCGCGATGGAAAGGATGGAAATGCGCGGCTTTCCCTGGTCCGTATGCAGCAGCCGGCCGATATCGAGCGGCTCGCCTTCGAGCCAGGCTTCGAAGCCCGGCGACGCGACCAGGTTGTTCAGAGCCATGACCAGGCCGAAGCGATCTTTGGGCGGATAAAACGAATCGAGGTCCATCACGCCCACTCGCGAGAACGGCGGCGACTGGATGCGGCCGATGAGGGCAGCCAGGTCGAGGTCCTCGCCCTTCTCCCAGGCGGAGCTGAGGATGGTCGAGAGCAGGATGTGCTCGCGGCTCTGCAGCGGATCGGCGTCGATTCCGGCCAGCCCCAGCAGGCTGCTCGCGACGCCGCTGACGCGGTCGCGGAACAACTCGCGGTCCTGGCGGGTGGCGTCGTCCTGGGCGGCGAAGCTTTTCATCACCGACAGCGGAAGACCGGCGTTGCTACCCGGCGTGTAGACCGCGATATCGGCCGAGGCGCGGAGTTTGGCGATGCGGGCGCCGTCCTGGCCGGAGTCGGCCAGACCCTGGCGCCAGAGCTGCGACTGCCTGGCCGCGAACTCGTCCGGCGACAGGCCCTGGTTCCGGGCGTCGTCCTCGTTGATCCAGGGACGGAAATCGGCGGGCTGCAGGCCGGGGAACGTCAGCAGCAGGTTGGCGAGATCGCCTTTGGGATCGATCACGATGGCCGGCACGCCGTCGATGGCGGCTTCTTCGAGGAGCCCGATGCACAGACCAGTCTTGCCGCTCCCGGTCATCCCGACGCACACGGCGTGGGTCACCAGATCCCTGGAGTCGTACAGCAGCAAGTCGGTCCGGGGCTGCTTCCGTTCCAGATCGTAGCCGCGGCCGAGGTAAAAGGAACCCAGTTTTTCGTAATCCTGCATGGTTGGGCTGGATGACAGCCGACTCTGAAATTTTCCCACAGGGCCGGTCTCAAGCGCGCAAGAGAACACCTTTCGCGGGAAGTCCGGTGAGCCGGGACAGGGCCTCGGCGTACCATTGCGCCTGCCGTTCATACCGCTTGAGGCTGGCGCCAAGCTCGGCGTCGGTTTTGAAGTCGACGACAGTCCAGCCGTCCTCGTCGAGGAAAGCGAGGTCCATGACGCCTTCAAGCGTGCGGTCTCCGCCGATAGGAAGCGACAGCGGCGATTCCCGAAGGACGCGCCGCGCCGCGCGGGCGCGGGCGAGCAGCGGATGCGCCAGCACGGCCAGGACCGCGTCCACTGCCGCCGCCGTCTCCTCCTCGCTCGCGGCCAGCAGTTTGCCGTGCAGCGCCGCCAGCGGCTCCAGCTGCTCCCGTCCGGCGCCCAGGTCCGCGTCCCGCAGGATGGCGTGCAGCAGCTCGCCGAAGCGGGGCCCGCGCGGCCTGCCGGCAATCTGAGTCACTGTATGGACAGCCACCGCGATCGGCTTTCCAGGCGGAGGCTCGGCGAGGCCGGTCGGGGTGACTACTTCGAATTCGCGCGCTCGCCCCCGCTCGAGGGCGACGGTGCGCGCGGCCTGCCAGGCTTTGTGCCGGTCGAGGCTGGCCGCGGCCTCGCCCTCCGCCTGGAGGATATCCATCTGCCGCAGACCGAAGTTCTCCGGAGCGTTGAGGTCGAGCGCCGCCGGATCCCACCACACCACTTCGTGGCGTCCGGCTTGCGGCGTGTGCGCTCCGGGCTTGATGGAGGGGTCCTCCAGGGAAACGGTTTCCGCCGGGCGGCTGAGCACCGTGCTGGTTCCGCGGAAGGAGGCGTACGGCCGCGGATGCGGCTTCCTCCAGTTGGCGGGCGCGGGATAGATCGCCTTGCTGAGCGGCGAAAGCCAGCCGTCGAGCTCCTCATCGCCCACCGCCGGGACCACCAGCAGGTCCCGCGCACGGGTGGCCGCGACGTAGGCCACGCGCACACCCTCCGCGCGCTCGCGCGTCATCTCCTCGGCCTCGCGATCGATCAGTTCCCAGGGCGCGCAGCGCAGCAGACGGGTGGCGCACAGGCCGCGGCCGGCGTCGACGTACCGGTCCGGTTCCGAGGCCGTGAGATTGGCCGTGATATCGGCCAGAATCACCACCGGGAACTCCAGGCCCTTCGCGGTGTGGACGGTCATCAGCCGCACTCCGTCGGCGGCTTCTTCGAGGACCAGCGCTTCGGGCGAATCCGACTTCTCGGCCTGGGCGGCCAACTCCTCGACGAAGCCGCGAAACGAGATGCCGCCCGTGAGCTCGAACGTGCGGGCCAGGTCGCCGATGCGGTAGACGTTCGCCAGCGCCTGGTGTCCCGTGGGACGCATGGCGAATCCGGCATGCGCGCGCACCGCTTCGAGCAAGGCGTTGACGGTGTCGGCGATCGGACGGCGGTTGCGCGCGCGATGCAGCTCCGCCAGCCGGCCGAGGGCGTCCGTCACCTGCTGGAATTCCAGGCCGGCCTGCGGCGGATACTTGCGGAACGGGTGGAAGCGTCCCAGTTCGTGACGGAAGCGCAGCAGCGTGGCGTCGGAAATGGCGAACAGGGAGCCTCGCAGCGTGGCAAAGACCGACAGCTCGTCCTCGGGCCACTCGATGGCGGTCAGCGCCGCGCGCAGGGTCTCCACTTCCTCGCGATGATGGAAGGACTTCGATCCCACCAGCAGGTGCGGCTGCCCGCGCGATTCGAGCGCTTTCAGGTAGTCGCGCGTTACGTCCGTCCCCCAACTGGTAAAGCGCCGGAACAGGATGCAGACGTGACGGGCGGCGACGGGAATCAGCGCATCTGTTTCGGGATGGCGAATTTTCCAGCCGCTCTTCCGCACCAGCCAGTCGACGAATGCGGCGACCGCGTCGGGAAGGCATTCGCTGATACTGGCTCTCGAGATGCGCGTCGAGCCGTAGGGGCGCGGCGCCGGCAGCGCGATGACGCAGGGCTGATCGGGATGAGAAGGGCCGTTCTCCTCGATGGGCGAATAGTCGGCCTGGCAGCTCGTTTCGTCGCCGGTCATCTCCGTGGCGAAAGCGGCGTTCACGAATTCCTGGATGCCGCGGACGGAGCGATAGCTGCGGGTCAACACGACGCGCTTGACGCCGCGGCTTTCGAACGTCCGGCAGACCCGCTGGTACAGGCTCACGTCCGCGCGGCGGAATTTGTAGATCGACTGCTTGGGGTCTCCGACCAGGAACAGCTTGCCCGGCGCCGGCGTGGTTTCGAGCCAGTCGGCTTGCGTCGGATCGGCGGCGGCCAGCAGCAGAAGGATGGCGGCCTGCAGCGGATCGGTATCCTGAAACTCGTCCACGAAGATGTGGGTGAAGCGCTCCTGGAAATAGGCGCGGACGTGGGGATTCTCCGCGAGCAGGTCGCGGGCGCGGAGGAGCAGGTCGACGAAATCCAGCTTACCCGCGCGGTCCTTGAGCGCGGTGTAGCCGCTGACCAGGTCCTGCATCTCGGCGCGCAGCTCGGCTGCCAGGTCGGCGCCGGCGCGGATGCGAAAATCGTCCAGCGAAGCCAGCAGACGGTCGCGGCTGGCCAGCACGTCCTCGCGGCGGACGCCTTCGGCGAAGAAGCCGGATCCTTTTTTCCTGCTGTCCCTTTTCAAATCCCGCAGCAGCTTGAGCAGCAGGCTTTCCAGCGTGTCGAAATCCCTGCGCCCGCTGCGGGCGAGCCAGGTGAGCAGCTGCCGCACGGGGGCCAGGGCAGCCACCAGGTTATCGCCCGGGCGGCGGCACTGCGCCATCATCAGGCCGAGCTCGGAGACATGCGCCAGCAGCTTCGTGACGGCCTGCTCGCGGTCGAATTCCTCGCGCCGCCACAGCTCCGGGAAGTCGCGCCACTCGATCAGCTTGCGGCCGGCGGCGCGCAGTTGCTCGAGGGCGGGTTCGCTGAGCCAGGAATCGCGCCAGGCGAGGCGGGCCAGCGCGCGGCGCAGCCCGGGAGACGATTCGCCGAGCCTGCGCTGGAACCACTGATCGAAAGCCCGGCCGAACAGGCGCGACGCTTCCTGGTCGGTCAGCTCCTCGAAGGCCGGATCCACGCGGGCTTCGACCGGGCGTGAGCGCAAAATCTGCGCGCAGAAGCCGTGGATCGTGCCGATAGCGGCCTCTTCGAGGGCCTTCAAGGCATTTTCCAGACAGTCGCGCTCGGCCGGGTCGGCGGCCTCCGCGCGCGCGTTGTCCAGTTCCTGCCGCAGCCGGATTTTCAATTCGCCGGCCGCTTTGTGGGTGAAGGTAACGGCCACCACGCGGTCGACCGTGGTCCGTCCCTTGGCCAGCGCCTGTACGATGCGCGCCACCAGTTGGGTGGTCTTGCCGGTACCGGCCGAGGCCTCGACGATGAGGCTGTCGTCCAGCGATTCGCGAATGACGCGCCGCGCGGCGGCATCGGCAGGGGACGGCTGCAGGGACGGGATCATGGCATGTTCCTCAGGTCCTGCAGCGTGTCCAGGCGATCGCCCTTCTTGCGCTGGATGCGCAGCTCCTCGTGCGGACCGCAGACGCAGCGGTAATCGCAAAAGCCGCAGGCGTCCTTCTGCGGCGCGGCGGGCAGGAAGCCCTCTCCGATCGCATTGGAAATCAAATCCAGCACCCGCGCGATGCGGTCGCGCGTGCTGCTGTTGACGGGAATTTCCACGCGCTGGTAGTTGCCCCTCTGCGTGCAGTAGAAAAGCTGCGCGGATTCCACCTGCCCGCCGAGCACCGCCTCGGCGGCCAGCGCGTACAGCAGCGGCTGAAGCGCGGTTCCGCCGCCCACATAAGCCGGCGGCCGTTCCGGCGCTTTGCCCGTCTTGTGGTCGATGACGCGCAGCGTGCCCCGGCCCGTGTGTTTTTCCACCAGGTCGATGGACCCGCGCAGCCTGGCGCCGCCCGGTGTCACGGCCTCCGCTTGGCTGCTGGCGGGATCGCGGTCCGGATCCCGGCCGAGCCCGAAGGCCAGCTCGAAGTGGACGGGCAGCCAGTCGCCGTCGCCCGAGGCGAGCTGCCCCAGCCACCCGTGCAGGTCGGCGCGAATCTCCTCCACTTCGCTGGCCCAGACGCGCGCGATGGCCGGCGCCAGGTCTTCTTCATACTGTGAAGCGACCCGGTTCAGCGTACGATCCGCCGCGTCGCGGACCGCGCCCAGCCCGTCGCGATTCACCGGCAGCAAGCCGCCGGCGCTGAGCTCGGTAAAAAGATCGCGCTGCACGGAGTGGAACAGCGCGCCGCGCGTCAGCGGGTCCATCTGCTCGAGCGCCACCGGCGCCTCCCGCGGCCGCAGTTGATGGATCGCGTGCAGCAGGAAGCGGTAAGGACAGGCGGCGTAATGCTGCAGCGACGACGGCGAGTAGGCGCGGGCGCTGAGCTTATCCCGCTGCAGGGCGGCGCTCAGGGCGGCTTCCGGGTCCACCAGGCCGTCCGCGTACGTCCATTTGCTCGTCCAGCGATAAGCGCGCGCGCGCAGCGAGCGGCCCAGCGCTTGGTTGACTTCCACCAGGTAACGCACCGAGCCGCGCTCTTTCCGCTCGAGAGCCCGGCGGATCGAGACCAGATCGTACTCGGCGTCGTCGATGGCGTCCGCGTGGCCGGCGGGCGCGGGCCAATCGAGCCGCGATTGCGCGCCCTGAGCGGCATGCTTCTCAAAAGCCCGCAGCTCGGGAAGGCGGCCCAGAGCGGCGCGGAGGATCTCCAGCGCATACAGCGAAGGGACGCGGGGACGCGCTTGCGCGACATCCACGCGGGCGTACGAAAAAATGAGCCGCCCGGAAGCCGCGGCCACGGCGCGATGCAGCAGGAGCCGCTCCTGTCGCACGCGCTCGGTCTGCGTCCGGAGCCGGCTTTCCGCCTGAGCCCGGTGGACGTCCAGCAGGAGGGGATCCTCCATCACTTTCTTGGGGAACAGTCCCTCGGCCAGTCCGGGCAGGAAGACGACGTCGAAGCCGCGCCCGCGCGCCTCGTCTATGGACGCGACGTAGACGCTTCCGTAACGGCGCGGATCCGGCTCGCGGCGCAGGAAACGCAGCCGGTCGGAGAGGACGTTGAAGACTTCGTCGAGCGCCACCGGCCCCACCTCTTCCATCGACTGCAGCTCGCTCAGGACGGCCAGCACGGGCGCGGGCCGCCGCAGAGCCGCGCGGGCCAGATCGTGCAGCGCCCCGAGCCATACTCCCCAAACCGCCGAAGCCGGCAGCGCATGTAACCGCCGGATCAGGGGCAACGCAAAACGCTGCAGGTTCTTCAGCCGGTCGATCTGGTCGATCAGGCGGGTGTAAGCCGCGCTGTTCTCATCGAGCTCCCGCAGTTGCAGGCGCAGCTCCTGTTCCAGGCCGCGCAGGCGGCGCTCCCAGCGGTCCGCGCCGCCGATTACGGCCGCGTCCACCAGCAGCGTCTCCCAGCCGACCGGGGATTGCAGCGTGCCGCTGATGACCGGCGACGTCTCGTCCGCGGGTGGCTCGGGCGGCTCATCCGGAGGGGGGGGCTCGGCTGGACCGGCGAAGGCGGCCAGCAGCTCGTCATCGGGCGGAAGCGGCGCCGCGTCCTCCGGTTCGCCGGGCGAGGGGACCTGCGCCAGCGACAGGTACTCGCTGAAGCGCGTCGCCGAGCAGCCTTCGCCCGCGCAGGCCAGCAGGGCGAGGAAAGCGCGCCCGGCCGGGTCGGGCCGCACCACGCCGCGGCTGAAGTGCGCCGGTATGCCGGCTCGCCGCATGGCCTCTTCGAGGAACGGCTGGTAGCGCTCCGGGTCGCGCAGCAGTATGGCGGCGCGGTCGAAGGAAAATCCGCCGGCCGCCATTTTGTGCAGCCGCCTGGCGATTTCGACGCACTCCATGCCCTCGCCGGGCGCGGAGAAGTAGTCGACCGTTCCGTCCAACAGCTCCGACGCCGGCGCTTGCGGCGAGAACAGGAAGCGGCGCACCCGGTCGAGATCGCCCGCGGCGGCGGGGCTCACATCTTCTGCGGACACGCCGAGCATGCCGGCGAGCGCATCGCGACGGAGCTCGTCGCCGCAGAGCGTCGCCGCCAGAACTCGAGGCGAGCGCGAGATCAGCGCCGCCACCAGCTCCCGGGAAAGGGCGGAATCGATCGGCGGGTCGATGAGAATCACCGGCAGGCCTGCGAATCGATGCCGGCCTTCGGAAGCCGCGGCCGTAGCCAGACGCAGCAGCGCGGCCAGATCGGCAATCGCGGTCTCCGCCAGCGTCTGCTCGTATAAGGCGAGCAGCCGGGAAAGGTCGCGCCCCGGCTCTCCGGCTTCCGCGAGCGCCGCCGGCCCGACCGCTTCGAGGCGCAGTTCGGTGAGCGTCGCGGCCAGCGCCCTTGCGAACCCGGGGGTCGCCGAGACCGGCGCGAAGTACGGAATCCCTTGCGCTTTCCGCAACGCGTGTACGATTCGGGCCGCGATGGCCTCGACGCCCAGGCGGCTGGCCGGCGCTTTGCCCTCCGCGACCATGCGGGGCGTCGCCAGGGCCGCCGCAAGCTGGTTGAGCGTCAGGCGATGCACACCCAGCGCGCCCGACGGCAGACAGCGGCGCGCAAGATCGTCGGCCGCGCCTTTGGACGGAGCCACCAGCAGGACTTCCGAAGCGTTGTCGATGGAGCGCAGGAACTCGCCGGCATGCGCAGCCAGAGCCGCGTAGGAGTGGGCGGTAAGCAGCCGGTGGGGCAACTCACCAGAGTACCAAGCCAGCCAGTCAAGTTAGGGTATGCTGGGGAGGATGCTACCGCTTGTCTGCCTGCTGCTCGCTGTTCACATCGCGCCCAACGGGGCCTCGCCGGAATACCGGCAGCCGCAACTGGCGGCCGGCGACGGCATGGTCGCGGTCACCTTCGGCGCCGACAACGCGATTTATTTCTCCGCTTCGCGCGATCAGGGCAAGACGTTCTCCACCCCGGTCAAGGTGGCCGAAGCTCCCAAGCTGATGCTGGGAAGGCACCGCGGGCCGCGGATCGCGATTACCCCGGCGGCGATCGTGATTTCGGCGGTAGTGGCCGAGGCTCCGCCGGCGGCGCAACCCGGACCGCACAAACACGTCACTCCGACCAGCGGCGACTTGAAAGCCTGGCGGTCGACCGATGGAGGAAAAACGTGGTCGGCGGGCGTCGCCATCAACGACGTGGCGGCGGCTGCCCGTGAAGGATTGCACTCCATGGCTTCGGGCGGCGGCGTCGTCTTCGCAACCTGGCTCGACCTGCGCAGCAAGGGGACCCGGCTCTACGGCTCGGTCTCGACAGACGGCGGGGCCACCTGGTCGAAGAACAGGCTGGTGTACGAATCGCCGTCCGGCACGATCTGCCAGTGCTGCCATCCGACGGCGGTAATCGACAGCAAAGGCCAAATCCACGTGATGTGGCGCAACGCGCTCGAGGGGAATCGGGACATGTACGCGGCCGTCTCCCGGGACGGAGGCCAGAGCTTCGGCGCCGCCAGCAAGCTCGGCGGGCAGTCCTGGAAACTGGAAGCCTGCCCGATGGACGGCGGCGGGCTGGCGGCTTCGGGCACCCGCATCCTCGCCGCGTGGCGCCGCGAGTCCACCGTCTACGTCAGCGAGCCGGACAAGGCCGAGCGCCGCATTGGCGACGGCAAGGACCCGGCTCTCGCCGTCGCGGGCGGACGCGCGGCCGTTGCCTGGAGCGAAGGTGCGGCGCTGCGCGCGTGGCGGGAGGGACAGGCCGCGCCGGAGACGCTCGCCGGCC